>NZ_JAUYTS010000190.1 GCF_030695085.1 Falsiroseomonas sp. | reverse complement strand
GGCTGAAAGCCTTGTTGGCTTCGGCCATACGGTGCGTGTCTTCGCGCTTCTTGACGGCAGAGCCACGGTTGTTCGCGGCATCCATCAGCTCCGCGGACAGGCGGTCTTCCATCGTGTGCTCGCCGCGCTTGCGGGCGCTGTCGATGAGCCAGCGGATCGCCAATGCCTGGCGGCGCTCCGGCCGGACCTCGACGGGGACCTGGTAGGTCGCACCACCGACGCGACGCGAGCGGACCTCAACGGCCGGCTTCACATTGTCCATCGCCTGGTGGAACACGCCCAGCGGGTCGGCATTCGCACCGCCACGGCGGCGCAGAGTGTCCATCGCGGCATAGACGATGCCCTCGGCGGTGCTCTTCTTGCCGTCGTACATCAGCACGTTCATGAAACGGGACAGCACGAGGTCACCGAACTTGGGGTCCGGCAGGACTTCGCGCTTGGTGGCGCTATGGCGGCGCGACATCTCTCAGTTCCTCACTTCGGACGCTTCGCGCCGTACAGCGACCGGCGCTGACGACGCTTCGCGATGCCCTGCGTGTCGAGCACGCCGCGCAGGATGTGGTAGCGGACGCCCGGAAGGTCCTTCACGCGACCACCGCGGATCAGCACAACAGAGTGCTCCTGCAGGTTGTGGCCCTCGCCGGGGATGTAGCTCACCACCTCGTAGCCATTCGTCAGACGCACCTTGGCGACCTTACGAAGCGCCGAGTTCGGCTTCTTCGGTGTGGTCGTGTAGACGCGCGTGCAGACGCCCCGCTTCTGCGGGCTGCCCTGCAGGGCCGGAACCTTGTTCCGCTTCGCGATAGGCTCACGCCCCTGGGCGATGAGCTGGTTGATCGTCGGCATGACGCCCCTTCGTGCTCGTCTCGTCCCCCCTGCGCCGCAAACAGGACGGCCCGCGTGAAATGCCAAGTGGCATTCCCTGCGGGCACCTGTCCGACCCCCGGTCTAGGCTCTCCATGAGGAGAGCGGTGCCGGAAGCGCGTCGCTGGAGACCAATATCAGCCTGGCCGTGTCAGCGCAGACTGCGCCATCTCCGACCAAGGTCGCGCCTAATATCCGGCGCCCTTGGTTGAGTCAAGCGAAGTGGTGCCCCAACACGGTGAAGGGGCACCATCCGCCTGCTATTCCGCCGCCCGGGCAGGCCCGGCCAGCGGGGTCGGGGCGACCGGCAGGCGCCCCCGGTCACGCTGCGCCGCCACGGCGCGCAGCTTGTTCATGACGGACCCCGTGCCGGCCGGGATCAGGCGCCCGACGATCACGTTTTCCTTCAGACCCATCAGGTTATCCACCTTGCCCGCCGTCGCCGCCTCCGTCAGCACCCGCGTCGTCTCCTGGAAGGAGGCTGCGGAGATGAAGGAGGTGGTCTGCAGCGATGCCTTGGTGATGCCCTGCAGCACCGGCTCAGCGCGCGCAGGACGTTCCTTGGCGGCCAGGCGCTTCTCGTTCTCGATCTCGAACTCGATTCGCTCGACCGTCTCGCCCACCAGATAGGTCGTGTCACCCGGATCCAGGATCTCGACCTTCTGCAGCATCTGCCGGACGATGACTTCGATGTGCTTATCGTTGATCTTCACGCCCTGCAGTCGGTACACGTCCTGCACTTCATTCACGAGGTAGTTGGCCAGGGCTTCAACGCCCAGCACTCGCAGAATGTCATGCGGCACGCGCGGGCCGTCCACCAGCGGGTCACCGGCCTTCACATAGTCGCCTTCCTGCACGGACACATGCTTGCCCTTCGGCACCAGGTATTCCCGGGGCGTGGAGGGCTCGTCACCCACCTGCTCCGGCACCACCAGGATGCGCCGCTTGGCCTTGTAGTCCTTGCCGAATTCCACTCGCCCATCGACATCGGCGATGATCGCCGCGTCCTTCGGGCGCCGCGCCTCGAACAGCTCCGCCACCCGCGGCAGACCGCCGGTGATGTCGCGGGTCTTGGAGGATTCGCGCGGCATACGGGCAATCACGTCGCCGGCGGCCACTTCCTTGCCGTTCTCGATCGAGAGAATCGAGCCCGGCGGCAGGAAGGTGATCGCCTCCGAACCATTCTCGCGCTTCACCACCTCGCCCCGCACATCGCGCAGGATCAGGCGCGGGCGCAGATCGGCGCCACGGCCGGTCGACTTGTACTCGACCACCTCCTTGAAGCTGAGGCCCGTCACCTCGTCGGTGCGGTCCATCAAGGTGATGTTCTCGAGCATGTCGGCAAATTCGACCTTGCCCTGGCGCTCCGTGATGATCGGCAGGGTGAAGGGGTCCCACTCGGCCAGCTTCTGGCCGCGCGTGACGGTCTCACCCTCCTCCAGCAGCAGCCGCGCGCCGTAGGGTACGCGGTTGCGGCCGCGCTCGCGCCCGTTCACGTCATACAGCACCGCCTCGCAGTTGCGGCTCATGACGATCGTGGCGTTGGAGCTGTTGATGACGACCTGGCGGTTCAGGAACTTCACCGTGCCATCGGCAATCGCCTCTACCGCGGAGGTTTCCGCGCCGCGCTGCGCCGCGCCACCGATGTGGAAGGTACGCATGGTGAGCTGGGTGCCCGGCTCGCCGATCGACTGCGCCGCGATCACGCCCACGGCTTCACCGGTGTTCACCGGCGTACCGCGCGCGAGGTCGCGCCCGTAGCACATGGCGCAGACGCCAACCCGTGCATCACAGGTCAGCACGGAGCGGATCTTCACCGCCTCCACGCCGGCCTTCTCGATGAGCTCGGCCTCCGGCTCCTCGACCAGCGTGCCGATCTTTACCAGCACCTGGCCATCGGCCGGGTCGATGACATTCTCCTGCGTCGTCCGGCCCAGGATGCGCTCGGACAGGGAGGAAACGGTCTCGCCGCCATCCATCACGGCCCGCACGGTGATGCCGCGCTCGGTGCCGCAATCATCCTCGACGATGATGCAGTCCTGCGCCACGTCCACCAGGCGGCGGGTCAGGTAGCCGGAATTCGCCGTCTTCAGGGCGGTGTCGGCCAGGCCCTTGCGGGCGCCGTGGGTGGAGTTGAAGTACTCCAGCACGGTCAGGCCTTCCTTGAAGTTGGAGATGATCGGCTGCTCGATGATCTCGCCCGAGGGCTTGGCCATCAGGCCGCGCATGCCGGCCAGCTGGCGCATCTGCGCCGGCGAGCCACGCGCACCGGAGTGGGACATCATCCACACGGAGTTGGCGGGCTTGCCGATCTCCTGCTTCATGATCTCCTTCATCATCGCCTGCGCCACTTCCTCGGTGCATCGCGACCAGGCGTCGACCACCTTGTTGTAGCGCTCGCCGGCAGTGATCAGGCCGTCAAGATACTGCTGCTCGAACTCCTTCACCTGATCCTTGGTGCCGTTGATCATGGCGTCCTTCGTCTCGGGGATGACCATGTCATCCTTGCCGAAGGAAATGCCGGCCATCGCGGCGTGCTTGAAGCCGAGACCCATCAGGCGGTCGGCGAAGATCACCGACTCCTTCTGGCCACAGTGACGATACACCGCGTCCATGACGTCCGAGATCGACTTCTTGGTCAGCTGGCGGTTGATCAGGCTGAAGGGCACGGCCGGGTGCAGCGGCAGCAGCGCACCCATGAACATACGCCCGGCCGTCGTCACCGCACGCTCGGTGACGATATTGCCGTCCTTGTCGGCGGCCTTGCGGCGCGCGCGGATCTTGCTGTGCAGGTTGATCACGCCAGCCGCCAGCGCCTGCTCGATCTCACCGATCGAGGCATAGGCCGGCGCCTTCTGCTCCTCCGCCACCTTGAACTCGGGCGTCTCGAGCGAGAGGTAATACAGGCCCAGCACGATGTCCTGCGACGGCACGATGATCGGCTTGCCATTCGCCGGGCTGAGGATGTTGTTGGTGGACATCATCAGCACGCGGGCTTCGAGCTGCGCTTCCAGGGACAGCGGCACATGCACCGCCATCTGGTCGCCGTCGAAATCCGCGTTGAAGGCGGTGCAGACCAGCGGGTGCAGCTGGATCGCCTTGCCCTCGACCAGCGTCGGCTCGAAGGCCTGGATGCCCAGTCGGTGCAGCGTCGGCGCGCGGTTCAGCAACACCGGGTGCTCGCGGATCACCTCCTCGAGGATGTCCCACACCTCGGGACGCTCCTTCTCCACCATCCGCTTGGCGGCCTTGATGGTGGTGGCGTGGCCGTACTTCTCGAGCTTCGAGTAGATGAACGGCTTGAACAGCTCCAGCGCCATCTTCTTCGGCAGGCCGCACTGGTGCAGCTTCAGCTCCGGACCCACCACGATGACCGAACGGCCGGAATAGTCGACGCGCTTGCCGAGCAGGTTCTGCCGGAAGCGGCCCTGCTTGCCCTTCAGCATGTCGGACAGCGACTTCAGTGGGCGCTTGTTCGCACCCGTGATGGCGCGGCCGCGGCGGCCATTGTCAAACAGCGCGTCCACGGCCTCCTGCAGCATGCGCTTCTCGTTGCGCACGATGATGTCCGGCGCGCGCAACTCGATCAGCCGCTTCAGGCGGTTGTTGCGGTTGATGACGCGGCGATACAGGTCGTTCAGGTCGGAGGTCGCGAAGCGGCCACCATCCAGCGGCACCAGCGGGCGCAGCTCGGGCGGGATCACCGGGACGACGTCGAGGATCATCCACTCCGGACGGGCACCGCCCTCTCCGAAGCTCTCCAGCATCTTCAGGCGCTTCACCAGCTTCTTGCGCTTGGCCTCGGACGTCGTCTCCTTGAGGTCGGCACGAAGCTGGGCGGCTTCCTTCTGCAGGTCGATGGCGGCGAGCATCTGCTTCACCGCTTCCGCGCCGATGCCGACGCTGAAGGCGTCCTCGCCGAACTCGTCCTGCTTGTTCTGGAACTGGTCCTCGGTCAGCAGCTGGTGCAGCTTGAGGTCGGTCAGGCCCGGCTCCAGAACCACATAGGATTCGAAGTACAGGACCTTCTCCAGCTCCTTCAGCGACATGTCGACCATCAGGCCGACGCGCGAAGGCAGGGACTTCATGAACCAGATATGCGCGACCGGGCTGGCCAGCTCGATATGGCCCATGCGCTCACGGCGCACCTTGGCCAGCGTCACCTCCACGCCGCACTTCTCGCAGATGATGCCGCGGAACTTCATGCGCTTGTACTTGCCGCACAGGCACTCGTAGTCCTTGATCGGCCCGAAGATGCGCGCGCAGAACAGGCCGTCACGCTCCGGCTTGAAGGTACGGTAGTTGATCGTCTCCGGCTTCTTGATCTCACCATAGGACCAGGAGCGGATCTGCTCCGGTGAGGCGATCGAGATGCGGATCTGATCGAAGGTCATCTGCTGGCCGGTCTGGCCCAGGATCTTCATCAGTTCGTTCATTTGGTCCACTCCGTCCGGCGCGTCAGCCCGAGGCCTCGCGCCACGAAAAGGGAGAGACCCGCGCCAGCCGAAACCGGCGCGGGGGAGTCAGAACAGCCGATCAGGTCGGACGGTTCTCGAGGTCGACATTCAGGCCGAGCGACTTCAGTTCCTTCACCAGCACGTTGAAGGATTCCGGAACGCCGGCTTCGAAATTGTCCTGGTCGCGCACGATGGCCTCATAGACCTTGGTGCGGCCCGAGACGTCGTCCGACTTCACCGTCAGCATTTCCTGCAGCGTGTAGGCGGCGCCATAGGCCTCGAGCGCCCAGACCTCCATTTCGCCGAAGCGCTGTCCACCGAACTGCGCCTTGCCGCCCAGCGGCTGCTGGGTGACCAGCGAGTACGGGCCGATGGAACGCGCGTGGATCTTGTCGTCCACCAGGTGGTGCAGCTTCAGCATGTAGATGTAGCCGACCGTGACCTTGCGCTCGAAGCGCTCGCCCGAACGGCCATCCGTCAGCCAGGACTGGCCGGACTTGTCGAGGCCCGCCTTGGTCAGCATGCCCTCGATGTCCGCCATGCGCGCACCGTCGAAGACCGGCGTCGCAATGGCGACGCCCTTCTTCAGGTTCTCGCAGAGCTCGATCAGCTGGTCGTCATCCATCGGATCGATCTCGTTCTTGATCGTCTCGTCCGGATAGGCCTCGCGCAGCTTGGTGATCAGCTCCTCGCGCATCGCACCGCCGCGGCGATACTCCTCGACCAGGTCGCCGATCTGGCGGCCGATATTGGCGCAGGCCCAGCCCAGATGGGTCTCGAGGATCTGCCCGACATTCATGCGCGACGGCACGCCCAGCGGGTTCAGCACCAGGTCGACCGGCTGGCCGTTCTCCAGGAACGGCATGTCCTCGATCGGAACCACACGAGATACGACGCCCTTGTTGCCGTGACGGCCGGCCATCTTGTCGCCCGGCTGCAGCTTGCGCTTCACCGCGACGAACACCTTGACCATCTTCATCACGCCGGGCGGCAGTTCGTCGCCGCGCTGCAGCTTGTCGACCTTGCTCTCGAAGCGCTTCTGCAAGCGCTCGACCGCCGCGTCGAACTCGCGCTTGATGCCCTCGATCTCGGCCATCGCCGCATCGTCCTGCACGCCGATCTGGCGCCAGGTCTGCTTGGCGAACTGCTCCAGCACCTCGTCGGTGATCTCCGTCCCGGCCTTCACGCCGCGGAAGCCACCGGATGCCTTGCGGTTCAGCAGCCGCTCGCGCAGCCGCGAGTGGAAGCTGCGCTCCTGGATCGCCTTCTCGTCGTCACGGTCCTTCGCCAGGCGCTCGATCTCGGCGCGCTCGATCGCCATGGCGCGCTCGTCCTTGTCGACGCCGCGGCGGCTGAACACGCGGACATCGACGATGGTGCCGGCCACGCCCGGCGGCAGCCGCAGCGAGGTGTCGCGCACATCGGAAGCCTTCTCGCCGAAAATGGCGCGGAGCAGTTTTTCCTCAGGTGTCATCGGGCTCTCGCCCTTCGGCGTCACCTTGCCGACCAGGATGTCGCCCGGCTGCACTTCCGCACCGATATAGACGATGCCGGCCTCGTCGAGGTTGCGCAGCGCTTCTTCACCCACATTCGGAATGTCGCGGGTGATTTCCTCCTGGCCCAGCTTGGTATCGCGGGCGTTCACCTCGAACTCGTCGATATGGATCGAGGTGAAGACGTCGTCGCGCGCGATGCGCTCGCTGATCAGGATGCTGTCTTCGAAGTTGTAGCCATTCCACGGCATGAAGGCGACCAGGGCATTGCGGCCCAGCGCCAGCTCACCGAATTCGGTGGACGGGCCGTCGGCGATGATGTCGCCGGCGTTGCAGCGGTCGCCCACCTTCACCAGCGGGCGCTGGTTGATGCAGGTGGACTGGTTGGAACGCATGAACTTGCGCAGCCGGTAGATATCGACGCCGCGCGTCGTGCCGTCATCGCCCGTCGCCCGCACTACGATGCGCGCGCCGTCGATGCTGTCCACCACGCCATCGCGCTTCGCCACGATCGTAGCACCACTGTCGCGGGCCACCGCCGCTTCCATGCCGGTGCCGACCAGCGGGGCGTCCGCCTGGATCAGCGGCACCGCCTGGCGCATCATGTTGGAGCCCATCAGCGCGCGGTTCGCGTCGTCGTTCTCGAGGAACGGGATCAGCGCCGCGGCGACGGAAACCAGCTGCTTCGGCGAGACGTCGATCGCCGTCACTTCCTCCGGCTTCACCAGCCGGAAGTCGCCGCCATCGCGCACGGAGACCAGCTCCGCCTTGAAGTTGCCGTCCTCATCCAGTTCCGCATCCGCCTGGGCGACGACCAGACGCTCCTCCTCCATCGCGGAGAGGTAGCGTGGCGCGCCGGTGACCTTGCCTTCCTTCACCAGGCGGTAGGGCGTCTCGATGAAGCCGTACTTGTTCACCTTGGCAAAGGTCGCGAGCGAGTTGATCAGTCCGATATTCGGGCCTTCCGGCGTCTCGATCGGGCAGATGCGGCCGTAATGCGTCGGGTGCACGTCGCGCACCTCGAAGCCGGCGCGCTC
>NZ_JAUYTS010000163.1 GCF_030695085.1 Falsiroseomonas sp. | reverse complement strand
CAGGAAATGGGCATCCGCACCGTCGCCGTGCACTCCACCGCGGACAATACCGCGATGCATGTGCGGCTGGCGGATGAGAGCGTCTGCATCGGCCCGCCCTCGGCCCGCGACAGCTACCTGAACATGGCGGCGATTCTCTCGGCTGCGGCGATTACCGGGGCGGAGGCGATCCACCCCGGCTACGGCTTCCTCTCCGAGAACGCCAATTTCGCCGAGATGGTGGAAGCGCACGGCCTGGCCTTCATCGGCCCGACGGCCGCCCATATCCGCATGATGGGCGACAAGATCGCGGCCAAGGACGCCATGCGCTCGCTCGGCGTGCCGCTGGTGCCCGGCTCCGCCGGCGCGCTGGACAGCTTCGAGGAAGCTCGCGCGGTGGCCGAGGAGATCCTGTACCCGGTGCTGATCAAGGCCGCCGCCGGTGGTGGCGGGCGCGGCATGAAGGTGGCGCGTTCGGCGGATGAGCTGGAGGAAGCCTGGCGCGTCGCGCGCACGGAATCCAAGGCCGCCTTCGGCGATGACAGCGTCTATATGGAAAAGTATCTGGACCGCCCGCGGCATATCGAGCTGCAGGTCATGGCGGACATGCACGGCAATGTCGTGCATTTCGGCGAGCGCGACTGTTCCCTGCAGCGCCGCCATCAGAAGCTGGTCGAGGAAGCCGGCAGCCCGGTGCTGACGGCGGATGAGCGCGATGCGCTGGGCGCGCAGGTCACCAAGGGCCTGCGCCAGCTCGGCTACCGCAATGCCGGGACGCTGGAGTTCCTGTGGCAGGACGGCCAGTTCGCCTTCATCGAGATGAACACCCGCCTGCAGGTCGAACACCCGGTGACGGAGATGGTCTGCAACGTCGATCTGGTGAAGGAACAGCTTCGCGTCGCCGCTGGCGAGAAGCTCGGCTACACCCAGGACGAGATCCGCTTCTCCGGCCACGCCATCGAATGCCGCATCACGGCGGAAGACCCGGACACCTTCGTGCC
Organism: Falsiroseomonas sp.; assembly: GCF_030695085.1. Lineage (GTDB taxonomy): Bacteria > Pseudomonadota > Alphaproteobacteria > Acetobacterales > Acetobacteraceae > Falsiroseomonas. Next base: position 18,523 of record NZ_JAUYTS010000163.1, on the reverse strand, counting down.
GAACCCTGGCCGGGTGGACATGTACCACGCCCCGGGCGGGCTCGGCGTGCGGGTCGATAGCGCGTTGTATTCCGGCTACACCGTGCCACCGAACTACGACAGCCTGGTGGCCAAGCTGGTGGTGCATGGCCAGACGCGGGCCGAAGCGATCGCGCGCCTGAAGCGGGCGCTGGCGGAGATGGTGATCTCCGGCATCAAGACCACGCTGCCGCTGCACCAGCGGATCGTGGCCGACCCCGAATTCCAGTCCGGCGACTACACCATCCATTGGCTGGAGAAGTTCGTCGCGCGCCAGGGCGGCAACCAGGACTAGCCACGTTTCCTGACATGCGGTGAAACAGGCTGCCCTCGCGATGCCGCAGTGAATGCCGCATATTGCGGGGGTGAGCAGACGCCAGTTCGAAATCACCCCCGACCTGATGCTCCGCGCCTACCGGGCGGGGCTGTTCCCCATGGCCGAGACGCGGCGGGGCGACCGGCTGTACTGGCTGGACCCGGAGCAGCGCGGCGTATTGCCGCTGGACCGCTTCCACCTGCCGCGCCGGCTGCGCCGCACCGTGCTGTCCGGCGCCTATACCATCACCACCAACCAGGACTTCCACGGCGTCATCTCCGCCTGCGCCGCCCCCGGTGAGGGGCGGGAGGATACCTGGATCAACCCGGAGATCGAGCGTCTGTTCGGCGCCCTGCACCGCATGGGCCACGCCCATTCGGTGGAGGCCTGGCTGCCGGGCGAAGGCGGGCCGCAGCTCGCCGGCGGGCTATATGGCGTGGCGCTCGGCGGCGCCTTCTTCGGGGAGAGCATGTTCAGCCGCGCGCGCGATGCCTCCAAGGTCGCGCTGGTGCATCTGGTCGCACGGCTGCGGCTGTTCGGCTTCACCCTGCTGGACGCGCAGTTCCAGACCGCCCACCTGGCGCAGTTCGGCTGCCGGGAAGTGCCGCGCCAGGCCTATAAGCGGCTGCTGTCGGAAGCGGTGGAGGAACAGGGTGTCTGGCAGGACGCCGTGGCGCCGGAGGCGGTGATGGTGGAGATCCACCGCCTGGGCCAATTGTCCCACGCGCCAGGCGATACCGCCTGACCTGAGACGGCTTACGGCTGCGCCTGGCACTCCAGGATGCGGATGTCATAGACCGGGTGCAGCAGCATGTTCACGCCGGGCGCCTCGGCGAACATCCAGCCGCGGAACACCGGGTTCTGCTCCGCCGGCAGACGGCTGTCGCTGATCTCCATCCAGGCCGCGGCATCCGGCACCTCATCCGGCGGGCGGCCATGGCAGGCGCGGACGGTGATGGTCAGGCTGCCGAAACGCTCCGGCTGGTTCAGCGCGGCGCGTAGCACGGTGATGCGCGCGGTCACCTTGTCCAGCGCCTGCAGCACGGCAAGCCGGCGCGGCTGCCATTCCTGGGCGAGGGCCGGTGTGGCGAACAGCAGGAAGGCCAGGATCATGCCGGCGGCCCGGCCGAAGCACCCGCGGCGGCCCCGTACCACAGCCGTTGAAGATGGGCGCATCAGGGCCGCTTCGGGCTTGGCAAGGCGGCCACCAGATCGGCCAGCACCTGCCGCATCGCGGCCTCATCCACCCCCATCAGCACGGCATCCTCGAAGGCGTCGCGCAGCACCTGGGCGGCTTCGCGGTGGTTCTCGGCCAGCACCTTCAGCTTCTCCCGGCAGGATAGTGGCGCGCCATCCGGGCCGGGCCAAATCGCCGGCGGCTCCAGGCTCATGGCTGGGCAGGAGTGCCGAGGCTCGGCAGGGTGGGTTCGGCCGCGCCGCGGTTGGTCGCGGCGGAGGGGGCCTCGGTCATCGAGAAGATGAACCGGCCCAGCAGGCTTTCCAGGCTGATGGCGGATTGGGTGATGGTGATCTCCCCGCCATTGGCCAGGATGCGGTCCGACCCGCCGGGCACGAGCGAGACGAAGCGCCCACCGAGCAGCCCCTCGCTGGCAATCTCAGCGGAGCTGTCGGAGGGGATCTGGAGGCTGCCATCGATCCGCATGGTCAGCACGGCGAGGAAGCTCTGCGGGTCGATCCGCTGATCCACCACGCTGCCGACCTTCACGCCCGCCACGCGCACATCGGCACCGGGCGCCAGCCCATCGATCCGGTCGAACTTCGCGGACAAGGTCACGCCGGGGCCGGAGAAGCCGCTGCGACCGCTGTTGTTCAGCGCGTAGAACAGGAAGCCGGCGGTCACCAGCAGGACCAGGGCGCCAGCCATGACCTCGGAGAAGGAACGACCCTTCATGGATGCGAAATCCGGTTCAGGCGGTTCATCAGGATCCCGGGGTCCAGGCTTCGTAATCGCCGGTCGTCACCTGACGGCGGCCGCCGGAATAATCATGGCCAGCGGGGTGCCAGGCCAGCGCGGTGCCGGTCGGGTTCGGACGATGCTCGGCGATCCAGGGATAGCGCTTTTCCTCCGACATCGCGGTGGCGGCGGTGTGGTGCAGCCAGCCATGCCATTCCGGAGGGACGGAGGTCGGGTCCGGGGCGCCGGCGAACATCACCCAACGGCGCTTGCGGCCGTATTGCAAATAGTCCCGCCGGGACTCGTAGTAGGTGTTGCCGAAGCGATCCGTACCGATCTTGCGACCGGACAGGGCGGTGGTCAGGCGCATCATCAGCGACATGTGCGGTCCTTGGTCTTGGCCTGGGAGAAGGCCGCCCCGGCATGTGCAGGGGATGGCAGTTTCGCACAACCGGCCCGGCCACGCAAAACCCCATGTTGTCCACAGGATGTTGCGTGTTGCGGCACATTCGCCCACCAGATACGGCTTCCGCCGGGCCACCAGGGCCTCTAGGCTCCGGCCATGACAATACGCGCCGGAACGCTGTGGGATCAGGTTGGGCTGTGGCGCGTGCGCGCCGCGCCGGACCCCGATGCCGCCCCCCGCCCGATCGCCCTGCCCGTCGCCTGGGATGAACAGGCGGCGGAGGCACTGGCCGCGCTGGCCCCGGGCAGTGGCCCGGTGGTGTTCCCGAAGCTGGCGGAAGGCTGGATCAGCCGCCTGGCGCTGCGCGGGCGCGAACTCGGCGTACTGGCCGATGCGGCGGCGCAGGACGGCTTCGCCCATGCGTTACGCGCCCTGCTGCTGGCCCGGCGCGGCGCGCCGGGTGCCGCGATCTGGCGCGGCGAGGCTCGGGGCGGCGCCCGCTTCGTGCTGAACCTGCCCGCGTTCCTGGATGCCGAGGGTGGCTTCGATGCCCCGGGCTACGCCGCCGCCGTGGCGCTGGCGGTGCGGGCGCTGGATATCTGGACCGGTGCCAAGGCGCCGCGGCTGTGCGTCGGCTTCGCCGATCTCGCCGGGCTGCTGGCCAGCCTCGGCCTGCGCTACGGCAGCGCGGAGGCGCGCGCCGTGGGGGCTGCCATCGCCGCCCTGACGCGTGGCGCGGCCGAGGCCGAATCGGGCCGGCTGGCGGAGCTGCTTGGCGCCCGCGAACCGCTGGCGTTGTTCGCGCCGCCGCCGCCCGGCGCCACGGTGGTGCCCGGCCTGGCCGAGGCCGCGCGCGCGGCGCTGCATGAAGCCGCCGCCAGCCTGGGGCTTCGGCACCAGGCGCTGGTGGCGCTGGCCATGCCCGATGCTGTCGAAGCCCTGCTCGGTGCGGAAACCGGCGGCCTCGCCCCCGCCCCTGGCGCCACCCGCCTGGCGCTGGACCAGCATGGCTGGGTGGCGGAGGTGCCGAGCCGTGCCGCGCTGCGCATCGGCCGCGCGGCGGCGGAGACGCTGCTCGCCCCGGTGCCGGATACGGAGTGGCGCGCCATGGCGCAGGCCGCCGCGCCTTTCCTGCACCTGTCGCCGCCCATGCCGGTGGCGGAAGCCGCACCCGCCCGCGCTGCGCCGCCGCTGCCGGACCGTGTGGCAACCCAGCCGCTGCGTCCCTCCGGCTCCGTTTGGCGGGTCTCGGTGGGCGGGCACAAGGTGGTGCTGCGGACGGCGGAGGACCAGCAGGGAAGGCTCTCCGAGGTCACCATCGCCCTCACCAAGGAATCCGCCGCCTATCGCAGCCTGATGGATGCGATGCTGCAGGCGGTCTCGATCGGGCTGGCCTCCGGCGTGAAGCTCGACAGCTTCATCGAGGCCTATGCCTATACCCGCTTCGGCCCGGCCGGCGCGGTGGAGGGCGACCCCGCCATTCGCCGTGCGACATCGGTGCTGGACTGGGCCTTCCGCCGGCTCGCGCTGGATTATCTCGGCCGGCGCGACCTCGGCGATCCGTCCGAGGAGGATTGCGCGCCGGATGCGACGGGCCATGCGGCGGAACAGCTTCCCCTGCTGCCGATGGACCTGCCCTCCGCCCCATCGCCGCGCGTGCGGCGGCGGCAGTTGAAGCTGGTGGGGTAGAGGGGGCGCAGTCGACGCTCCCACCCTGACCCTCCCCCGCAGGCGGGGGAGGGACGCGCCATATTCTCCCTCCCCTGCGCAGCGGGGCAGGGACGGGGTGGGGGCATCGGCCCACGCGACCCTGGCTTTAGAAAAAGGACCCCTCCATGCCCGGCACCGTTGACGCCAACCTCGCAAAACTCGGCATCACCCTGCCGCAGGCGCCCGCGCCGGTGGCGAACTACATCGGCTTCAACCAGGTGGGGAACCTGCTGGTCGTCTCCGGCCAGATCCCGCTGGTGGAGGGCAAGATCAGCACCACCGGCAAGCTTGGCGCGGGGGTTTCCATTGAGGAGGGGCAGGCCGCCGCGCGGACCTGCTTCATCAATCTGGTGGCGCAGGTGAAGGCGGCGGTGGGGGATCTGGACCGGGTGAAGCGCGTGGTGCGCCTCGGCGGCTTCATCGCCTGCGGGCCGGATTTCACGCAGCATGCGCTGGTGATGAATGGCGCCTCCGACCTGGCGGTGGCGGTGTTCGGCGAGGCCGGGCGGCATGCGCGCAGCACCATCGGCGTCCCCTCCCTGCCCGGCGATGCCGCGGTGGAAGTCGAAGGCATGTTCGAGATCGCCTGAGAGGCTGATGCTCGGCCTCGGCCCTTTCAAAGGAGTTGTGGCATTGCGGCAGCCGGCATTGCCCCGCGGCGGGCACGCCCAACCTTGAGCGGCATGCCCGAACTCAGCCTGTCCCTGCACCGCGCCATCGCGGAAATCCCGCCGCTGGAGTGGGATGCCTGCGCCGGTGACGCAAACCCCTTCGTCAGCCACGCCTTCCTGCTGGCGCTGGAGGAATCCGGCAGCACCGGCGGGCGCAGTGGCTGGCTGCCGCAGCATGCCGCGCTGCGCGACGAGGCCGGAAAGCTGCTGGCCTGCGCACCCTGCTATGCCAAGGCGCATTCCCAGGGCGAATACGTCTTCGACCATGGCTGGGCCGATGCCTATGAGCGGGCCGGCGGCCGCTACTACCCGAAGTTGCAGGTGGCAGCGCCGTTCAGCCCGGTGCCCGGGAAGCGGCTGCTGGTGCGGCCGGATGCGAACATCGGCGTGGAAGCCCTGGCGCAGGGGCTGGTGCAGGCCTGCGGACAGCTCGACCTGTCCTCCGTCCACTGCACCTTCTGCACGCCCGAGGAATGGGAGGCGCTGGGCGCGGCCGGCTGGCTGCAACGCATCGGCACGCAATTCCACTGGTCCAATGCGGGCTATGCGAGTTTCGAGGATTTCCTCGCCGCCCTGTCCAGCCGCAAGCGCAAGCAGATCAAGCGCGAGCGCCGCGATGCCGAGCAATCCGGCTTCGTGCTGAAGACGCTGCGCGGCCATGAGATCACGCCCCGGCACTGGGAAGCGTTTCACCGCTTCTACGTCTCGACCTCCGACAAGAAATGGGGCCGCAGCGCCTATCTGAAGAAGTCCTTCTGGCCGCTGCTGGGTGAGCGGCTGGGCGACAAGGTCGTGCTGATGGTGGCCGAACAGGACGGCGAACCGGTGGCCGGCGCGCTGAACCTGCTGGGGGCGGATGCGCTGTATGGCCGCAACTGGGGGTGCCTGGTGGAGGCGCCCTTCCTGCATTTCGAGCTGTGCTACTACCGCGCCATCGACTTCGCCATCGAGCACAAGCTGCCCCGCGTCGAGGCTGGCGCGCAGGGCGAGCACAAGATCCAGCGCGGCTACCTGCCGGTGCCGACCTACTCCGCGCATTGGATCCAGCACCCCGGCCTGCGCCGCGCCATTGCCGATTTCCTCGACCGGGAGCGGCCGGCGATGCTGGCGGAGATCGAGGCGCTGGCCGAAATGTCGCCCTTCAAGCGGGAGGCCGAGGGGTAGCGTGCTGACGGCCTACGCGCAGCTCGCCGCCTCCATGGCGCTGGTCGGCGCCAATGTTGGCGTGGCGAAGCTGCTCGCGGCCAGCCTGCCCATCCCGATGATCGCCGGGCTGCGCTGCGCGCTGGCGGTGCTGGTGCTGTGGCCGCTGGCACGCGCCATGGAAGGCGGCGTGCGGCCCGACCGGCGAACCCTGTGGAACCTGGCCTGGCAGGCGGCCTTCGGCACGGTGATCTACAATGCCGGGCTGCTCGCCGGGCTGCGGCTGACCACGGCGCTGGAGGCGGGGCTGGTGCTGGCCACCCTGCCCGCGGTGGTCGCCATCGGCAGCGCGGTGTGGCTGCGCGAGGTTCTGCCGCCGCGGCAATGGGCAGCGGTGGCGCTGGCGGCTTTCGGCATGGGCGCGATCACCCTGGCCCGCACCGGGGCGGAGGGTGCCGGCAACATGCTCGGCAATCTGCTGGTCTTCGGCGGGGTTTGCGGGGAGGCGATGTATGTGCTGCTGGCCAAGCGTATCGCCGGCCGCGTGCCTGTGGTGACGGCCAGCCTGTGGATGCAGGGCTTTTCCGTGCTGCTGCTGCTGCCCTTCTGCCTGCCGGTGCTGGGCAGCGTGGCAGCCTTGGCGGCACCAGATGTGGCGCTGCTGCTGGTGTTCCACAGCCTGACCACCAGCGTGATCTGCCTGCTGCTGTGGTACGCCGGCATGAAGCGCGCACCGGCCGGCATCGCGGGCATCTTCACGGCGTTTCTGCCGGCGACGGCGGCGCTGGTGGCGGTGGGGTTCCTGGGCGAGGAATTCTCCGCGGTGCATGGCGCGGGCTTCGTGCTGCTGACGGCGAGCATGTTGCTGGCCACCTGGCCAGGACGGAGGCGAAACGGTTAGGCTGGCGCGATGCGCGCCTGGTTCGCCTGTACCGGTTCCGAATTGCTGGCGATGACGCCGGAGGCCGTAGCCAATTCCCTGGCCGCCAGCCAAATGTCGCGCCGCCTGTCCAGCGAGCCCGCCCAGCTCCGCGCCTGGCAGGACCAGGTGCGGCTGTTGCAGGATTGCGTGCGCCATTGCGATGGCTACGCCTGGACCCTGGCGCTGGAATTCGACCTGCTGCGGCTGGAGAAGCGCATCGACGCGGTGCTGCTGACCGTCAGCGCGATCCTGGTGCTGGAGTTCAAGATCGGCGCCCAGGCGATCAGCAACGCGGATCGTGCCCAGGTCTCCGACTACGCCGAGGATCTGCGCGACTTCCACGCGGGCAGCCGGCACCACCCGATCCAGCCCATCCTGGTCGCCACCACCTGCGCCAGCCCCGCCACCCCGCAGATCCCGCTGCCCATCCCCGGCGTGCTGCCGGTGGCGGAGGCCAATGCCGAGACGCTGCCCGGCCTGCTCGTCACGCTGTGCGACGCCCTGCCCGGCCCGAAGCTGGATGGCCGCGCCTGGCTCGCCGCGCCCTACCAGCCCGTGCCGAGCATCATCGAGGCCGCCGCCACCCTGTTCGCCCGCAACAGCGTCGCGGAGATCGCCGCCGCCCGGGCCGATAGGGCCAACCTCACCCGCACCACCGCGGCGATCGAGGCGGCGCTGGACGTGGCGGCGGCGGAGGGCACGCGGGTGGTGGTGTTCGTCACGGGGATACCGGGCGCCGGCAAGACGCTGTGCGGGCTGAACGTGGTGTTCGGCGAGAGGCGCCGCGCCGGCAGCGCCTTCCTCACCGGCAACAGCCCGCTCGTCGCCGTGCTGCGGGAAGCCCTGGCCTGCAACCGGGCCGGAATCGACCTGGCGCGCGGCCCGAGCGCGGATCCGGAGCGCCGGCGCCGCGGCCCGCTTCTGCGCAAGGCGCGGCACGAGGCGGAGGCGGCGTTGCAGAATGTCCACCGTTTCCTCGCCGACAATGCCAACCGCCCGGCGCCGCCCGCGGAGCGCGTGATCATCTTCGACGAGGCGCAGCGCGCCTGGGACGCGGCGCAGGCAATGCGCGACACGCAGCGCCGCGTCAGCAGCCTGCGGATGAGCGAACCCGCCCATGCGCTGGAGATCATGGGCCGTCATGAGGGCTTCGCCGCCATCGTCGCGCTGATCGGCAATGGGCAGGAGATCAACACCGGCGAGGCGGGGCTGCGCGAATGGGGCGCGGTAATCGCCGCCACCCCCGGCTGGCGCGCCGTGGCCGCCCCGCGCGTGCTGGACGCCGCCGAGCCGGCGCAGCGCCTGGCGGAGGGTCCGGCCGACTGGCTGCGGCTGGACCCAGATCTCGACCTCACCGTCTCGCTGCGCAGCGTGCGGTCGGAGGCCGCGGCGGCCTGGGTGGATGCCGTGCTGCGCGGCGCGGTGGCGGAAGCGCGCGCGGCGGCGGCCAACGCGCCGGAGGGGTTGCCCTTCCTGCTGACCCGGTCGCTGGCGGATGCGCGCGGCGCCCTGCGCCACCTCACGCCCGGCCTGCGGCGGTCCGGCATGGTGCGGTCCTCCGGCGCCAGGCGGCTGCGGGCCGAGGGGTTTGATGCGCAACTCGTCGGTACGGAGGAGCCTGTCGCCTGGTTCCTGGAACGCTGGCCGGACATCCGCGCCTCGGACGCGCTGGAAGTCGCGGCCACCGAATATGCCTGCCAGGGGCTGGAGCTGGATACGGTCGGCCTCGCCTGGGGCGGGGATTTCCGGCGCGTGGCGGGGCAATGGCAGGCGCGGCGCTTCGCCGGGGCCGGCTGGCAGGTGGTGCGCAACCCGGTCGAGGCCGAATTCATCCGCAACACCTACCGCGTGCTGCTGACCCGCGCGCGCTACGAGACAGTCATCTGGGTGCCGCGCGGCAGCCCGCGCGACGACCCGTTCCACGACCCGACCCGCGATGCGGTGGAGATGGACGCGATCGCCGATTTCCTCACCGCCTGCGGCGCCCGCCCGCTACCCGAGCCTGCCCCCGCCCCACAGGACACCGCCCCCGCCCTGCTGCTATAGCGCCCACCATGCGCCGTATCCTGATCCTGCTGTTCCTGCTGCTCGCCGTCCCGGCCGCGGCGGCGGAGCTCAAGCTCGCCACCTGGAACATCGCCTGGCTGACCCTTAAGCCGACCGGTCACCCCGGCCTGCCGCGCAATGTCGAGGCCCGCACGCCGGCGGATTTTCAGCTGCTGCGCGCCTACGCCAACCGCCTCGCGGCCGATGTGGTGGCGTTGCAGGAGATTGATGGGGAGGAGGCCGCCGCGCGGATTTTCGACCCCGCCCATTGGACCATCCACCTGACCGATGAGGCCGATATCCAGCGCCCCGGCTTCGCCATCCGCCGCACCCTGCGCGTCACGCCGCAGCCCGATCTGCGCGCGCTGGATCTGCACCCGCGCGCCCGCTTCAGCCTGCGCCGCGGCGCCGACATCCTGGTCGAAGCGCCCGGCGGCGCCCGGTTGCGGCTGCTATCCGTGCATCTTGATGCCGGCTGCCGGCAGGATCCCTTCGGCGGCGACTCCAGCCGCGATTGCCAGCAACTGGAACGCCAGGCGCGCATCCTGGCCCAATGGGCCGCGGCGCGGGCGCGGGAGGGGGTGGGCTTCGCCATCCTCGGCGACTTCAACCGGCGGATGACCGACTCCGACGACTTCCTGACCATCCTGGAGGAAGCGGCCCCGCTGGCGCGCCCGACACGAGGCCTGTCTTCCCCCTGCTGGGCGGATAGCCGCGGCGGGCGGCCCTTTGTCAGCCATTTCCTGCTGGGGGGCGAGGCGCGGGACTGGCTGGTGCCGGACAGCCTGGCGGTGATGGTCTATGCCGAACGGGCGCGGCGCTACCGGCAAACCCTGTCGGACCATTGCCCGATGAGTATCCGCCTGAACCTCCCCTGATCCGCGCGACCGTGCCAGGATGGGCGGCATGCGCCAGTTTGCCCGGATCACGCTTCCCCTCGCCGGGCTGAACTTCGTCAACCAGGCGTCCCGCACCATGATCGCGACCCTCGGGCCGCTGCTGGCGCTGGAATTCGCGCTATCGGCGAGCGAGCTTGGGCTGCTGGCGGCGATGTTCTTCGCAGCCTATGCGGCGGCGCAGCTGCCGGTGGGGCTCGCGATCGATCTGTGGGGCTCGCGCCGGGTGCAGACGGTGCTGGGGCTGGTCGCGGCGCTGGGCTTTGCCATCTGCGCGCTGGCCACCGGCCCCTATGGCCTGGCCTTCGGGCGGGTGGTGACGGGGGTCGGCATCTCGGCCGGGCTGATCGCCATGCTGAAGGTCAACACCCAATGGTACCCGCGGGACCGGGTGGCGGGCATGACAGGGCTGGGCGTGCTGGTCGGCTCGCTCGGCAGCATCGCGGCGACGGTGCCGGTGGCGCTGCTGGTGCCGGAGATCGGCTGGCGCGGCGTGTTCTGGGTGCTGGCGCTGATGTCGGTGGGGGTTGCCGGCTGGATCTGGGCCTCGGTGCCCGAACGCGGGCCGGGGGCCGCGCCGCCGCCGCGCCGGGCGCTGGGCGCGGAGGTGGCGGAATTCGGCCGCATCTTCCGCCACCCCACCTTCCGGCGCTTCGCGCCTTCCGTCGCGCTGCTTTCGGCGATGAACTTCACCTATCAGGGCCTCTGGGCCGGACCGTGGCTGCGCGATGTGGCAGGGCTCGGGGATGCGCCGCGCGCCCTGCTGCTGCTGTGCTATGCGGGCGGGCTGATGGCGGGCAGCGTCGGCACCGGCCAGGCGGCATCCCTGCTGCAACAGCGCGGCGGCCACCCGATGCTGGTGCCCTGGGCCGCCATGGCGGGAATCGCGGCGATGCAATTGCTGCTGATCGCGCAGCCGGTCGGCAACCTCGTGGTGCTCGGCGCGATCTGGTTCCTGTTCGCCCTGTTCAGCGCCGCGGGTCCGGCCGGCTATGCCGCGATCGGCCAGCGTTTCAGCGCGGAACTGGCCGGGCGGGTAGCGACCGCCATCAACGTGACCATGCTGGTGCTAGTGTTCCTGCTGCAGAACGCCATCGGCTGGATCCTGGATCTGTGGCCGCGCACGGAATCGGGCGGCTGGAATGCCGCGGGCTATGGCTGGGCGCTGGCGATGACCCTGGCCTTGCAGGTGGCGGCGGCGTTGCGGATGCTGCGGCCGGAAAAGGTATAAGGACTTCGATGGAAGATCGGATCGAGTCGGTATTGTCCCGCTTCCGGGTGGAGAAGGGCGCGGGCTTCCGCCTGAAGGACCACAAGCCTGACGACACCGCAGGCCTGTCGATGAAGAAGTCCGAAGCCTCCGCCCTGTTGAAGCGGGGGGTGGATATCCTGGCGACGCAGCAGGACATGCTCTACGCGCAGGATCGCTGGTCGGTGCTCTGTATCTTCCAGGCGATGGATGCGGCGGGGAAGGACGGTGCCATCAAGCATGTCTTCTCCGGCGTGAATCCGCAGGGCTGCCATGTGGTGTCCTTCAAGGCCCCCAACACGATCGAGCTGGACCACGACTTCCTGTGGCGCCACGCCAAGGCGCTGCCGGCCCGGGGCCAGATCGGCATCCATAACCGGTCCTGGTACGAGGAAGTGCTGGTGGCGCGAATCCACCCCGCCATCCTGGAGTCCCAGAAGCTGCCGCCCCGCCTGCTGACGGAGCGTATCTGGCAGGACCGGCTGGAGGATATCGCGGCCTATGAACGCTATCTCGGCCGGCAGGGCGTGGTGGTGCTGAAGTTCTTCCTGAACATCAGCCCCGAGGAACAGCGCCTGCGCTTCCTCAAGCGAATCGAGGAGCCGGAGAAGAACTGGAAGTTCAGCACCCGTGACGTGGCCGAGCGCCGCCACTGGGACGACTACCAGGCGGCCTATCAGGAAGCGATCCGCGCCACCGCCACGCCGGGCGCGCCCTGGTATGTGGTGCCGGCGGACCGCAAATGGTTCACCCGGCTGGTCGTCGCCGCCGCCATCGCCCGGACGCTGGAATCGCTCGACCTGCACTACCCGGTGGTGACGGAGGAACAGAAGCGCGCCCTGGTGCAGGCGGCCGAGGAGTTGGGCGCCTGATCAGGCGGCGCGCCCTGCCGCTCGCGCTGGTCGCAGCCGGGTGCTCGCCGCATGAGGTCGCCAATCTGGCGACGCCGCGGCGCGGGACCATGCTGCTGCAGGGGCTGCGCTACGGCCCCCTGCCCCGGCACCAGCTCGACCTGACGCTGCCACCGATGCCGGTGGCGGAAACACCGCTGGTGGTGTTCATCCATGGTGGCGGGTGGGAAGAAGGCAGCCGCGGCCAATACGCCTTCGTCGCCCGGCGCCTGGCCGCGCTGGGGATGGCGGTGGCGGTGCCGGACTATCGGCTGTGGCCGCAGGCGCGCTGGCCGGATTTCATCGAGGATGCAGCGCTGGCCGTGGCCTGGCTGCACAGCGCGCCGGACCTGCCGCGCGGGCCGCTATTCGTCATGGGCCACTCCGCCGGCGGCTTCATCGCGGCCGCGCTGGCGCTGGACCCGCGCTGGCTGGCCGCGGCAGGGGTGCCAGGCGCGCGCGGGGCGCTCGCCGGCGGCATCCTGCTGGCCGCGCCGATTTCGTGGCAGCCGACGGATGAGCCGGTGGTGAGCATCTTTGCCGGCGCCCCCGACGGCCGTATCGAGGCAGCGCCCGACCCGGCGACGCTGGCCGGCGCGCCGCCCATGCTGCTGCTGCATGGGGAGGCCGATACCATCGTCGGCGCGCTGCATTCCCGGCTTCTGGCCACCGCGCTGCGGGCCAATGGGCGGCCGGTGCGGTTGCGGCTTTATGAGGGTGTCGGCCACATCGGCATCATGACCGGCTTCGTGCCCGGCGCCGGTCTGCTGGGGCTGAATACGGCGCCGGTGGTGGCGGAAGTGCGGGATTTCGTGCGGCAGGTGGCGGCGTAGCGCTACCCCTCGCCCGCGCCATCCATCGCATCCAGCACATGCAGCGAATAGGTCAGCGCCGCGCCGGCATTCAGCGCGATGGCGACACCGAGCGCCTCCGCGATCTCCGCCTTGGTTGCACCGGCGGCCTTCGCCTTGCGGGCATGGGCGTCGATGCAGCCCTGGCAGCGGGTGGTGACGGCAACGGCCAGGGCGATGAATTCGCGGGTCTTGGCGTCGATGTGGGTGGTGTTGGAAGCGCCGCGGTTCAGGGCCATGAAGCCCTTCATCACCTCCGGATGCAGCGCGCCTAGTTCCCTGCCGCGGTCCCGCAGCCCGGCGCTGTAGCCATCCCAATCCTCAATCCGCGTATCCGTCGTCATCACCCATGTCCCCCTGAAAAACGAAAGGCGTCCCTCCTCGCGGAGAGACACCTTCCCAACTTCGACCGCGGCAGCGTCGCAAAAATTATTCGGCGGTTTCGGGTTCTTTCTCGGCCTCGCCATCGCCGCTGTCTTCCGGCTTCGGAAGGGCCGGCGGCGCGGCTTCGAGGTAGTCGAAGACCAGCGTGCCGTCCTTGAGACCCACCTTGACCGAACCACCCTTCACCAGCTTGCCGAACAGCAATTCTTCCGCCAGCGGCTTCTTCACCACTTCCTGGATCACGCGGCCCAGCGGGCGCGCGCCATACAGCGGGTCGTAGCCGCGTTCGGAGAGCCATTCGCGCGCGGCCGAGGACAGCTCGATCGTCACGTTGCGATCGGCGAGCTGAGCCTCGAGCTGCATGATGAACTTGTCCACCACGCGGGCCACGATTTCCGGCGACAGGCCGGCGAAGCCGATCACCGCATCCAGCCGGTTGCGGAATTCCGGCGTGAACAGCCGCTTGATGGCGTCCTCGTCCTCCCCGGTGCGCTTGTCGCGCCCGAAGCCGATGCTGTTCTTCGCCATGTCGGAGGCGCCGGCATTGGTGGTCATGATCAGGATGACGTTGCGGAAATCGACGGTCTTGCCGTTGTGGTCCGTCAGCTTCCCATGGTCCATCACCTGCAACAGGATGTTGTACAGGTCCTGGTGCGCCTTCTCGATCTCATCGAGCAGCAGCACGCAATGCGGGTGCTGGTCGATGCCATCGGTCAGCAGGCCGCCCTGGTCGAAGCCGACATAGCCGGGCGGTGCGCCGATCAGGCGGCTGACGCTGTGGCGCTCCATGTATTCCGACATGTCGAAGCGGATCAGCTCGATGCCCAGGGTTTTCGCCAATTGCTTGGCGACCTCGGTCTTGCCGACGCCGGTCGGGCCACTGAACAGGTAGTTGCCGATCGGCTTCTCCGCATCGCGCAGCCCGGCGCGGGAAAGCTTGATGGCGGCGGAGAGGGCATCGATCGCCTTGTCCTGGCCGAACACCATGCCCTTCAGGTCGCGCTCCAGGTTCCGGAGGGTCTCCTTGTCGTCCGAGCTGACGGATTTCGGCGGGATGCGGGCGATCTTGGCGACGATCTCCTCGACATCCTTCAGCGTCACCGTCTTCCGGCGCTTATTCTCCGGCTGCAGCATGCGCGAGGCGCCGACCTCGTCGATCACGTCGATCGCCTTGTCCGGCAGCTTCCGGTCATGGATGTACTTGGCCGACAGCTCCACCGCGGCACGGATGGCTTCCGGGGTGTAGCGGACCTTGTGGTGCTTCTCGTAGTTCGTCTTCAGGCCCTGGAGGATCTTGATGGCGTCTTCCAGGTTCGGCTCGTTCACGTCGATCTTCTGGAAGCGCCGGACCAGGGCGCGGTCCTTCTCGAAATGCTGCCGGTATTCCTTGTAGGTGGTGGAGCCCACGCAGCGCAGCGTGCCCTGCGCGAGCGCCGGCTTCAGCAGGTTGGAGGCATCCATCGCCCCGCCGCTGGTGGCCCCGGCGCCGATCACGGTGTGGATCTCATCGATGAACAGGATTGAGCCGGGCTGCTGCTCCAGCTCGTTCACCACGGCCTTCAGCCGCTCCTCGAAATCGCCACGATAGCGGGTGCCGGCGAGCAGGCTGCCCATGTCCAGCGCGTAGATGGTGGACTTGGCCAGGACCTCCGGAACATCCCCTTCGATGATCCGCTTGGCCAGCCCCTCGGCAATGGCCGTCTTACCCACGCCGGGGTCGCCCACATACAGAGGATTATTCTTGGTGCGGCGGCAGAGGATCTGGATGGTGCGCTCGATCTCCGAGTCGCGGCCGATCAGCGGGTCGATCTTGCCGGCCTGCGCCTTCTTATTCAGGTTGACGCAGTAGTTGGACAGCGCGTCCTGCCCGCGCGGAGCATTGCCGCGGCTCGGCTTCTCCTCCTTCTCGGAGGGTTCCTCCGGCGGCTGGGCGCTGCCCTGTACGGGGCGGGAGGTGCTGCGGCCGGGCGCCTTGGCGATGCCGTGGCTGATGTAGTTCACCGCATCCAGCCGGGTCATGTCCTGCAACTGCAGGAAATACACCGCATGGCTTTCGCGTTCGGAGAACAGCGCAACCAGCACATTGGCGCCCGAGACCTCGTCCCGGCCGGAGGATTGCACATGGATGGCGGCGCGCTGCACCACGCGCTGGAAACCGGCGGTGGGCTTGGCGTCCCCGGCGCGGTCTGAAACCAGGCCTGCGAGGTCCTTGTCGAGGAACTCGGCCAGGTCGCGCTTCAGTTTCTCACTATCGACCCCGCAGGCGCGCAGCACGGTGGCGGCGTCCACGTCATCGGCGAGGGCAAGCAGCAAATGTTCGAGTGTCGCATATTCGTGCCGGCGGTCATTGGCGAGGCCGAGGGCGCGGTGGAGCGTCTGCTCGAGGTTGCGGGACAGCATGGTCTGACGCTCCCTATCGGGTGGCCGGGATGCCTGAAGCGGCATCCTGGCACGGGTTGCCCTCAATGTGGTCGCTACCTGCCCAGGGGGCCAGTCCCCCAGGGCACGAACCCTGCCCCATCAAAGTGTAACTGAAGGGCGGTGGGCGCGCTGGCTCATTCTTTTTCGATCGTGCACTGCAAAGGGTGCTGGTTCTGACGGGCCAGGTCCATCACCTGGGTCACCTTCGTCTCCGCCACCTCATAGGTATAGACGCCACAGACGCCGACTCCGCGCCGGTGGACATGCAGCATGATGCGGGTCGCTTCCTCCCGGCTTTTCTGGAAAAAACGTTCCAGCACATGCACGACGAACTCCATCGGCGTGTAGTCGTCGTTCAGCATCAAGACCTTGTACATGGCCGGCTTGCGGGTGCGCGGGCGCGCCTTCACCACAACGCCGGTGTTCGGGCCTTCGGTTCCGTTGCTGCCCTGCCCCGAATTGCCTTGTCCGGGGCGCTTGTCGCTGTCGCTCATGCCTGCCTTAGGTTGCTGTCCGGAATAGGGCCGATCGGTAGGCCGGGTGCCGGCACCTGTTCCCGTCACGATATCGGAGCGCGGGGGCGCACGGGAAGGGCTTGCCGCACTTCTCCGCGCAGAACACCCGATTTGGGTTACCGCAACGCCAAGACCAAGCCCCTTCGGCGGGCCCGGCGCCGATTTCCCTTGAAATGCCGAAGGCCCGCCCGGGCCGCCACGCCGGCCCGGATGGGCGGCGCGACGGCCCGGACGGGCCTCGGGCTCAGATTGCTGGCCCGGCCCTTGCGGGCCGGAGCAGGCTCAGGCGGCGAGCGGCTTGGAGAACTTCTCCACGGCCAGCGTCATGCGGGCGGCCAGCGGCGCGCCGGCCTGCTCGGCCAGGCGATAGGCGGCTTCCTGCAGCTTCGCCGTCTCGGCCATCGTGCGCTCCATGGACGCCTTGGCGAAGGCGGCCTGGATGTCGGCGGCTTCCTTCAGGCTCTTCACGCCGGACAGCGCCTTGGCGCTTTCCATGGCATGCTCGCCCATCGCCTGCGACATGGCGAAATACTGCTTGCTGAGCTCCTGCATGCCGGAGGTCAGGGTCTGCGTCGCGCGGGTCATCGCCTCGAGGTTGCCGCGACCGAATTCGGCGGCCTCCTCGGCGGCCTTGTAGAAGCCCTCGGTCGTCTTCGTCATCTGCTGCATGCCCTGCTCCATCTTCACACGCGCCTGGCTGGCGCCTTCTTCCATCATCTTCTTCGCCGCCGCCGCGCCGGCCTCGGCGCCCTTGGCGGCCTGCGTTGCCGTCTTCGTCGCGTTGTCGGTCGCGGCCTGCGCCGCGGTCTCGACCAGCGCGATGCTGCGCTTCGCTTCGGTCTTGTGTTCTGCCGCCATGTGTCCAGTTCCTTCAGGGTTGCTCGCCGGCGCATGCGCCAGTGCGGGAGCCTGTGACCCGGCTCCGGGGCTAATTGCTGCGGTGCAGCACGACCGCTTTCTAGCGGCCTTCGCGCGCATTCCGCAAGATTTTTTTGCAGTGCAGCATGCGTTTTCAGCAGTCCCATGCGGGTGGAACCGGCTCACGCCATAGCCCGTGCATCGCTGGATGGCGCAACTGTGCCGTCCAAGTGCTTGGGTTAACTCGATGTTCCGCATTCGTCCTTATGGACAGCGGGCACCCGACCTCACTAGCCTGTCCCCAGGTGGCGCACGGGGGGTGGGCCGCCCAGGGGGTTCCGTATCCATGTTCATTCGGCTCAGGCCTCTGGTCGTCCTTGCGGCCAGCCTGTTCGCCGCCATCGCCCCGGCCGCCTTCGCGCCGGCCCAGGCGCAGATCGGCAGCGAACGCTATGCGGCCATCGTGGTGGATCATCGCAACGGCAACATCCTGGTCGCCGCCAATGCGGACGAAACGCGCCATCCGGCGTCGCTGACCAAGATGATGACCCTCTACATGGTGTTCGAGGCGCTGCGCGATGGCCGGCTCTCGCTCGGCTCGGCCCTGCCGATCTCGGAGGAAGCCGCCTCCCGCCCGCCATCGAAGCTCGGCATTCCGGCCGGCGGCAGCGTGACGGTGGAGCAGGGCATCCTGTCCCTGGTCACCCGTTCCGCCAATGACATCGCCGCCGCCTTCGGCGAATTGCTGGCGGGGGATGAGGCACGCTTCGGCCAGGTGATGACCCAGCGCGCGCGGGAGCTGGGCATGACGCGCACCACCTTCCGCAACGCCTCCGGCCTGCCGGACTGGAACCAGGTGACCACGGCGCGGGACATGGTGACGCTCGGCCGCCGCCTGATGCTCGATTTCCCGGATCGCTACCATTATTTCGGCCGCACCGAGGCCGCCTTCCGCGGCCTGCGCCTGCGCAGCCACAACCGCATGCTGACCAGCTATGAGGGCGTGGACGGCATCAAGACCGGCTACATCCGGGCCAGCGGCTTCAACATCGTCACCAGCGCAAGCCGCGATGGCCGGCGCGTGGTCGGCGCGGTGATGGGCGGCAGTTCCTGGGTCGAGCGTGACCAGCACATGACAGCCCTGCTGGACCAGAGCTTCGACCGCATCGGCGTCACGCCGCGCGCCATGGTGCAGGCGCCGCCCGTCATCCTGCGCCAGGCGCAGGCCGCCAGCCGCAGCCCGCGCGCCGCTGCGCAGGCCGTGCCGGCACGCACCGCCGCGCGCCCGGCCGCGACCACCCGTGCCGCGTCC
>NZ_JAUYTS010000149.1 GCF_030695085.1 Falsiroseomonas sp. | reverse complement strand
GAGGAAGGCCAGCGCGGCAGGGTCCAGCGCCTGCACGCCGAGGGAGACGCGGTTCACGCCGGCCGCGCGGAAATCACGCAGCTTCTGGAGTTCCACGCTGGTCGGGTTCGCCTCCAGCGTGATCTCAAGATCGGGCTCGGGGTCGAACAGCAGCTGGGCGTCGGCGATGAGGGCGGCGGCGGTGGACGGCGCCATGAGGCTCGGCGTGCCGCCGCCGAAGAAGATGCTGGCAAGGCGACGGCGGCCGGCGACATTGGCACGCGCGGCTTCATAGGCCAGTTCCTGACGCAAGGCGGCGGCGAAGGCGGCCTGGTCCACACGGTCCCGCACATGGCTGTTGAAGTCGCAATACGGGCACTTGGCGGCACAGAACGGCCAGTGGATGTAGAGGGCCAGGGTTTCCATCAGGCGGAGATATGGCGATGTCGGGCGGGTCTGTCGAACGGGTGCGGGCGGCGCTGTTGGCGGCGGGGCATCCGGATACCGTGACGTCCTTTCCGGACGGCACGCGCAGCGCGGCGGAGGCCGCAGCGGCAGTGGGCTGCACGGTGGCGCAGATTGCCAAATCCATCGTGTTCCGGGCGGGCGAGCGGCCGCTGCTGGTGATTGCCTCCGGCGCCAATCGCGTGGACATGGCGAAGGCCGGCGCCGCGCTGAATGGCGGCGGGGGGCCGATGTTTCACGTGAAACGCGCAGACGGTGGCTGGGTGCGGGACGTGACAGGTTTTGCCATCGGGGGTGTCGCGCCGCTGGGGCATCTCACGCCGCCGCTGGTGCTGCTGGATGAGGATCTGTTCCGCCACGATCAGGTCTGGGCCGCGGCCGGGTCGCCGATGCATGTCTTCGCCACGACGCCGGAGGCGCTGCTGCGCCTGTCCGGCGGGGTGCGGGCCGATGTGCGGGAGGATGCATGATGCTGCCCATTACCGCCTTCTACGCCGCACCGCTGGCGCTGGCCTTCGTGGCGCTGGCCACCAGGGTGATCCGGGCCCGCCGCCTGTATCACCAGCCACTGGGTACCTCCCACCGCCTGGTGGAGCGCGCCGCACGGGCGCACGGAAATTTCGCGGAAGCCGTGCCGCTGGCCCTGCTGCTGCTCGCGCTGTGCGAGGCGAATGGCCTGCCCGTCTGGGCATTGCATGTACTGGGCGTGACGCTGCTGGCCGGGCGCGGCTTCCACGCGCTCGGGATCGGGCGGGAGCCGGAGGTGTTCCGCTGGCGCGTCCTCGGCACCAGCCTCACCCTCACGATGATGGGCGTGGCGGGCGCCGCCGCCATGGGGCTGGCGCTGGCGGGGCTGCTGTAGCCCCGCCTGGCGGCATCAGGGCAGCAGGACCGTGCTGCCCGTGGTCTTCCGCGCCTCCAGCGCCCGGTGTGCCTCCGCCGCATCCTTCAGCGCGAAGCGCTGGTTGACGCGGATCTGGACGGCGCCCTTGGCCACCACATCGAACAGGGCGGCGGCCTGGGCTTCCAGATCCTCACGCTTGGCCGTGTAGGTCGCGAGCGTGGGTCGCGTGAGATACAGCGAACCCTTGGCCGCAAGGATGCCGATATCCGTGGTGACCGGGCCGGATGCGTTGCCGTAGGACACCATCATCCCATAGGGCGCCAGACAGTCGAGCGAGGCCGTGAAGCTGTCGCGGCCGACGCTGTCATAGACCACGGGCAGCATGGCGCCGCCGGTGATCTCCTTCACCTGCGCCGGCAGTGTCTCAAGCCCGATCACCGCATGGTCGGCACCATGCGCCTTGGCCAGCGCCGCTTTTTCTTCCGTGCTGACACAGGCGATGACGGTGCAGCCAAGATGCTTGGCCCATTGCGTCATGATCAGGCCGACGCCGCCGGCCGCGGCATGGATCAGGATGGTCTGGCCAGGCTGCACCTTGTAGGTGCGCGTCAGCAGGAAGCCGGCCGTCATGCCCTGCAGCATCATGGCCGCCGCCTGTTCGAAGGCAATCGCCTCCGGCACCTTCACCAGGCGGTCCGCCTTGATGGTCCGCGCCTCGGCATAGGCGCCGATGGGTGCGGTGGCGTAGGCGACGCGGTCGCCCGGTGCGACATGGGTGACGCCTTCGCCCACGGCCTCCACCACGCCCGCGGCCTCCATGCCGATGGTCGCCGGCAAAGCGGGCGCCTTGTAGAGGCCGGTGCGGAAATAGACGTCGATATAATTCAGTCCGACCGCCTGATGGCGGACCAGGGCCTCACCGGGTTTCGGGGAAGGCAGCGGCACCTCCTCCCACACCATTTTCTCGGGGCCGCCATATTCGTGGATGCGGATGGCATGGTTCATCGGGGGAGGGTCCCTGCAGCTTGGGGGAGGGGGAGTTCAGCCTGAGGGCCGGGAGAGAGGGGGCGGGTGGGGTCCGAGGAACGCGCGCGCTGCTCAAGGTCCAGCAACATGCGCTTGGTCGCGGGCCCGTCACCGCCCGAATATCCACCGAGCCGGCCGCCCGAGGCGACGACGCGGTGGCAGGGGATCAGGATGGGGATCGGGTTGCTGCCATTCGCCTGACCGATGGCGCGTGCCGAGGAGCCCAGCAGCCTGGCAAGATCGCCGTAAGAACGGGTTTCCCCGGGCGGTATGTCGCACAGCGCCGCCCAGACCCGCTGCTGGAAAGCGGAACCAAAGGGTGCCAACGGCAGATCGAAGCCCGTCCGCTGACCATCGAAATAGTCCTGGAGCTGGGAGACGGCGTCGCGCAACAGCGGCGTCGGGGCCTGATCGCGGCCTCGGCCCCAATCCAGCGCCACGATCGCATCATCCTCGGCGGAGACGGTGATATCGCCAAGCGGCGTGAGGCAGGTAATCTGAGGCATTCGCTCTCGTCCGATGGACCACCATGCGCCACACTCCGCGGGCGCTCGTCAAGCCAGGGCCAGCATAGGCGCTTTTGCCGGGCCTGTCGCGATCGGGACTCTGCCCTGGTGGCGCCCGGCGCGCGTCGCTACATCGCCCATCTGATCCAAGCCGGAGGCCGCCGTGACCGATGCGCTGCTCGACGCCAACGAACCGCGGCAGGACCCGGCCCCTTATTTCCGCGCCCATGTATTCGTCTGCTGCAATCGCCGGCCGGACGGGCACCGGCGCGGCTCCTGCGCCGCCCGGGGTAGCGAGGGGTTGCGCGACTATATGAAGGCGCGCGCGAAGGAGCTGGGCGTGCGGGATGTCCGAATAAACCAGGCTGGGTGCCTCGACCGCTGTGAATTCGGGCCGGCGCTGGTGATCTACCCTGAGGGGGTCTGGTACAGCCCCAAGACGCGGGAAGATGTGGATGCGATCCTTCAGGCGCATCTGGTGGAGGGCGGGCGCGCCAGGCACCTGATGCTGACCGAAAAGGACGTGCTGCCCGCCAAGGGCTGAGGCGCCCGAAGCGTTTCACGTGAAACATCCGCATGACCAGCATGACCGACACCATCATTGCGCGCGCTTCCGGTGCCGGGCCGGCCGCCGTTGCGGTGCTGCGGCTGTCCGGGCCGCAGGCCGGCAGGGTGCTGGAGGCTTTGGCCGGACGCCTGCCTGAACCCCGCCGCGCCAGCCTGCGGCGTTTGCGCGGGATGGATGGCGAGATGCTCGACGAAGCCCTGGTGCTCTGGTTCCCCGGCCCCGGCAGCTACACGGGCGAGGATGCGGCCGAGTTGCACCTGCATGGCGGTACCGCCATCGTCGCTGCGGTCGAAGCCGCGCTGCTGGCCCAGGGATGCCGCCCCGCCGAGCCCGGCGAGTTCACCCGCCGGGCCTTCCTGCACGGACGCATGGACCTGACCCAGGCGGAGGGCATCGCCGACCTGATTGCGGCCGAGACGGAAGCGCAACGCCGCCAGGCCCTGCGCCAGGCCGGCGGCGCGCTGGCCACGCTGTATGATGGCTGGACCCGGCGCCTGACACGCATCCTGGCGCAGCAGGAAGCCGCCATCGAGTTCGAGATGGACGACCTGCCGAGCGACGTCGCCGCCCGCGCGCGCGAAAGTGCGGCGACGCTGCACGCCGAAATCCTCGCGCATCTCGCCGATGGCAGCCGCGGCGAACGCCTGCGGGAGGGGCTGTCGATCGCGATCCTCGGCGCGCCGAACGCCGGCAAATCATCGCTGATGAATGCGCTGTCGGGGCGGGATGCGGCGATCGTCTCATCCCAGCCCGGCACCACAAGGGACATTGTCGAGTGTCGCCTTGTACTCGGCGGCGTGCCAGTGGTGCTGGCGGATACCGCCGGGCTGCGCGCGACCCAGGATGCGGTGGAGCGGGAGGGTGTGCGCCGCGCCAAGGGTCGTGCCGGCGAGGCCGATCTCGTGCTGATCGCCTTCGCCAGCGACGAGCCGCCGGATGCGGAAAGTCTCGGGCTTTTGCGGGGCGGGCAGCAGGTGCTGGTCCTCGCCACCAAATGCGACCTGGCAGCGCCTCCCCTTTCCATCGCCGGTCACCCAACCCTGCCGACAAGCGCGCAGACAGGCCAGGGTCTCGCGGAACTCAAGGCGTCGCTGGCCGAATTCGCGCAACGCCAGGCGGGCCTTGGCGACGCGCCAGCGCTGACGCGCACCCGCCACCGTGCCGCGCTGACGGAAGCGACCGCGCGGCTCGAAGACGCCGAAAGGGCGCGGCTGCCGGAGCTGGTGGCGGAAGACTACCGCGCCGCCCTGCACGCCCTCGGCCGCCTGACGGGGCGTGTGGAGGTGGAGCAAGTGCTCGATTCAGTGTTCCGCGACTTCTGCATCGGCAAGTGATCGGCCTATACCGCGCGTCATGGCGACAGATCCGGGCTTTGACGTGGTGGTGGTGGGCGGCGGACATGCCGGTTGCGAGGCTGCGGCCGCTTCCGCACGCTGTGGGGCACGCACGCTTCTGCTGACACACCGCCTCGATACGATCGGCGAGATGTCCTGCAACCCGGCCATCGGCGGGATCGGCAAGGGCCATCTGGTGCGGGAGGTTGATGCCCTCGACGGCCTGATCGCCCGCGCCGCGGATGCGGCCGCGATTCACGCCAAGGTGCTCAACCGCAGCAAGGGCCCCGCCGTGCGCGGCCCGCGCATCCAGGCCGATCGCCGCCTCTACCGCGCGGCAATGCAGGCCCTGCTGGCAGAGCAGCCCAACCTCACCCTACGAGGCGATGCAGCCGAAGACCTGGAGCTGGACGCCTTGGGCCGGGTCCGGGAGGTGGTGACCGCGAGCGGCGCCCGGATCGCTTGTGGCGCCGTCGTCCTAACGACGGGCACCTTCCTGCGTGGCGAGATCCATCTCGGCGCCACGCGCCGCCCTGCCGGGCGGAGCGGTGAGGCGCCCTCCATCGGCCTGGCGCATGCGCTGGAACGGCTCGGCCTACCCATGGCCCGCCTCAAGACCGGCACGCCGCCGCGGCTCGATGGCCGCACCATCGACTGGGACGCGCTGGAACCCCAGCCGGGGGACGACCCGCCGGAGCCGATGTCCTGGCTGACGGACCGCATCACCAACCGGCAGGTCGATTGCCGCATCACCTGGACCACGCCGGCGACGCATGCGCTGATCCAGGCCAATTTGCATCGCTCCGCCGTCTATGGCGGCCAGATCCAGGGCGTCGGCCCGCGCTACTGCCCCTCCATCGAGGACAAGATCGTCCGATTCGCCGACCGCCAGCGGCACCAGATCTTCCTGGAGCCCGAGGGGCTGGATGACGACACGGTCTATCCCAACGGCATCTCGACCAGCCTGCCGGAGGACGTGCAGGCGGCGCTGATCGCCTCCATCCCCGGCCTGGCCCGTACCCGCATCCTGCGCCCGGGCTATGCCATCGAATACGACCATGTGGACCCGCGCGCCCTGCACCGCACGCTGGAGGTCCGCAGCGCGCCCGGCCTGTTCCTGGCCGGGCAGATCAACGGCACAACGGGCTATGAGGAAGCGGCGGCGCAGGGGCTGATGGCCGGCCTCAACGCCGCGCAGCGCGCCGCGGGATTGAGCCCGGATCGAATCCTGGCACGTTCTGAGGCCTATATCGGCGTCATGCTGGATGACCTGGTCAGCCACGGCGTCACCGAGCCCTACCGCATGCTGACGGCGCGGTCCGAGCACCGCTTGAGCCTTCGCGCCGACAATGCTGGCCTGCGCCTCACCGCCCGGGGCCTGGCCTGGGGCTGCATCGGCCCGATCCGCGCCGCCCGCCACGCCCACTTCGCGGACCAGGTGGCCGCGGCACTGGCGCGTGCCGGCCAGGATCTCGCAACCCCCTACGCGATCACCGCCGCCGGCATCCCGATTCGCCAGGATGGCCGCCGCCGCACGGTGCTGGAGGTGCTGGCCCTGCCGGATGTCACGGCCGAGATGGCCGCCGCCGCCTTCCCCTGGCTGGCCGACCTGCCACCCCTGGTCGCCGTCCAGGTCGAGGCCGAGGCCTTCTACGCACCGCATCTGCGTCGCCAGGACTCGGAGCGCCGCATGCTGGCGCGCGAGGAAGCGGTGACCCTCCCGGACGGCTTCGATTTCCGCGGCATCCCGGGCCTGTCCACGGAAATGCAGCAGCGCCTCGCCCGGGCGCGGCCGGACCATCTCGGCGCCGCCAGCCGCGTTCCCGGCGTCACGCCCGCCGCAGTCGCCGCCCTGGCCATCCACCTTCGACGCGGGGCGGCGGAGCCGGTATAGGGGTTTCACGTGAAACACCCGGCCGACTCGCCCCCGCAACCCCTGCCTGCCCCGACGCCCCTGGATGACAGCATCCGGGCGCGACTGGATGCCTATGTCGAATTGCTGCTGCGCTGGAACGCCCGCATCAACCTGGTCGGCCGCACCACCACGGACCAGGTCTGGGATCGCCATGTCGAGGATAGCCTGCAGCTCGTCCCGCTGCTGCCGCCGGGCACAGATGCCATCTGCGACCTTGGCTCCGGCGCCGGCCTGCCGGGCCTGGTGCTCGCCATCGCGACCGGGCGCCCCGCCCATCTGGTGGAATCGGACCGTCGCAAGGCCGCCTTCCTGACCGAAGCCGCAGCCCGCCTCGACCTGCCGCAGGTCCAGATCCACGCCACCCGGATCGAGGATGCGCGCCTGCCGCCCATCGCCATCCTGACCGCCCGCGCCCTCGCCCCACTCGGCACGCTCCTGGCCTATGCCGAGCGTCTGCTCGCCCCCGGCGGCGTCGCGCTGTTTCCCAAGGGACGCATGGCGGAGGCCGAACTTGCCGAAGCCCGGACCGCCTGGTCCTTCACCCTCGACCGGTTCGCCAGCCGCACCGATCCGGAGGCCACCATTCTCCGCCTCAGCGATATCCGCCATGTCCAGCCGCAAGCCTGACCGCGCCGCCCCCCGGGTCCTGGCCTTTGCCAACCAGAAGGGCGGCGTCGGCAAGACGACCACCGCGATCAACCTCGCCACCGCGCTCGCCACCAACCACAAGGTGCTGCTGCTCGACCTCGACCCGCAGGGCAACGCCTCCACAGGCCTTGGCATCGCGGCCCAGGACCGCGCCGCCGGCAGCTATGCGCTGCTGGTCGAGGGCCGGAAGCTGGGCGACCTGCTGCGCCCGACCCAGGTCGCCAACCTCTCGATCCTACCCGCCGACCCCGACCTCGCGGGCGCGGAGATCGAGCTGGTCGGCCTGGCGGATCGCGAACGCCGCCTCGCAACCGCCCTGGCCGAGGCACAGGATGCCCTGGCGGATTTCGACTACATCTTCTTCGATTGCCCGCCTTCGCTTGGCCTCATCACCCTCAACGCCCTGGTCGCCGCCGATGGCGTGCTGGTGCCGCTGCAGACCGAATTCTTCGCGCTGGAGGGTATCAGCCAGATCACGCGGACCATCGATCGCGTCCGCCGCGCCTTCAACCCGCGCCTGCGCCTGGAGGGCATCGTGCTGACCATGATGGACCGCCGCAACAACCTGTCCGAATTGGTGGCCAGTGATGTGCGCGGCTTCTTCAAGGACAAGGTGTTCGAGACGGCGATCCCCCGCAACGTCCGCGTCAGCGAGGCCCCCTCCCACGGCCTGCCGGTTCTGCTGTATGATTTCCGCTCACCCGGCGCGCAGGCCTATGTCAAACTCGCCGTCGAATTCCTCAAACGGGAGCGTGCGCGGATTCGCGCCTCATGAGCAGCACATCACGAAAGCCCATCTCCCGCCTCGGCCGCGGCCTCTCGGCGCTGATCCCGGACGCGCCGCCCACCACGGCGGGCGAGGCGCTGCGCACCGTGCCGGTGGAGGCGCTGGAGCCCGGCCCCTTCCAGCCGCGCGGCGGCATGGACCGCGCCAGCCTGGATGAACTCGCCGTCTCGATCCGCGAGCACGGCATCCTCCAGCCCATCCTGGTGCGCCCGAAGCCCGGCAGCCCGGACAGCTACGAGATCATCGGTGGCGAACGCCGCTGGCGCGCCGCCCAGGCCGCGCAGTTGCATGAGGTGCCGGTTGTCATCCGGGACCTCAGCGACCGGGAAGCGATGGCCGCCGGCCTGGTGGAGAACCTTCAGCGCCAGGATCTGAACGCGCTGGAGGAGGCCGAGGGCTACCAGCGTCTCATCCAGGAATTTGGCCTGACGCAGGACCATCTCGGCCAGTCGGTCGGCAAAAGCCGCAGCCATGTCGCCAATACGCTGCGGCTGCTGAACCTGCCCGGCCCCGTGCGCGACCTGGTCCGCAATGGCGTGCTGACGGCCGGCCACGCCCGCGCCCTGATCGGCACCCCCGATCCAGGCCGCCTGGCTGCCCAGGTGGTCGCGCGCGGTCTGAATGTCCGCCAGACGGAGGCGCTGGCCACCGCCAAGCCGAAGCCCGAAGGCACGCCGCCCCGCCCACAGGACCCGGAAACCCGGGCGCTGGAGCGGGACCTGACGGAGCGCCTCGGCCTCCAGGTCGCAGTTCGCCACGCCGGCAAGGGTGGAGAGGTGGTGATCCGCTACCGTGACCTCGACCAGCTCGATGGCCTGATCCGGCTGCTCAACGGTGGCGGCTGAGCCGCCGCCGGCTGTTATACCTCAGTCGCCGGCGCGGCCTCCGGCCGCTTGGCTTCGCGGCACTTGCCGCGGCGGGTCACGGCAGTGCCGCGACCGGCCGCTCGCCCGCCTTCGTCGGGCGCAGGTCGGTCCCGGCAGCCGTTGCTCAGACCGCGCCGGCAACCGCCGCAATCACCCGGGCCACCTCGGCCTCGGTCAGATAGGGGTGCATGGGCAGCGACAGGATCCGCTCGCACAGCATCTCGGCCACCGGCAGCCCCGGTGCGCCGGCGGCCATCGCCCCTGCATGGGCCGCGGCATAGGCCGGCTGGCGGTGCAGCGACTTCGGATAATAGATCGAGGTCGGCACCCCGGCCGCCTTGCAGGCCTCCTGCACCCGCATGCGCTGCGCGGCATCGGCCAACAGGATGGAATAGAGCCCCCAGGCATGGCCCGGCACCAGCTCCGGCACCTGCACGCGGCCCGCCAGCCCGGCGTGATAGGCCGCCGCCACCTTGGTGCGCGCCGCCAACTCACCTTCCAACAGAGGCAGCTTGGCCAGCAGGATGGCGGCCTGGATGGTATCCAGCCGCCCATTCATGCCCGTGCGCTCCACCTCATAGCGGGTCTTGCCCTCGCCATGGGTGCGCAGGCTGCGCCACAGCTCGGCACGGTCGGCATCATCGGTCAGCAGGGCGCCGCCATCGCCGTAGCAGCCCAGCGTCTTGGTCGGGTAGAAGCTGAGCGCCGTCGCATGGCCCCAGCGGCCCAGCCGCTTGTTGCCGAGCGCGGCACCATAGGCCTGCGCCGCATCATCCAGCGCGAACATGCCCTTCTCGGCGCAGATCGCCTCGATCGCCGGCCAGTCGGCCGGCAGGCCGAACAGGTCCACCCCGATCACCGCCGCCGGGCGCAGCCTTCCCTCCGCCTCGACCAGCGCGATGCGCCGCTTCAGGTCCGCGATATCGATGTTGAAGGTCGCCGGATCCACATCGACGAAGATCGGCGTCGCCCCCAGCACCAGCGGCACCTCCGCCGTCGCGGTGTAGGTGAAGGCCGGCAGGAACACGGCATCACCGCGGCCAATGCCTTCGCCCATCATCGCGATCTGCAGCGCATCGGTGCCGGAGGACACGCCAACGCCATGTGCGCAGCCGGAGAAGGCGGCCAGCTTCTGTTCCAGTTCCGCGACCTCGGGCCCGTTGATGAAGCGGCCACCGTCGAGCACCGAGGCCAGGCGCTGGTCCAGCTCCGCGCGGATCAGCGCCTGCTGCGCCTTCATGTCGAACAGGGCGATGGGGGGAAGGCTGGTCATTTGCATCCGTCGGCAGGTTTCGGCGCCCTCCTTACTCCCCACCCGCCCGAGCGGCCAAATCACCCGGCGTTTCGCTGCTTTTCGCGATCGATCGCGTCGCCCGTGGCGGTTTGCCGCTGTGGGGGCCGGCGGATCAGCGCGCCGGCCGCGCCACGCCCAGTACGGAAAGATTTCGCCGTTTTCGTAATATTGTAGACAGATTTTTCGCGAAAACCGCCGTATTGCCCGCCTTTACAGCGCCCTTTAACGCCGCAGAAAGGCGCGGCACCGCAATGATGGAGGACTCACGGAAAGGTCATCCCACGCAATGCGCATCCGGACCGTCTTCTTTCTCGGCTTCGCCTTGATCGCGATGCCCGGTTTCCTTCTATCGGCCTGGCTGGCAAATGAGGCCTGGCGCGACGCCCGGCAGGCAGACCGGAGCATCCTCGAGACCCGCACCCTGAACGACGTGCTGCGTGCCCAGATCGGCTACGCCGTGCAATCCGGCCGGCTGAGCGGCGCGCTGGTCACGCCGCAGCCGAACCTGGCCGAGTTGCGGGAGGGACATGCGACGGCGCTCCGCATGCTCAATGCGGCCGAAGCCAGCGCAACCGCCGCCGGCTTCGATCCCGCGGTCATGCAGCGTACGGCCCAGACGGCGACGGAACTGCTGCGGCGCGTCACGGAAGCCGCCGGCCGGCCGGTGGCGGAACGCGATCCGGCGATCCTGCGCGACCTCACGGCGGCACGGAACGAGATCGGCAATGGCATGACCGTCCTGGCACAGACCGTTGGCCGTCGCCTGGCCGCCACAGCGCCCGACCTGGCCATCCGGGCAGAGGTCGCCATCCATGCCGCGACGCTGCGCGACGTCGCCGGCCGCCGCGCCCTGTTCATCACCGGCTGGGTTGGTGGCCGCCCGGTGGACGCGCAGGCCGTCACCACGGCCCGCCTGCTGACCGGCCGCATGCAGGAATCCTTCAGCAACACCGAACGCCTGGTGGAAGCCCTGGCCACGCCGCGCCTGATGGAAGCCCTGGCGGCACAGCGCCGCAGCTTCGTCGGCCAAGCCGAACCGCGCTGGAGCCGCCTGATCGACGAGGCCGCCAGCCGCCTCGGCGCACCGCCCGCGGCCCAGTCCGCCGCATGGCCGGTGACCATCGAGGAGTTCCGCCCCTTCTCCGTCGCCGCCCTGGCCGATTTGCTGGGCATGCGCGATGCGGCACTTGAGGAAGCGCTGGCCACCGGCGAGGCCACCAGCGCGGCGCATTGGCGCGCGCTGCATTTCACCGGCCTCGCCATGCTGGTCACCTTCGGCCTGGTGCTGGGCGCATTGCTGGTGATGCTGCGCCGGATCGTCGCACCGCTGGGCGCCTTGACCGGCGTGGTCGGCCGCATCGGCGCCGGCGAGTTGACGCTGGACGTGCCGGGCCGTGACCGCACCGATGAGCTTGGCGAGATGGCCGGTGCCGTCGAGAATCTGCGCCACGCCTCGCTCCAGCGCGAAGCCCTGGAGGCCGCGCAGGCCACCGAACGGCAATCCCGCCTCGCCCGCGCCGCCGCGGTGGAAACGCTGCTGCACGGCTTCGAGGGTGAAACCGCGGACGTGCTCCGCACCGTTGCCTCCGCCGCCACCGAGCTGGACGCCACGGCCGGCTCCATGGCCTCCACCGCGGAAAGCGGAGCCTCCCGCGCCAATGCCGTGGCCGAAGCCTCCGCCCTTGCCAGCACCAATGTCGGCAGCGTCGCCGCCGCGACGGAGGAACTCTCCGCCTCCATCGCCGAAGTCGTCCGCCAGATCGAGGCCTCCGCCCAGGCGGCGCGGGAGGCTACCGCCGCCGCCGAGGCGACCGACTCCACCGTCCGCGGCCTGTCCGAGGCGGCATCGCGCATCGGTGACGTCGTCCGGCTGATCGGCGACATCGCCGGCCAGACCAACCTTCTCGCGCTCAACGCCACCATCGAGGCGGCGCGGGCCGGGGAGGCCGGCAAGGGCTTCGCCGTGGTTGCGTCGGAGGTGAAGCAGCTCGCCGCGCAGACCGCCAAGGCGACGGAGGAAATCGGCGCGCAGATCGGCGCCATGCAGACCGAGACCAACCGCACCGTGGACGTGGTGCGCGCCATCGCGCGCACCATCGAGACGCTGAACGCGACCACCGCCCAGGTGGCGGAGACCGCGTCCCAGCAGGCGCAGGCCACGGCGGAGATCGGCCAGGCAGTGGCGGAAGCCGCCAGCGGCACCCGCCAGGCCGCGCATCACGCGACGGGCGTCAGCGAGGATGCGGCCCGCACCGGCACCGCCGCCGCCGATGTCCGCAGCGCCTCCGCCGAACTGGCCCGGCAGGCCGAGATGCTGCGCGGTAAGGTGGACACCTTCCTCGGCGCGATCCGCGCCGCATGATAGCGGATCCGCGAGCCTGGCTGCGTCGCACCGAAGGCGCGATGCCCAGGCCGCGGTGCGTCACGGCCATGACGTGACCCGGCGATCACCCGCCTGCGCCGGTCGCAGGTCGCGATCGCCGGGATCCGGGATGACTACGCGTCCAGCGCCCGCCGCAGCACCAGCGCATCGGCGCCATCCGCGTAGTAGCGCCGCCGCCGCCCCACTTCCGTAAATCCGCATGCGGCATACAGCGCGCGGGCCGGCGCGTTGCGGTCCGAAACCTCCAGGAACAGCGCCAGCGCGCCCCGCGCCCGGGCGCCGGCCATCGCCTCGGCCATCAGGCAGGACCCCAGGCCGGCGCGGCGGGCCGTGGGCACCACCGCCAGGGTCAGGATCTCGGCCTCATCCGCTGCGACGCGGACCAGCACGAAGCCGGCGCCCGGGCGCAGCACGCCAAAGGCGCCGGGCATCTCCAGCATCAGCGCGATGGCATCCGGCCCCCAGGCCTCGGCCGGGGGGAAGCTGGCGGCATGCAGCGCCGCGGCCGCAACCGGATTCATGGTGGGCTCATCACGCGCCGGGCAGCCGCACTGCCGGCGGCTCGGCGTAGAGCGGCGCGGCATCCCGCGGCGCGATCGTGCCGGCCAGGCGCAGCAGCGCCACGCGGCCGGCCGCGGCGGCCTGCGGCAGGCGGCTGTCGGTCAGCACCGCGCGGGCGCCGCGCGCCAGCAACCGGGCGGCGGCGACTGCCGCGGCGTCGCCGACCAGCGCCACCGGGCCATCCGGGCGCGGCAACTCGGCCTCCGCCATCGGGCGTGGTGGGCCGTCTGTGGTCCAGGCGCCGGGGGCGAGGCATTCCAGCACCAGCCGGCCACGCTTGGTGTCCACCGCCGACCACACCGCATGGGTCTGCCGCAGCGCATCCGGCAGGGCGGCGGCCAGCGCCTCCCCGCTCGTGACGCCGACCAGCCGCGCACCGGCGCCCAGCGCCAGACCCTCGGCGAGCGCGATGGCGGCCCGCAGCCCGGTGAAGCCGCCGGGTCCGACCACCACCGCCACCGCATCCAGCCGCCCCAGCCTGGCCAGCACCCGCGCGGCCATCGGCGGCAGGGCGGTGGGCTGCTGCCGCGCGCCATCCGCCGTTTCCTCCGCCACCAGAACCCCGTCCGCGAAGGCGGCGGCGGAGCAGCGGGCGAGGGCGCCATCAAGAACCAGGAGATTCATTCGCCACGCGCGCCTAGACTGGGCTCACCAACGCTTGCCCCCGGCCGCGCCGCTTGCTTGGATCGCGGCGCAGAAGGACCACTCCGATGAACGAAATACAGATCCCGCGTCGCAACAACCTCGACGCGTTCTGGATGCCCTATAGCGACAACAAGTATTTCAAATCCACCCCGCGCATGCTCGCGCGCGCCGAGGGCATGTCCTACTTCACGCCGGAAGGCGATGAGATCCTGGACGGCACGGCGGGGCTGTGGTGCTGCAATGCGGGCCATGGGCGGCGGGAGATTGTCGAGGCGATCCAGAAGCAGGCGGCGGTGATGGATTTCGCGCCGACCTTCCAGCTCGGCCATCCCATCGCCTTCGAGGCCGCGGCCCGCGTCGCGGAGATGACGCCGGAAGGCATGGACCGCGTCTTCTTCGTCAATTCGGGGTCCGAGGCGGCTGATACCGCGCTGAAGATCGCGCTGGCCTATCACAAGGCGCGCGGGCAGTCGCAGCGGGTGCGGCTGGTCGGGCGGGAACGCGGCTATCACGGCGTCGGCTTCGGCGGCATGTCGGTGGGCGGCATCGGCCCCAACCGCAAGCAGTTCGGCGCCCAGCTTCCCTATGTGGACCACCTGCCGCACACCCACCTGCCGGCGCAGAACGCCTTCGCCAAGGGCCAGCCGGACCACGGCGAGCATCTGGCCGATACGCTGGAGAATCTGGTGGCGCTGCATGGCGACACCATCGCGGCGGTGATGGTGGAGCCCGTCGCCGGCTCCACCGGTGTCCTGGTTCCGCCGAAGGGCTACCTGGAGAAGCTGCGGAAGATCTGCACGCAGCACGGCATCCTGCTGATCTTCGACGAGGTGATCACCGGCTTCGGCCGCATCGGCAAGCCGTTTGGCGCGGAACGCCTGGGTGTCACGCCGGACATCATGACCATGGCCAAGGGGCTGACCAACGCCGCCGTGCCGATGGGTGCCGTCGCCACCAGCAACGAGATCTACCAGGCGATCGTGGATGGTGTGCCGGCCGGGATCGAGCTGTTCCACGGCTACACCTATTCCGGCCACCCGCTGGCCTCCGCCGCCGCCATCGCGACGCTGGACCTGCACCGGTCGGAGGATCTGCCGGGCCGCGCCCTGGCGATGGAGCCCTATTTCGAGGAAGCCGCGCATGCCATGCGGGCCACGCCGGGCGTGATCGATGTGCGGAACATGGGCCTGATCGCGGGCGTGGAGCTGGAGCCGCGCGCCGGCAAGCCCGGCGCGCGGGCGATGGAGGTGTTCCGCACCTGTTTCGACAAGGGCGTGCTGGTCCGCGTGACGGGCGACATCGTGGCGCTGTCCCCGCCGCTGATCATCGAGAAGCCGCATGTCGACCGGCTGTTCGGCACGCTGGATGAGGCGATCCGCGCCGTCGCGTAGTTGCCTCGCGCACGAAGGTTACACCTTCGCGCCCCTCAAACGCCGGGCGGCCGCATCCGCGGCCTTGGCTTCGCGGCATAGGCCGCGGCCGCCATTCGGCGGCTCGGCCCTCCGGGCCGCCCAAGCCGCCCGGGCGCCGGGGATCGCAGGGTTGCATGCGCCGCACGGGTAGCCGGGCGGCCCAATCCCATATATGCGCCCAAACCGATCCCGGAGACTGCCCCGATGGCCGATACCCCCGTTCCCGTCACCGTGCTCACCGGCTACCTCGGCGCCGGCAAGACCACGCTGCTCAACCGCATCCTGTCGGAGAAGCACGGCAAGAAATACGCCGTGGTGATCAACGAATTCGGAGAGCTGGGAGTGGATAACGACCTCGTCGTCGATGCCGACGAGGAAGTGTTCGAGATGAACAACGGCTGCATTTGCTGCACCGTGCGCGGCGACCTGATCCGCATCATCGGCGGGCTGATGAAGCGCAAGGGCCGCTTCGACGGCATCATCGTGGAAACCACCGGCCTCGCCGACCCCGCCCCGGTGGCGCAGACGTTCTTTGCCGATGAGGATGTGAAGCGCGCCACCAGGCTCGACGCCATTGTTACCGTGGTGGATGCGAAGCACCTGTTCGCCCGGCTGGAGGACAGCAAGGAAGCGCAGGAACAGATCGCCTTCGCCGACATCATCGTGCTGAACAAGATCGACCTGGTCACGGCGGAGGAGGCGGATGCGGTGGAGCGTCGCATCCGCGGCATCAACCCCTATGCCGAGATCCGCCGCGCCACGAAATCCGACGTGCCGATCGAGGCCGTGATCGGCCGCGACGCCTTCAACCTGGAGCGCATCCTGGAGCGCGACCCGGAATTCCTCTCCGGCGAGGACGACCACACGCATGACGACGCGGTGATGAGCCTGTCCTTCGAGGCGACGCGCCCGCTGGACCCGGAGAAGTTCAACGCCTGGATCAGCGACCTGCTGCAGAAGAAGGGCCAGGACCTGCTGCGGACCAAGGGCGTGCTCGCCTATGCCAATGACGACCGGCGCTTCGCCTTCCAGGCGGTGCACATGATCGCCGATGGCGACTACATCGGGAATTGGAAGGAGGGCGATCCGCGCCGCTCCAAGATCGTCTTCATCGGCCGCGACCTGAACCGCCCGCAGCTGCGCCGCGGCTTCGAGGCCTGCCAGGTCCCGGCCTGATGGCTGCCGTGACGGAGGCCGATTTCCTGCTGGCCCAGCGCGGCACGACGCAGGAACTCGGCGGCTGGGTGGTGGCGGCGGTGTTCGACCGCACCGGCGTGCTGGGCTTCGCCCTGGCCGATGGCACGCTGCGGATCGGGGACATCACGGCGGCGGCGCATGACGGCGCCATCCTATCGGCCTGCGCCGATGGCAAGGGCGGCTTCCTGACCGGCGGCGATGATGGCCGCCTGGTGCATACCGCGCCGGATGGCACCGTGACCGAGGTGCAGAAATTCGGCAGCAAATGGGTGGACCATGTCGCGGCGCATGAATCCGGCATCCGCGCCGCCTCCGTCGGCAAGGTCGCGCATGTGCTGGATGCGGCGGGCCAGGTGCTGAAATCCCTGCCACACCCGTCCTCGGTCGGCGGTCTCGCCTTCGATGCCAAGGGCAAGCGGCTGGCCGCCAGCCATTATGGCGGCGCGTCGCTGTGGTTCGTCGCGGCGAAGGAGGACAAGCCGAAGCTGCTGGAGTGGAAGGGCAGCCACCACGCCATCGCCTTCAGCCCGGACGGCACCCATGTCGTGACCGCCATGCAGGAAACCGCGCTGCATGGCTGGCGGCTGGCCGATGGCCAGCACATGCGGATGTCCGGCTACCCCGGCAAGACGCATTCCCTGGCCTTCACCAGCCGCGGCCGCTGGCTGGCGACCAGCGGCGCGGAATCCGTGGTGCTGTGGCCCTTCTTCGGCGGCGGCCCGATGGGCAAGGCGCCGACGGAACTTGCCGGCGGGGATGAGGTTCTGTGCAGCGCCGTCGCCTGCCATCCGCAGCATGAAGTTGTCGCCGCCGGCTTCGGCGACGGGCTGGTGCTGATGGCGGATGTGGCGAGCGGCAAGGTGGTGCCGGTGGCGCCGCCGCGCGGGTCGGCCATCACCAGCCTTGCCTGGAATGCCAACGGCACGAGGCTGGCCTTCGGCACGGAAGCCGGACTTGCCGGCTTCGTCGATCTCACGAAACGCTGAGGAGCACCCGCATGGCGATGCCCGTCATCCCGAACATCCGCATGCCGCGCCTCGGCCTCGGCACCTGGCCGATGAAGGGCGCCGAATGCACCGCCGCCGTACAATCCGCGCTGGCGCTCGGCTACCGCCACATCGATACGGCGGAGATGTATGGCAATGAGGACGCCGTGGGCGCCGGCCTCGCTTCCAGCGACGTGCCGCGCGCCGAGATCTTCCTGACCACGAAGATCTGGAACGACAAGCCGAATGGCGCGGCGATCCGCACCGCCTTCCAGGCCAGCCTGAAGCGCCTGGCGACGCCCTATGTGGATCTGCTGCTGATCCATTGGCCCAGCCCGGAGCTGGACCTGGCCGATGCGCTGGCGGGTCTCGCCGCGATCCGGGCGGAGGGGCTGGCCAAGGCGATCGGCGTTTCCAACTTCCCGCCCAGGCTGCTGCAACGCGCCATCGACCAGGGCGTGGGGCTTTCCTGCCTGCAGGTGGAATTCCACGCGCTGCTGGACCAGTCGAAGCTGCTGGAAATCTGCCGCGCCAACGACATGGCGCTGACCGCCTATTCGCCGCTCGGCAAGGGCGAGACGGCCAACCAGCCCGTGTTGCAGGACATCGCCCGCAAGCATGGCGTCACGGCCGCCCAGGTGGCGCTGGCCTGGCTGCTGGCGCAGCCTGGGGTCGCGATGGTGCCGAAGGCAGCCAGTGCAGCGCGGCAGGCGGAGAACCTGGCGGCGCTGGATGTGGCGCTGGATTCGGCGGATCTCGCGGCCATCGCCGCGTTGCCGAAGGACCAGCGCTTCGTGAATCCCGCCATGGCACCCGACTGGGTGAATGGCTGAGGGTTTTTTGACGGGCGGGCCTGGAACCGGGCCGGCCCGGCGCTACTAATCCACACAACGCGGCGTGACGAAAAGGGACGGCCCCATGGCGGAGGCATCGGAAGACGATCTGGACCTGGGCATCAGCCTGGAAGTGGTGGCCACATTGGTGGACCAGGCCCGCGCCGTGCAGGGCACCGAGGTCGTGGACCTCGACGCCGAGGCGGAGACGGACCCGGACACCGGCGCGGTCGAGGACGAGTTCGACGAGGACAGCCTGCGGGCTGCCATCCTCGCCCTGAACGAGGATGAGCAGGCGGCGCTGATCGCGCTCGCCCTGGTCGGCCGCGGTGATTTCACCGCCGAGGAGTGGGAGGAGGCGCTGGAGCAGGCCGCCGACCGTGACGGCGGCGAGGATGCGGCGGAACTGCTGCTCGGCATGGATAATTTCGGCGATCTGCTGGCGGAGGGCGTCGCCGCCTTCGGCCTGTCGCTCGAGGATGTGGAACGCTGAACTCCGCCTGAGACTGCCGGCGGCTGGGGGAGAGCGCATGGTTTCCTGTCCCTGACAGGCGCCCGGCGCCACCCTCGCCGCCGCCGGCCGCGAAACCGGCACGGTCCGGCACTGCTACACTCGCGCAACCCGTGAAATGGCCTCCATGCCGGATCGCCGGCGCAGGCGTGGCGTTCTTCCCTTGTCCCTGGCGTGGCGATCCTTGCCCGCCGGGCCACCCGGCGGGGTCGCAGGACGACCCGGGCCAGACATGAGGGAGACCCCACATGAGCAGCAAGAACTCGTCCAATCCCGGCAACTTCGCCAATGACCGCGAGAAGGCCAGCGAGGCCGGCCGTAGCGGCGGTCAGCAGCAAAACGCTGGCAACAACCCCGGCAATTTCGCCAATGATCGCGAGAAGGCCAGCGAGGCCGGGCATATCGGCGGACAGCACCAGGGCCGCGAGAACAACCCTGGCAACTTCGCCAATGATCGCGAGAAGGCCAGCGAAGCGGGTCGTAGCGGCGGCAAGCAGAGCCAGCAGCGCTGATCCGGAGAGTCATTTCATCGGGGGCCGCCGGCAATAGCTGGCGGCCCTTTTTCCTGGACCCCGGCTTGGCGGGGCCGGCCGGGCGGCCGGTTCAGCGCTGGGGCGGAGGCGGGGCCAGAAGCTTCGCCGGGTGGTTGCAATGCGCCACAGCCGGGCAGCGCCAGCATTCCGGTGCGCGCGCCTTGCAGATGTAGCGGCCATGCAGGATCAGCCAGTGATGCGCGTCGCGCAGCATGTCGGGCGGGCAGCGCCTGACCAGGCCATCCTCCACCTGCCGCGGGGTCTTGCCCGGCGCGAGGCCGGTGCGGTTGCCGAGGCGGAAGATGTGGGTGTCCACCGCCATCGTCTCCTGCCCGAAGGCGACGTTGAGCACCACATTGGCGGTCTTGCGGCCGACCCCGGGCAGCGCCTCCAGCGCGGCGCGGTCATTCGGCACCTCGCCGCCATGCCGGTCGAGCAGCAACTGGGACAGCGCCACCACATTGCGCGCCTTGCCCTGCCATAGGCCGATCCGGCGGATATGCGGCGCCACCCCCTCCACGCCGAGGGCCACCATGGCGGCGGGGGTTGCCGCCGCCGCGAACAGCGTGGCGGTGGCCTTGTTCACCGCCACATCGGTGGTCTGCGCGGACAGGGCGACGGCCACCAGCAGCGTGTAGGCATCGCGGAAATGCAGTTCGGTCTCCGGCGCCGGGTTGGCGGCGGCCAGGGCGCGCAGGAAGGTTTCGGCCTGGGCGCGGCTCATCACCCGCGCCTTGCGGGGCGGCCGCGCGGCCGGCTTGGCGATGCGGCTGGAGGGGGAGGGTTTCTTGATTTCAGACATGGCGGAATGCCAGCCCTACCCCATAGTGAAGGAAGATGTCAGCCACCGCCGAACCGATCCTGTTCGAAGCCGTCAGCACACCGTCGCAGAGCCTCTCTGCGCGCGGCATGCAGTTGCTGTGCCTGCTCTCCGCCGCCGGGGCCGCGGTGCCGGGGGTGCTGTTCCTGGTGCTGGGCGCCTGGCCGGTGCTGGGCTTCCTGGGCGTCGAGGTGACGCTGGTGCTGGGGCTGGTGGCGCTGCACCGGCGCTGGAGTGCCCGGGCGCGGGAGGTGGTGCGGCTGACCGAGACCCAGCTGCACGTCGTCACCGCCAATGGGCGCGGCGGCGTACGGGAAGCCGTGCTGCAACCCTATTGGACCCGCGTGGCGCTGGAGGAGGTGGCCGGCGGCGTTGCCCGGTTGAGCCTGGTGCAGCGCGGGCGCCGCGTGGAGGTCGGGTGTTTTCTCTCAGACGCCGAGAAACGCGATCTGGGCGAGGCGCTTGGCGCCGCCCTGCGGCGCTATCGCGAGCCCGTATTTGACAACCCTCAGTTGCACTGAGGGTTAATTCAATCGGTGGGCGTCAGGCTCTTGATCAGCTCGAAAACCCGCTTGCGCACGGAGGCATCGGTGATCCGGTAATAGGCGCGGACCAGCTCCAGCGTCTCCCGCCGATGCAGGGTGTCGTCCTCGAAGCCTTCCTGCTGCTCCTGGAAGCCGCCGAAGCGCCGGCCCTGATTGCCGCCCATCTCGGGGGGCATGTCGTCGAAGAAGAAGCCGATCGGCACGTCCAGGACGCGGGAAATGTCGAACAACCGGCTGGCGCCGATCCGGTTCGCGCCGCGCTCATACTTCTGAACCTGTTGAAAGGTAAGGCCCAGGGCCTCGCCCAGCTTTTCCTGGCTCATGCCGAGCAGGGTGCGGCGCAGGCGCACGCGGCTGCCGACATGAACGTCGATCGGGCTCGGCCGATGCTCCCGTTCCGCTCGTTCGACCACGTCTTCGCTCGGGATGGCCACCACTCGCACTCCAGTCCAGGGAAGTTCATGTCCACCCGTTCAGGGGGCCATCCTGGCCTGGGCGGAGCCGATGCAGGGGCAGTAAAGCGCCCGCCCAGCGGCCGCACCAAGGCGTATCCGGGCGGTCACGATTTGTCAACTCTTTTGAGAAATCTCAATAAAGCTCCCACACCCCCGGATGCGTCGTCTCATGGAGACGCCTTATCGTTGCGGGAGGCGACTCGCGAAATCGGTCCTGACATGAGCGGAATGGATACCAGGACGAGCAAACCGATCGGTATCCACAATCCGAGACGTGCAAACAGCGTGGCTGGCGCCGCGCTCGGCAGCGGCGCCACCACCACCCCGGTCTCCGCCAGACCCATCCGCGCCACTACCCGGCCGCGCGCATCAAAAACGGCGGAGATGCCGGTCTGCGCCGCGCGCACCAGCGGCAGGCCTTCCTCCACCGCGCGCAGCCGGGCGGCGGCCAGGTGCTGGTACGGGCCGGCGGAGACGCCGAACCAGGCATCATTGGTGATGTTCAGCAGGAAGCCGGGCCGGTCCGCCGGGGTCACCGCACCGGGGAAGATCACCTCGTAGCAGATCAGCCCGCCAAAGGCCGGCAGGCCGGGCAGGCGGATGCTGCGCAGCCCTGGCCCGGCGGTGAAGTCCAGCGCCGAGACGACGATGCGGATCGGCAGCAGGCCGCGCAGCGGGGTGTATTCGCCGAAGGGCACCAGATGCGCCTTGTCATAGGCATCCAGCACGCTGCCCTGGGCATCCAGCGCCACCAGGCTGTTCCAGACCTGCGTCGCGCGGCCATCCGCGCCGAAGGTCGCGCGCACGCTGCCGGCCAGCAGCAGCGCATCCGGCGGCAACGGGCTGGTGGCGAGTTCCGCCGCGCGCGGGTCGCTGGCCAGCAGGAAGGGGCTGGCGGTTTCCGGCCACACCACGACGACGCGTTTGCCCGGTGCCTCCTGCAGCGCGGTGCGGACGCCGCCGGCGGACAGGTCGATGTAGCGCTGGAAGATCGGCAGGCGGGTATCCTCCCGCCACTTGGCCTCCTGCGCCACATTGCCCTGCACCAGCACCATGGTGACGGGTTCCGGCTCCGGCTCCTCCGGCCACAGGCGGCCCAGGCCGATGCCGGCAAAGACCAGCAGGGCGATCCCGCCGCCGATCCAGCCCCGCCGGCCGGCCAGCGGGGCCAAGGCCAGCAGGACGGTGGCCAGCGACAGCCCATGCACGCCGATCCAGGCGGCGGCCTGGATCGGCAGGCTGCCGAATGCCCAGACGGTGCCGAGGAGATTCCAGGGGAAGCCGGTGAAGACCACGCCGCGCAGCAACTCCGCCGCCAGCCAGGCAGCGGCAAAAGCGAGCGCGGCCGGCCAGCCCGGCCTGGCCCAGCGGGCGGCCAGGGCCGGCAGGATGGTGAAGGCGCCAAGCGGCAGGGCGAGCGCCGGCACCGCGATCGGCACCAGCCACCAGAAGCGCTCCACCTCGGTCAGGATGGCGTTGGTCAGCCAGTGCAGGCCGGCGACATGGAAGCCCCAGCCCCAGGCCAGCCCGATCCAGGCGGCGCGCCGGGCGGAAGGCGCCGCCGTCACCATGATGAACAGGCCGGGCAGGGAGAGCAGCAGCACCGGCACCAGATGCACCGGCGGCAAGGCCAGCGCGGTGACCGCGCCGAGGCCGAAGGCGGTGGCCAGCGCGCGCCAGAAGCCCGGCCCCGCCAGCCGGCGCGTCAGCGCATCCCGCCAGCGACCCGGGGTGGAAAGGCGCCGCGCGAGACCCTGGCGCGGCGCGGCGCGATCGGGCTTCAGGCGACCCCGACCGGCTGCGCCGCGTCTTGCGCACCCGGGCCACGGCGGCTCTGCCACAGCGCCACGAAGTCGATCGGCGCCAGCATCACCGGCGGGAAGCCGCCGTCACGGGTGATGTCTGCCAGGATGTTGCGGGCGAAGGGGAACAGCAGGCGCGGGCATTCGACCAGCAGGATCGGCTCCAGATGCTGCTGCTCCACGTTGATGGTGAAGACGCCGCAATAGACCAGTTCCGCGATGAAGCAGGGCGTCTCGCCCACCTTGGCGTCGGCGCGGATCTGCAGGGAGACCTCATAGACGTTCTGGCCCTGCTCGATCGGGCGGGCCTGCACGTCCAGCGCCAGATCGACGCGCGGCTGCTCGCGCAGGGTCACATAGATCTCGGGCGCGCCAGGCACTTCGAAGGACAGGTCCTTCGTGTACTGGATGTTCAGCTGCAGCGGCGGGGCCGGCTGGCCGCTCTGGTTCGGGCCGGCGGGAGCGCCGTTCGGGATGGGGGAGGAAGGTGCGTTCAGGTCGGACATCGGGGTTCCCGCTCATGCGAAGATCGGCTGCCGCGGGCTACCACGCGCCACCGCGCCGGGCCAGGGTGGAGCGGGTCACGGCTTGACGTGCGCCGCACAGGCGGCACAAGGGGCACCCCGCCCAAGCAGAGTATCCTTCGATGACCCGCGTCTTCTCCGGCATCCAGCCCTCCGGCGTGCCCACCCTCGGCAACTACCTCGGCGCCATCCGCAACTGGGTGCCGATGCAGGACACGCATGAGGCGATCTTCTGCGTGGTCGATCTGCACGCCATCACCGTCTGGCAGGACCCGAGGGAGCTGGCGCGACAGACGCGGGAGATGGGCGCGGCGCTGATCGCCTGCGGGCTGGACCCGAAGCGCTGCACCCTGTTCCTGCAATCCCATGTCCATGCCCATACCCGGCTGGCCTGGATCTTCAATTGCGTGGCGCGCCTCGGCTGGCTGAACCGGATGACCCAGTTCAAGGACAAGGCCGGCAAGGACCGCGAAGCCGCGTCCAGCGGCCTGTATGTCTACCCCAACCTGATGGCCGCCGACATCCTGACCTACCACGCGACCCAGGTGCCGGTCGGCGACGACCAGCGCCAGCATCTGGAGCTGGCCAACGACATCGCCCAGAAATTCAACCACGATTACGGCGTGGAATTCTTCCCGAAGATCGAGCCGCTGATCCAGGGCGTCGCGGCGCGGGTGATGTCGCTGCGCGACGGCACGAAGAAGATGTCGAAGTCGGACCCCTCCGACCAGTCGCGCATCAACCTGACCGACGACCACGACGCCATCGCCCAGAAGATCCGCAAGGCGCGCACGGATGCCGAGC
Source organism: Falsiroseomonas sp. (assembly GCF_030695085.1). GTDB lineage: Bacteria > Pseudomonadota > Alphaproteobacteria > Acetobacterales > Acetobacteraceae > Falsiroseomonas. The sequence continues at coordinate 10,906 of NZ_JAUYTS010000149.1, read as the reverse complement.
CCCTGCCCGGCCATGCCTCGGGCCTCGAGAACCGGCCGGAGGCGCGCAACCTGGTCGGCATCCTCGCCGCCATCACCGGCACCCTGCCGGAGAATGTGCTGCGGGAGCATGAGGGCAAGGGCTTCGGCGCGTTCAAGGAGGTGCTGGTGGGCGCCCTGGTCGCGCATCTCGACCCGATCCGCAAGGAAATGTCGCGGCTGCTGGACGACCCGGCGACGCTCGATGCGCAGCTTCGCCTCGGCGCCGACCGGGCCGAGGCGATCGCCGCGCCGATCTGCGCCCGGGCCGAGGAAATCGTGGGGTTCCTGCCGCGTCGGTAATGCCGGCTTGTCTTGACGCTACATCCGGCTGCCGAGGAACCAGATCCACAACGGCAGGGTGATGATGGAAACCACATGCTCGCTGGTGGTGATGGCCGCCATCAGCGGCGCATCGCCGCCCATGGCGCGCGCCATCACATAGCTGGTCGCCGCCGTGGGCAGCGCCATCAGCATCACCACGATGGCGGTGGGCAGCGGCGCCAGGCCGAAGGCGGTGGCCAGGCCGAAGGTGATCAGCGGTACCACGCCCAGCTTCAGCACCGCGGTTGCCGCTTGCGCCAAGGGCCGGTCGCCCAGTCCCTTCAGCGTCAGCGCCGCGCCGACACACAGCAGCCCGAGCGCCACCGAGGCCTGGCCCAGCACCCGCACCATCGGGCTGAGCCCCGCCGGCAGGCCGCCCAGCAGGGACAGCGCGAAGCCCAGCGCGCAGGCGATGATCAGCGGGTTCAGCAGCACCTGCCGCAGCAGCCGCATGGGCCGCACCCGCCCCTCCCCGCCCAGCGCGAAGGCGAGCGTGGTGATGGTCTGCACCATCGGCACGATCAGCCCGGTGCAGATGGCGCACAGCGCGATGCCCGCGGGGCCCCAGATGGCGCCAGCGATGGCGAAGCCCATCAGGTTGTTGAAGCGGATGCCGCCCTGCAGGATGGAGGTCATCGCCGGGTGCCCCGCCCGCAGCCCGCGCGCCAGCACCAGCGAAATCGCGGTGCCCGCCAGCAGCGCGCCCCAGATGGTGCCCGCCAGCCCGCCAACCGGCAGATCCGCCAGCCGCATATTGGCCAGGGCGGTGACGATCAGGCTGGGCAGCAGCACCCAGAAGACCAACTTCTCGATCCCCGCCCAGATCGTGTCATCGCGCAGCAATTGCCGGCGCAGCAGCGCGCCGAGCGCCAGCAGGCCGAAGACCGGCACGAAGGCATCCAGCCAATGGGTCATGCGATCCGAATCATCCGGTCAGGCGCCTCGATACGTGTGTGCCCATCCTGCGGAAGCCGTCACCGTCGCGCCACCGCCACGAGATAGAGGCAGGGTTGCGTGGCGGAGGGATTCTCGTGGCGGCAATCCGTAGCGGGCCGGGCGCCAGGGAATCGCCGGGGCGAGGCGGTTGGTCCACGCGCCTGCTTGGAACAGCCGCGCCCGGTTCTCCGCCAGGTCCGGAGGCCTGCGCATCAGCTGGCGCGGCAACACCCTGAGAATCCTGGAACGCGGCAGCAGCCTGTCGCCTCACGCGCCCAGGGTCGGCTCAGGCGTGGGCGGGGCCTCGGGGGCGGAGGGGATGGTGGCGCCGCGCGCGATGTCCTGCAGGCAGGCCGCCTCGCCACGCCGCGCGGTGCCGATGGCGCGCGCGGCGGCAAAGGCCACCAGCAGCCCGGCGCCGGGCGCATCCTCGCGGTAGAAGAACAGGTCCAGATGGCATTGCGGGCCCTGGTAGTGCCAGATCTCGGCATGGCCCTCCTCCCGCCGCAGCCGGGGTTCGCCGAGCCAGGCGCGGACCGCGCCGGGTGGGTGGCCCACCAACTGCCCCGCCATGGTGGGTGGCGCCCCGGCCGCCGCATTGCGGGGCAGCAGCGGGGGTGGCGGCGTGGGCGGCGCGACCGAGCCTTCCCCGCCGGCCGCCGCCGGGCGCGGGGCGATGCCGGCGAGGCTGGCCTGGTGCGAGGCCAACGCCTCCTGCAACACCACCACCGGGTCGGCCCGGTCCTGCTGGGCGCAGGCCGCGCCCAGCAGCAGCGATGCCAGGATGGGAAGCCGCAGCAGATGCGCCCGCGACACCGGAACGGCGCCGCGGGACTGCATCAACCCTCCGCGTAGGCGCGCGGCGCCGGGCCGGGGGCAACCTGCGCGTCGCCCAGCATCTCCATCTTGCCGGAGATCTGGCCGCCATCCTCGACCATCAGGCGGCGGCAGCGCGCCGTGCCGATGACGCGGCCGGTGCCGCGGATGACCAGCTGGCCGCGCGCCGTCAGCGTGCCGTCGAAGGTGCCGGCGATCTCGGCGTCCTCGACTTGGACCTCGCCCTTGAACACGCCGGACTGGCTGATCGACAGCTCCGTCGCCTGGATCATCTGGCTCTCGACGGTGCCCTCGACCACCAGGCGCTCGGCGTCCGCCACCGTGCCCTGCAGGCTGATGCCGCGGCCGACCACCAGGGTGCGGCGATCCGGCGCCTGCGGGCGGGGCGTCGGCATGGTCGGCGCGCCGCCGGGCTGCTGGCCGCCCATCGGGCCACCCATCGGGCCACCGGCGGGGCCGCCCATCTGGGGTGGGCGCGGCGGAATGGCGGTGCCGGCGGGCGGCGTCGGCATGGTGGGGGTCGGCGGCTTCGGGGCGAGGCTCATGTTGGAAGCATCCCTGGTGGGTCGGTTGGGCGCGCCCAGATCGGGGTCGCGAGAGGTGGGAACGGTGGCGGATTGCGGCTCGGGGTTGGGCTCGGCGGGCTTTTCTTCCCGGCGACGGCCGAAGACATTCATCATCGTCCCCCTTCTGTGGTGTCTCGCGGCAGCATCGCGACCGGCCATGGAGGCGACCGGGCGCAACAGGCGCCAGATGGCCCGGCGGGCGCGCTGCCGGCGCACCGTAGAGATGCACCGGCTAACACGGGCCACCGCGTTCCGACAACGCCGCGCCGTGCCGCAACAGCAATTCTCCCCAACTCATCCACCGGAAGTTCAGGGCGGAAAGTTCCGGGATGCGATCGCGGTCAGATCCGGCGATGCAAAAGATGCGTCATCGCGGCCGTGCCGAGCACCGGCACCAGCAAATTCGCGACCGGCACCGCGGCCAGCAGCGCCAGCACGCCGCCCAGGCCCCAGATCGCCAGGCGCCGCTGCCGGCGCAGCGCATCCGCCGAAGCGCGTTCCATCCGCCGCAGGGCGACGCCCTCGAACAGCCCGTCGCCCAGGAAGATCGCGGCCACCGCCCAAAGCAGCACCACGCCCACCACCGGCAGCAGCAAGGACAGCGGCAGCAGGATAAGGGTCAGGCCGACCAGCTTCGCCGCCATCACCGCCGCCCCCCAGGCCTGCACCGCCGTGCTGGCGCCTTGTGGTGGCGGCAGTGCGGGGTAGTGCCGGCGCTCCACCGCCTCCGCCACCCCATCCAGGAAAAGCCCGGCCACCGCCAGCAGCAGCGGGATGAACAGCCACCAGGCGGCGACCGCCACCAGCACCACCCCGGCCGCGGCGGCGGCGTTGGCCAGCCAGCCCTCACCCCCCGCCACGGCGCCGAGGCCCCAGGCGGACAGCCAGGCGAGGCCGGCCAGCCCGGCCAGCGCGCCCAGGGCGCCGAAGAACAAGGGGCGCCGGAAGGCGGGGTCGGGGATCTGGCGCAGCGCCAGCAGCAGGGGTTGCAGCATGGCGGCGGAGATGGACCGGCGCGGCGGCCGGGCCAAGCCGCGCGCCGGTCACGTGCCCTTCAGCTTCATCCGGCAGCTTCGTCTGCTACGGGCTAGCCTTGGCCCCGCCCTTCCGGCAGGTTCCGCCGCAATCGAACAAGGCCACCCCCAGATGACCAACGCCACCCCGCCCTCCCTGGACCTGCTCGGCATCGGCAATGCCATCGTCGATGTGCTGGCCCGCGCCGAGGACGGCTTCCTGGCCGCGCAATCCATGACCAAGGGCAGCATGGCGCTGATCGACACCGCGGCGGCGGAGCGGATCTACGCCGCCATGGGTCCGGGCGTGGAAGGCAGCGGCGGCTCGGCCGCCAATACCTGCGCCGTTGCCGCGGCGCTCGGCGCGCGGGTCGGGTTTCTCGGCAAGGTGGCGGCGGATGAGCTGGGCCGCGTCTTCGCGCACGACATCCAGGCGGCCGGCGTGCGCTTTCCCACCGCGCCACTGTCTGGCGGCGCGCCGACCGCGCGCTGCCTGATCCTGGTGACGCCGGACGGCCAGCGCACCATGAACACCTTCCTCGGCGCCTGCGTCGCCTTCGGCCCGGATGATGTGGATGAGGCGGAGGTGGCGTCCGCCGCCGTCACCTACCTCGAGGGCTATCTGTTCGACCCGCCCGAAGCCAAGGCCGCCTTCTTCAAGGCCTCGAAGGCGGCGCATGCCGCTGGCCGGAAAATCGCGCTGACCCTGTCGGACCCCTTCTGCGTCGGCCGCCACCGCACCGCCTTCCAGGCTTTCGTGAAGGACGAGACCGACATCCTGTTCGCCAATGAGGCCGAGATCCTGTCGCTGTACGAGACGGAGGATCTGGAGGCGGCGGTGGCGCGGGTGCGGCAGGAGGTGTCGCTGGCCGCCATCACGCGGTCCGAGCATGGCAGCCTGGTGGTGGCCGGTGCCGAGCAATGGCAGGTCGCCGCCGTGCCGACCCAGGTGGTGGACACCACCGGCGCCGGCGATGCCTATGCCGCCGGCTTCCTGGCCGCCCTGGCGCAGGGCAAGCCGATGGCCGAATGCGGCCGCTGGGGTTCGGTTGCCGCCGCCGAGGCGATCAGCCATTTCGGCGCCCGCCCGCAGGCCGATCTGAAGGCGCTCCTGGCCGGCTGACCGCACGGAACTTCCACTGAATCAGGGCGTTGGAGCGCTTCGGAACTGAATCACGCCGCACCGCGTTGAACCCCCAACGGGCCAATCCCGGCCCAGCAAGGAGGTTCAGCATGCGCATTCAACCCGCCCTGATCCTGGCCAGCGCCCTGATTTTGCCCTGGGCCGCCAAGGCCCAGATGACCGAACGGATGCCTCAGGCTCCGATGTCCCAGGCTCCGATGTCCCAGGCTCCGATGTCCCAGGCCCCGATGTCCCAGGCCCCGATGTCCCAGGCCCCGATGTCCCAGCAGGGTCCGCACGGATCGGCCCCGGGCAGCGCGATGCCGGGCGGCGAACAGGCCCGCATGGACACCGCGGCCGTGGAGAACTTCCTGCGGGAAGCACGCGAGGCGCTGTCGGCGGGCCGCACCCATGAGGCCCGTGTCAGCCTGGAACAGGCCGAGACACGCCTGCTCACCCGCTCCGTCATGCCGAGCCAGGCGGGCACGCCGCTGGATCGCGGCCCGGTCGCGACCATCTCCTCGGCGCGCCAGGCACTCGACCGGCGCGACCGCGCCGCGGTGAACCGCCATATCGACCAGGCGATGGCGGAACTTCGCCAGCCGGCGCCACAGCCGATGATGGGCGGCGATACCGCCACCGGCGCTGGCGCGCCGATGCCGCAGGCCGGCGGTGGGGGCGTGGGTGCGGATGGCGCGCCGCGCAACCTGGGCCCGGCACCGGCGCCGATGTTCCAGCCTGGTCCGATGCCCGGTCCCGGCAGCATGTAGCGCGCTGCGCGGCAGCCCCGCCCCCGGGTCGGGGCTGCCCCGGGCCGATGCGATGCGGTTCGCGCTCGCTTTTTGGCGCTTTTCGCCCTATGTGTGCGCCGCATCAAAGCCAATGGCCCAGCGAAGTGCCTGGATGACCGTCTCCTGACGGTCATGCCCGGGACGGCGGGGGTCGGCGCGAAGCGGTTCGTGTGAATCGCTCGCTGAAACTCTTAAGGCCGGAACCCGGACGCACCCATGGAAATTCGCAACGTCGCGATCATCGCACACGTCGACCACGGCAAGACCACCCTCGTCGACAATCTTCTGAAGCAGGCCGGCGCCTTCCGCACCAATCAGGTGGTGGCGGAACGCGCGATGGACCGCAACGACCTCGAGCGTGAGCGCGGCATCACCATCCTTGCCAAATCCACCGCGGTGGAATGGAAGGGTGTGAAGATCAACATCGTGGACACCCCTGGCCACGCCGATTTCGGCGGCGAGGTGGAGCGTATCCTTTCCATGGTCGATGGCGCCGTCGTGCTGGTGGACGCCGCCGAGGGTGTGCTGCCGCAGACCAAGTTCGTGCTGACCAAGGCGCTGGCCCGTGGCATCCGCCCGATGGTCGTCGTCAACAAGGTGGACCGCCAGGACGCCCGTCCGGACGAAGTCCATAACGAGATGTTCGACCTGTTCGCCGCGCTGGGCGCCGATGACAACCAGCTCGACTTCCCGATGCTGTTCGCCTCTGGCCGCCAGGGCTGGGCTGACACGACGATGGAAGGTCCGCGCAAGGACCTTTCCGCCATGTTCGACCTGATCCTGTCGCATGTGCCGGCGCCGGGCCTCGACCCGAGCCTGCCCTTCGCCATGAATGCCGCGATCCTGGAGGCCGACAATTTCCTCGGCCGCATCCTGACCGGCCGCATCGAGCAGGGCACCGCACGGCTCAACATGCCGGTGAAGGTGCTGCGCCGCGATGGCTCCGTCGTGGAAACCGGCCGCCTGACCAAGCTGATGACCTTCAGCGGCCTCGATCGCGTGGTGGTGGACACGGCCTATGCCGGCGACATTATCGCCATTGCAGGCCTCGGCAACGGCACCATCCCGGACACCATCTGCGACCCGGCCGTGATGGAGCCGCTGCCGGCCATCCCGGTCGATCCGCCGACCCTGTCGATGACCTTCCGCATCAATGACGGCCCGCTCGGCGGCCGCGAGGGCAAGAAGGTCACCTCCCGCCAGATCCGCGACCGCCTGTTCAAGGAAGCCGAGGGCAACGTCGCCATCAGCATCAAGGTGTCCGAGGAGGTCGACGCCTTCGAGGTGGCCGGCCGCGGCGAATTGCAGCTGGGCGTGCTGATCGAGCAGATGCGCCGCGAGGGCTTCGAGCTGACCATCGGCCGCCCGCGCGTGCTGACCCGCGAGAATCCGGAGACCGGCCAGCGCGAGGAGCCGTTCGAGGAATGCCTGGTCGATGTCGACGAGGAATATTCGGGCGTCGTCGTGCAGAAGCTGTCCCTGCGGAAGGGCCAGATGCAGGACATGCGGCCCTCCGGTGGCGGCAAGCTGCGCCTGACCTTCATGATCCCGTCGCGCGGCCTGATCGGCTATCACGGCGAGTTCCTGACCGACACCCGCGGCACCGGCATCATGAACCGCATCTTTGCGGGATATCAGCCCTGGGCGGGGCCGATCGAGGGGCGGCGGAATGGCTCCCTGATCTCGAACTCCGATGGCGAGGCGATCCAGTATTCGCTGTTCTCGCTGCAGGAGCGTGGCACGCTGTTCGTTGACCCCGGCGTGAAGGTCTATGTCGGCATGATCCTCGGCGAGCATTCCCGGGACAACGACCTGGATGTGAACCCGATCAAGGAAAAGAAGCTCACCAACATCCGCGCCGCCGGCAAGGATGAGGCGCTTCTGCTGGTGCCGCCGCGCCGGATGAGCCTGGAACAGGCCATCGCCTATATCGAGGAAGACGAGCTGGTGGAGGTGACGCCGAGCGCCATCCGTCTGCGCAAGCGCTACCTGGACCCGAATGAGCGCAAGAAGAACGCGCGCAAGTCGGACAGCGAAGCGGCATAAGCCACCTCGGATAAGCCTGTTGAGGGGCGGCACCGGCAACGGTGCCGCCCTTTTTCATGTCGGCCCAAAGGCGGCGCCTATCCACCCCATCGGCACGCGCCGCCTGCTCGCCTTCCGGCCCCGGCCCTAGCCTTGCGCCAGACGAGGCGTGGCAAGCGGAGCACGAAGCCGATGAGCGCGGATCACGAGAACCCTTCCGGCCGGCACAGCCCCCGTGGCGGGCGGGGCTGGCAGGATCTGGCCGGAAGCTGGGGCCGAACCGGCCAGGCCGCCGCCACCCGAGGCAGGGCCGGCTCGCCTTGCCCCGCCGGCAAGGCGGAGATGCCGCCCGCCCACGGCTGGGCACCCGCGGAGGGCGACGCCACATTCACCGGCCAGCCGGCGCAGGATGTGCTGGCGTTGCGGGGTGTCACGCTCACGCAGCTCATCATTGCGATCAATGTGCTGGAGCCGGGCCTGTCGCTGCATCTGGATCGCGATGGCGGGCTGGGTTTCAACGACCAGTCGGGCGCTAAAAGCCGCTTCAGCGGCAACCTGACCATCCGGGGCGCAACGCTGCGCTTCGCCGGGGTCACCACCATCATCCTGGTCTGATCGGATTGGCCTGATCCGGTGTGTCCGATCCTGTAAGCCCGACCGGGGGGGGCCGACCCGGGGGGCCCCTGCGACGCGCCGCCGGAGGAGGTCCGGGAAAGTGAGGCGCGGCACGCCGCAGGGCCGGACCCGGGCGGGGGGCGCCACGAGACCGTCGCCGTGAGCCTACACCGGTACCGGGGCGCGCCCAAAAGGGTTTCGCGTGCGCTGGCATGCGAAGTTGGCGCGCCTCCCATGCCTGTGAAGCGCGCCCTTTGCGCTGGCGTATGTTTCTGCGGCACACTCCGCAAACGCAACGGTCGGATCCTTGGATGCGCGCTATCAGATTGCAGCTCGACACACGCGGGCGGGTGCTGCTGACACCTACCCTGCGGGCGGCGACAGGCCTCATGCCCGGCGTGAAACTCCAGGTGTCGGTGGAGGATGGCGAGCTCGCCATCTCGCCGGGCGACAACGCCGAGCGTGGGCGCCAGCCCACATTGGATGGCAAGGGCCGTCTGACGCTGCCGGGCCAGCTTCGCAAATCGCTGAACCTCGTGCCGGGCACGGTGCTGCTGCTGCGGGTGGATCAGCCCGGATTGCGCCTGGTGACGCCGGGGCGGCTGCTCGGCCGGCTGAAGGCGGCGCGGCTGGCGCTGACCGAGGCGATCCGGGACTGACGCGGCACCCCGCCTTCGGCCGCCGGCGCACCCTCCCGCAACCTGGCGCGTGACGCCGCAGGATAGGGCCGCGGCGTGACGCATCGGCGGCGGGCGCCATCAGCGCCTTGGCGAGTCCTGCCGGCCGCGGGTTCCGGTCATCCGGTCCTGGCCCGGGCGGGCCGCGGCCCGGCGTTTCCACGTGGGCGCAAAACCTTCTAGACCTTGCCGGCCTCCCCGGGCTGGGTGGCGGCCAGAAAGGAGTCCCGCTTGCCCAACCCGTTCCGCGGCGCCCTCGCCCGCGCGCCCCTTCTCAGGGACCGGCGCTTCCTGATCCTGCTGGCGCTGGGCTTTTCCGCCGGCGTACCGCTGCCACTGACGGCCTTCACCCTGCGCCAGTGGTTTTCCGAATCCGGCGTCTCGCTCACCGCCATCGGGCTGACGGCGCTGATCGGGCTGGCCTATGCGTTCAAATTCCTCTGGGCGCCGGTGCTGGACCATGCGGCGCCGCCGGCCTTCCGCTGGCTTGGCCGGCGGCGCGGCTGGCTGGCCAGTATCCAGCCGGTGCTGGCGGCGGCGATCCTGGGCCTTGGCCTCACCGATCCGGTGAATGCGGCGCAGGTCACGGTGATGGTGGCCGTGCTGGTCGCCTTCCTGTCCGCCAGCCAGGACATCGTGGTCGATGCCTACCGGATCGAGGTGCTGGAGGAGAGCAACCAGGGCTATGGCCTGGCCTGCTACATCTGGGGCTACCGGGCGGCCTTGCTTGCCGCCAATGCCGGGGCGCTGACCATCGCGGAATTCGCCGGCTGGACCGCCGCCTTCGCGTACTGCGCGGCGCTGGTCGGCATCGGTTTCCTCGCGGTGATGTTCGGGCCGGAGCCGGAGGCGCCGCCAGTCGTGGTGCTGCCCTGGGCGCGGCGGCTGAAACTGGCCGTGGTGGACCCCTTCGTGGATTTCATGGGCCGCCGCTACTGGGTGGCGATCCTGGCTTTCGTCGCGCTGTTCAAGCTGGGCGAGGCACTGGCCGGCATCATGACCGCGCCCTTCTACCGCTCGCTCGGCTTCTCGCGGCTGGAGATTGCCGCGGTCGGCAGCGTGTTCGGGCTGTTCATGACGCTGGGCGGCGCGCTGGCCGGCGGCTGGGTGGTGGCGCGGCTGGGGACGGCACGGGCGCTGATCTACACCGGCATCCTGCAGATGCTGTCCAACCTGATGTATGTGGCGCTGGCCCAGACCGGCTATTCGATGCCGATGCTGTGGCTGCAGGTGGGGGTGGAGAACTTCACCGACGGCCTGGCCGATGCCGCCTTCGTCACCTACCTGTCCGCGCTGACCAGCCGCAGCTTCACCGCCACGCAATATGCGCTGCTGTCCTCGCTCGCCGCCGTGCCGCTGCGGACACTCGGCGCCGGCAGCGGCTGGCTGGCGGAGGGGCTGGGCTGGTCCTGGTTCTTCGCCCTGACCACCCTCGCCGCACTGCCGGCCATGCTGATCATGCTGTTCCTGCTGAAGCGGTTGCCGCCGCCCGCTCAACCCGTGCCCCAAGCCGCGCGAGACCTGACCGGATGATGACGAGCCCCTACTTCCTGACACCGGTGCTGCTGCTGTTCTCCAACGTGCTGATGACCTTCGCCTGGTACGGCCACCTCAAGCAGCCGGCCTGGCCGCTGTGGCTGGCCGTGCTGCTGAGCTGGGGCATCGCCTTCTTCGAATACTGCTTCGCCGTACCGGCCAACCGCATCGGCTACGGCACCTTCACCGGCCAGCAGTTGAAGGTGATGCAGGAAGTCATCACGCTGGCCGTCTTTGCCGTGTTCAGCGTGATGTTCCTGGGCGAGCAGCTGCGCTGGAACTATTTCGCCGCGATGGGCTGCCTGGTGGCCGCGGTGATCTTCATCTTCTTGCCGGTGGATTGAGGGCCAGATGTTTAGTCCTGGCGTTTGGTGGAGCGGGTTGGCGTTGAACCGCTGTGGCTCTGCGGTCCACTGCTTGCAGATGAACTCGTAGGGCGTGAGTCC
>NZ_JAUYTS010000184.1 GCF_030695085.1 Falsiroseomonas sp. | reverse complement strand
CGCGCTGCTGGGCCTCGGCCTGGTGCGCCGCGCGCGCCGCAACAAGGCCTGATTGAGCAGTCCTGCCCCTCGCGGGGCGGGTTCTGATACCTTCAGGGCGCGCGTCCGGCTTTGGCCGGGCGCGCGTTTTGCGTTTTCAGGCGTCCCGCGCCCAGGCGAAGGGGTCGAGACCACCTTTGCGCATCTGATCCGTACCGGGCCGCCGGGTGGCGATGACCTCCTCCAGCCGGCGAACCGCTTCGAGATTGCCGGCAGGGCGACGCTGGCGCCGCTCTGACAGTACCCCCACATGGGCCCGATGCGACGTTTTCTTCTATGGGTGATGCTGCTGGGCGTGCTCGGCGGTGCGGGCTGGTATGGGCTGCGATACCTGCCGCCGGAATGGGACCCGCGCGAACCGCTGGACCTGACGGCGGCGCCGAACCTGATGACAGGCGTGAAGCTGCGCCGCCTGGCGGTGCAGCCGGATGCCTGCTTCGCCGCGCTGGGAACGCTGGGGCGGCCGGTGCAGCGCGTGGCGGATCGCCCCTCCGACATCGGCTGTGAGATCAGCAACGCCGTGCGCCTGCCCGCCAGCACGCCGGTGGTACCGGCCGGGCCGGTCACCACCTGCCGCGTCGCCGTCGCCTGGGCGTTGTTCGAGGCGCAGGTGATGCAACCCGCTGCGCGCCAGCATCTGGGCAGCGAGGTCGCCAGCGTGCGCCACCTCGGCACGCAGAACTGCCGCAACGTGAACCACGCCAGCAGCGGCCGGCGCAGCCAGCACGCCACGGCCAACGCCATCGACATTGCCGGCTTCACCCTGCGGGATGGGCGGCAGGTGACGCTGCTGCGGCACTGGGATCCACCTGGCGCGGAAGCGGACTTCCTGCGGGCGCTGCGCGACGGCGCCTGCGAATGGTTCAGGGCGGTGCTCGGCCCCGACTACAACGCGGCGCATCGCGACCATTTCCACTTCGACATGGGGCCGTGGCGCGCCTGCCGGTAGGCGCTTCAGGAATCGCCCGCCCAGTGACGGCCCGCGCCGGCGCCGCCCTTGGCCTCGGGCGAGAGATCCTCGGTCTTCTTGCGCCCGACTTGGTCGATCTGGCGCTTGCCGGAAACCTCGTCGCCGATATCGGGGCGGTTGTCGGTGCCGGAACGCGCGGTGCCGGCGGGAATGCCGGTGCCGCTGTCGCCTTCCGGGTGGGCAGGCTTCTCGGGCTTGGTCATGGCAATACTCCGTTCAGGCGTTGACCACGGTGCCGCCATTCGGGTGCAGGACCTGGCCGGTGAAATAGGAACTGTCCTGTTCCGCCGCGAGGAACAGGAAGGCCGGGGCCACCTCATCCGGTTGCCCGGCGCGTTCCATGGTGACGCTGGCGCCGTGCTGCGCGGTGCGCTCCTCGTCGAAAGACGCCGGGATCAGCGGTGTCCAGATCGGCCCCGGTGCCACGGCGTTCACGCGGATCTGCCGGTCCTGCCAGATCGCCTTGGCCAGGCTGCGGGTGAAGCCGACGATGGCACCCTTGGTGGAGGCGTAGTCGATCAACTCCGGGCTGCCCTGATAGGCGGTGATGGAGGTGGTGTTGATGATCGACCCGCCCTTCGGCATGTGCGGCAGCGCCGCCTTGGTCAGCCACATCATGCCCAGGATGTTGGTGCGGAAGGTGCGTTCCACCTGGGCTTCCGGGATCTCGGCGAAATCCTTGCAGGGGTGCTGCTCGGCGGCGTTGTTCACCAGGATGTCGATGCGGCCGAGGAACTTCACGGCGCGGGCCACCGCATCGCGGCAGAAGGCAGCGTCGCCGATATCGCCGGCGATCACCTGGCAGCGGCGGCCGGCGGCCTCGATATGGGCGCGGGTGTCCTCGGCATCCTGCGGTTCTTCCTTGTGCAGGATCACCACATCGGCGCCTTCCTTGGCGAAGCCGATGGCGACCGCGCGGCCGATGCCGGAATCACCGCCGCTGATCAGCGCGGTGCGGCCTTCCAGCTTGCCGGCGGCGCGCCAGTTCTCCATCGCGGATCGCGGGCGGGGTGTCATCTCGGATTCCAGGCCCGGCTGGCGGTCCTGGTGCTGTGGTGGTTGCAATGCCTCGGGCATGGCTGCGTGTCTCGGCTGCCGTTGTGGCAAGCTGAACCGGCAAAAGCCGCGCCGGTTCCTTTGCGGCACGGGGGCGGAATCTTGGGGGGACGTCAGAAACTCCGGCGCGGCGCCGCGTTTGAGTGCAGCGGCTGCGCGGCGATGCGCGGCCGGGAAGCGGAGACGCGACGATGGCCATGAAGACGATGGATGATCTGTTCCTGCTGACGCTTAAGGATGTTTACTACGCCGAGCGCCAGCTGCTGAAGGCGCTGCCGAAGATGGCGCGTGCGGCGCAAAACGACGAGCTGAAGCAGGCGTTCAAGGACCACAAGGACCAGACCGAAGGCCAGGTGGAGCGCCTTCAGCAGGTGTTCCAGATCCTCGGCAAGCGCGCGCAGGGCGTGACCTGCGAGGCGATCCAGGGCCTTATCCAGGAAGCCGAGGAATTGCTCGAGGAAGCACCGGAGCCGAGCGCGGTGCGCGATGCCGGCCTCATCGCTTCCGGCCAGGCGGTCGAGCATTACGAAATGGCACGCTACGGCACGCTGCTGGCCTGGGCCGAAGCGCAGAAGCAGACCGAGATCGCCGAGTTGCTGAAGGCGACGCTTGAGGAGGAGAAGGCCGCTGACAAGCTGCTGACGCAGGTGGCGGTGCGGAGCATCCACAAGGAAGCCCTCAAGGCAGCCTGATCAAAGGGGGAGACGCGACATGGCGGCGCGGTCGAGCTGGGGTGGGCATCTGCGGCTGTCGCTGGTGGCCTGCCCCGTCTCCCTGTTCCCGGCGACGACCAGCGCGCATGACGTGCGCTTCCATTTGATCAATCCCGAGACCGGCAACCGCATCCGCACGAAGGTCTTCGATGCGGATGGCGAGGAGGTGGAGCGCAAGGATCTGGTGCGCGGCTTCGAGATCGAGAAGGATGAATACATCCTGCTGACGGATGAGGAGATCAAATCCGTCCGCCTGGAATCGACGCGCACCATCGATATCGAGCGTTTCGTCGATGCATCGGAGATCGACCGGATCTTCTGGAACGATCCCTACTACCTGGTACCGGATGGCAAGGCCGGCGTGGACGCCTTCACCGTGATCCGCACCGCCATGGAGCAGGCCGGCAAGGTGGCGTTGGCGCGCGTGGTGATGGGCACGCGGGAACGCATCGTCGCCATCGAGCCGCGCGGTGCCGGCATGCTGCTGACCACGCTGCGGACGCATGACGAGGTGCGGCAATCGGAGGAGTATTTCGAGGGTATTCCGGACCGCAAGGCGGATGCCGGAATGATCGAGATCGCCGAGCGTATTATCGCCCAGAAGGCCGGGCCCTTCGATCCCTCCGAGTTCAAGGATCGCTATGAGGATGCGCTGCGCGCGCTGATCGAGAGCAAGCGCGACGGCGATGGCGGCGGCACCAAGGCCGCGCCGCCGCGCGAGGATAATGTGATCGACCTGATGGAGGCGCTGCGCCGCAGCCTTGAGGGTCCGTCCGCCAAGGCGCCGGCCAAGGTCGCCGCGAAGGCGAAGCCCGCGCCGAAGAAGCCACCCGCCAAGAAGACCGCGGCGAAGCCGCCGCCGAAGAAGGCGCCGCCCCGCAAGCGTGCCGCGTCCCGCTGATGCCGGCCCTGGCCCGCGACAGCCTCCAGCCCTACCGCGCCAAGCGCAATTTCGGGCGCACCAGCGAGCCCCAGGGTGGGACCGATGCGGCAGGGGTCCGGCTGGTCTTCGTGGTCCAGCGGCATGATGCGCGGCGGCTGCATTACGATCTTCGCCTGGAATGGGGCGGCGTGCTGAAAAGCTGGGCGGTGACCCGCGGACCCTCGCTCGATCCGGCCGACAAGCGGCTGGCGGTGGAGGTGGAGGATCATCCGCTGGACTATGCCAGTTTCGAGGGCACTATCCCGAAGCCGGATTACGGTGGCGGCACGGTGCAGTTGTTCGATCGTGGCGTCTGGGCGCCGCTCGACCCCGACAACGTCGATCGTGACCTGGCCAAGGGCGAGCTGAAATTCGTGCTCGCCGGCGAAAGATTGAAGGGCGGCTTCGTGCTGGTGCGGATGAAGCCGCGCGGCGGCGCGAAGCCGGAGCCGCGCAACAACTGGCTGCTGATCAAGGAGAAGGACAGCATGGCGACGCCCGGGCAGGGCGACGCCGTGCTGCGGGCCGAGACCTCCATCGCCAGCGGCCGCACCCTGGCGCAGATCGCGAAGGGAGAAGCGCCGAAGGCCCCCGCTGCGAAGGCCCCCGCCGCGAAGGCGGCGAAGCAGCCCGCCGCCAAGGCAACCAAGCAGCCGGCGCCGGACGCGGTGGCGATTCCGCGTTTCGTTGAACCGCAGCTCTGCCGCCTGGTCGCCGCCGCCCCCAATGGTGCCGGCTGGCTGCATGAATTGAAGATCGATGGCTACCGCCTGCAACTCCGCATCGCGGCCA
This sequence comes from Falsiroseomonas sp., assembly GCF_030695085.1. Lineage (GTDB taxonomy): Bacteria > Pseudomonadota > Alphaproteobacteria > Acetobacterales > Acetobacteraceae > Falsiroseomonas. The sequence continues at coordinate 11,601 of NZ_JAUYTS010000184.1, read as the reverse complement.
GCAAGGTGACGCTGCGCACCCGCACCGGCCTCGACTGGACGGACCGCTTTCCCGCCATCGCGCAGGCTGCCGCCGCGCTGCCCGATGCGCTGATCGATGGCGAGGGCGCGGCGCTGGATGCGGAGGGCCAGCCGAGCTTCCCGACCCTGCAGGGTTATCTCTCCGGCACCAACACCGCGCCGCTGGTGTTCTTCGCCTTCGACCTGCTGCATGACGGCGTGCGCGACCTGCGCGCGGAGCCGCTGGAGGCACGCAAGGTGGCGCTCCGGAAGCTGCTGCCCACCAAGGCTGCGGTGCTGCGCTACCTGGAGCATTTCCCGGCGCCCGGCGATGCCGTGCTCGCCTCCGCCTGCCGGCTGAATATGGAGGGCATCGTCTCCAAGCGGCGCGATGCCGCCTATGCCTCGGGCCGCTGTGATGCCTGGACCAAGGCGAAGTGCCGCGGCCGCGACGAATTCGTCATCGGCGGCTTCACCCGTGGCGCGCGCGGGTTGGGCGCGCTGCTGGTCGGGGCCTGGCGGGATGGCAAGCTGGCCTATCTCGGCCGCGTCGGTACCGGTTTTTCCGCCGCGATTTCCACCAAGCTGGTGCAGCGCCTGGTGAAGCTGGAGCGGCGCACAAAACCCTTCCTCGGCACCCCGGCCAAGACCAGCGATGTGGTCTGGGTACAGCCGCAACTGGTGGCGGAGGTCGCCTATGGCGGCTGGACCGAGGAAGGCCTGCTGCGCCATGCCAGCTTCCAGGGGCTGCGAGAGGACAAGCCGGCGAAGCAGGTGACCCCGCCGCCCGAACCGGCACCCGCACCGACACCGGCACCGCCGCCCAAACCGCGCGCCAAGCCGCCGCTCGGCATGAGCAACCCGGACCGCGTGCTGTGGCCGGCAACCGATGACGACCCGGCGCTGACCAAGGCCGATCTCGCCGCCTACTACGCCCGCTTTGCCGACCGCATCCTCGCCCATGTCGCGGGCCGGCCGCTTTCGCTGCTGCGGGCGCCGGATGGCATTGCGGGCGGGCTGTTCTTCCAGCGTCATGCCATGCCGGGGCAGTCGCCGCTGGTTGGCGCGGTGCAGGTGGAGGGTCAGGCGAAGCCCTATATGCGGATCGACGACGCCGCAGGGCTGGCCGCACTGGCGCAGGTCTCGGCGGTGGAGCTGCACCCCTGGGGCGCCATGGCCGATGCGCCCGCCGTGCCGGACCGGCTGGTCTTCGACCTCGACCCGGATGAGGGCATTCCCTTCGCGCGGGTGCTGGAGGGCGCGCTGGAACTGCGGGAGCGCCTGAAGGCGCTGGGCCTTGCCCCCTTCGCCCGCGTCACCGGCGGCAAGGGGCTGCATGTGGTGGTGCCGCTGGCGCCACCGAAACGGGCCGGCGGGCCAGGCTGGCCGGAGGCCAAGGACTTCGCGCGCCTGGTCTGCGCGCTGATGGAACGCGACGAGCCCAGGCGCTACACCACCACGCTGGCCAAGAAGGCGCGCAAGGGGCGCATCTTTCTCGATTATCTGCGGAACGATCGGCTCTCCACCGCGATAGCAAGCTGGTCGCCCCGCGCGCGGCCAGGTTCCCCGGTGGCCTGCCCGATCCCGTGGTCGGCGGTGAAGCCGGGGCTGAACCCCGCGGGCTGGAAGATCGCCACGCTGTTGCAGGCGCGGAAAATGCCGGCCGACCCCTGGGCGGATTTCGCAGCCGCCGCCGGCAGCCTGCGGGACGCCATCGCCAAGGTATCGCGCAGCTCATGAGCCAGCTTTTCTCCCCCCGCGCCGATAGCCGCCTGCGCGCCTTCGGCATTATCGGCGCGGCCTTCCTGGTGCTGGCCCTGGTGGTGGCCTTCGCGCTCAGCCGGTCCGACGGCGCCTGGGGTGTCGGCACGCCGGCGGCGCAGCCCATCCCGTTCAGCCACGCCATCCATGCTGGCCGCGTTGGGCTGGATTGCCGCTTCTGCCACGCCACGGTGGAGCACGCCGCCAGCGCCGGGATGCCGACGGCGGAGACCTGCCTCGGCTGCCACAGCCAGGTCTGGAACGTCACCGCGCAATTCGCCCCGCTGGAGACGGCGCTGGCGCTCGGCACACCCGTCACCTGGGCCAGCGTGCACCGGCTGCCGGAGCATGTCCGCTTCCACCACGCCGCGCATATCGGCGCCGGCCTGACCTGCGCGCAATGCCACGGCCCGGTCGAGACCATGCCGCGCACGGTGAAAGTGGAAACGCAATCGATGGGCTGGTGCCTGGATTGCCACCGGGAGGCGCAGCCGCAATCGGCCGCGCTGGTGGCGGCGAGCTACGCCCAACTCGGCGTGGAGGTTCCACCCCTGGCGAATTGCTCAACCTGCCATCGCTGACCCGCACGGAACCGTCGCGGGCACACCGCGTTGGCCGGATGAGGACGGGGGATGCTGCATGACCGAAACGCCGGGACGCCACCGGGTGCTTGCTGGTCTGCTGTTGGCCGGTGTGCTGGGTGCATGCAGCGGCGTGCAGACGCCGCTCGACCCGATGGGCGACCACGCCGCCCGCATCGCGGTGCTGACCTGGGTGCTGTTCATCGGCGGCACCGCCATATTCGTGCTGGTGATGGGCCTTTTGGTCTTCGCCGTATTTGCGCCCGCCCGGATACGCCAGGCCTTCGGCACACGCGGCTTCGTTGTAGGCGGCGGCATCATCTTCCCCACCGTCACGCTGATCGCGCTGCTGATCTACAGCCTCGGCGTCTCCCGTGCCGTGGTGCTGCCGATGAGCGACAATCCGCTGCGGATCGAGGTGATCGCCCGGCAATACTGGTGGGAGGTGCGCTACCCGGATGAGGGCGAGGGCGCCGTCACCGCCAATGAACTGCGCCTGCCGGTGGGGCGGGAGGTGGAGCTTCTGCTGTCCTCCGCCGATGTCATCCACAGCCTGTGGATTCCCAATCTGCACGGCAAGATGGACATGATCCCGGGCCGAGTGAATCGCCAGCGCATGCGGGCTGATCGCCCCGGCGTGATGCGCGGCCAATGCACCGAATTCTGCGGCGTGCAGCATACGCTGATGGCCTTCTGGGCGGTGGCGCAGGAACCGGCGGAGTTCGACGCCTGGCTGGCCCGCCAACGCGAACCCATCGCGCCGCCCGCCACGCCGGAACAGGCGCGCGGCATGCAGGTATTCGGCGAGGCCGGCTGCGGCGCCTGCCACACGGTGCGCGGCACGGAATGGCAGTCTCGCCTCGGGCCGGACTTGTCCCGTGTCGGCTCGCGCCTGTCGCTGGCCGCCGGGGCGCTCGACAACCATCGTGGCACGCTGGCCGGCTGGGTCGCCGGCGCGCAGGACATCAAGCCGGGCAACAATATGCCCGCCTTCGGCCGTTCACTGCCGGGCGATGATCTGCTCGCCGTTGCCGCCTGGATGGAGTCGCTGCGCTGATGGACACCCAGGCGCCGAAGCTGGAACTGCCGAACCCCCTGCCGCGGCCGGAGGGCGAGCTGGCGCTGCTGAAGCAGGTCTGGCGGCAGCCGCCGGGCTGGCGTGCGGCGTCGGAGGTGAATAACGGCATGATCGGGCCGCTTTTCGTCGCGGCCGCGTTGCTGTTCTTCCTGCTCGCCGGCCTGCTGGGGCTGATCATCCGCGCGCAGCTTGCCTTCCCGGGGCTCACGCTGGTGAACCCGGATACCTACAATCAGGTCTTCACCATGCATGGCACGGTGATGATGTTCCTGTTCGCCGTGCCGGCGGTGGAGGCGGTGGCGATCGCGCTGCTGCCATCCATGATCGGCGCGCGGGAATTGCCGTTTCCGCGGCTCGGCGCCTTTGCCTTCTACATCTACCTGATTGGCGGCCTGTGCTTCTATTCCAGCCTGTTTTTCGGCATCGCCCCCGATGGCGGCTGGTTCATGTATCCGCCGCTGACCAGCAAGGCGTTCTCGCCTGGCATCAATACCGACATGTACCTGCTGGGCATCGGCTTCATCGAGATCAGCGCCATTGCCGGTGCCATCGAGCTGATCGTCGGTATCCTGCGCTGCCGCGCGCCGGGCATGACGCTGGGCCGCATGCCGATCTATGCCTGGGGCATCCTGGTCTTCGCCGTCATGGTGGTCTTCGCCTTCCCGGCGGTGATCGTGGCAAGCACGCTGCTGGAGCTGGAACGCGCCTTCGACTGGCCCTTCTTCCTGCCCGAACGCGGCGGCGACCCGATGCTGTGGCAGCACCTGTTCTGGTTCTTCGGCCACCCGGAAGTCTACGTCATTTTCCTGCCGGCGGCGGCCATGGCGTCCATGATCGTGCCGGCGATGGCGGGCGCGCGGCTGGTCGGGCATTCCCTGGTGGTGGCGGCCCTGGTCGGCACCGGCTTCCTCAGCTTCGGGCTGTGGGTGCACCATATGTACACCACGGGCATTCCGCCGCTGTCGCTGTCCTTCTTCGCAGCCGCGGGGTTTGCGGTATCCATCCCCTCGGGCCTTCAGGTCTTCGTCTGGATCGCGACCTTCGCCAGCGCACGCCAGCGCATCCGCTTCAGCCCGCCTGCGCTGTTCATCCTGGGCTTCCTGTTCATCTTCACCCTGGGCGGGCTGACGGGTGTGATGGTTTCCGTCACGCCCTTCGACTGGCAGGCGCACGACACCTACTTCATCGTGGCGCATCTGCATTACGTGCTGATCGGCGGGATGGTCTTCCCACTGTTCGCCGCGCTGTACTACTGGGCGCCGGCGGTGGGGCAGCCCCTCTCGGAACGGCTGGGCAAGATCGCCTTCTGGCTGCTGTTCATCGGCACCAACCTGACCTTCTTCCCGATGCACATCAGCGGCTTCATGGGCATGCCGCGGCGCATCTACACCTTCCCCTCCGGCTTCGGGCTGGAGTTGTGGAACCTGCTCTCCTCGATCGGGGCGGCGACCTTCGCGGCGGGTGCGGCGGTGATCCTGGTGGATGTGGTGAAGAATTTCCGCCTCCGCCGCCAGGAAACCCAGGCGAACCAGTGGAATGCCGGCACGCTGGAATGGATCGCCACGCCGCAATACGGCATGCGCAGCGTGCCCCTGGTGCGGGACCGTTACCCGCTGTGGCACGACCCCGATCTGAAGCGCCAGGTCGAGGCCGGTGGCCACTACCTGCCCTTCGCCGCCACCGGGCGGCGGGAGGCGCTGATCAGCAGCCCGGCCGAGGCGACGCCGCAATACATCGCCTATGTCGGCGGCCCGGCCTGGGCGCATGTGGTGGCCGCCGCCGGCACCGCCGCCTGCTTCCTGTCGCTGGCCGGGTCCTTCGTGATTCCGGCGGCCGCGGCGGGGTTGATCGCAGTGGCGGCCTTCGTCACCTGGATGTGGAACGGCACGGATTTCGGCCCGGTGGGGCCGGAGCGGGCGGATATCGGCGGCGGCATCGTGCTGCCGACGCATGCGACCGGGCCGCTTACCGCATCCTGGTGGGCCATGGTCTGCACCATGCTGGTCAGCGGCACCGCCTATGCCTGCCTGCTCGGCAGCTACCTGTTCCTGTGGCTGGTGAATGGCGATGCGATGTGGCCGCCGCCGGGTCAGGGGCTGCCGGCGCCGGGCTGGGGCGCGGCGGCCTTCGCGCTGTATGGCGGCGCGGCGCTGTGCATGACCGTCGCGGCCTGGACGCTGGGCGAGGGGCGCGGCTGGACGCACCGGCTGGCGCTGCTGGCCGGGCTCGGGCTGCTGGCCAGCGGCTGGGCCGCGGATGGCTGGGCGCTGTGGCAGGGGCCGATCCGGCCGACGCTGCACGCCTATGGCGCCAGCGCATGGGGCTTGTTCGTCTGGCAATCGGCGCATGTGGCGATCGCGCTGCTGATGGGCAGCTACACCCTGGCGCGGTCGCTGACCGGCAAGCTGGGCGGGCAGCGCCGGCTGACCATCGACAACACCAGGTTGTTCTGGCTGTACACGGTGGGCCAGGGCAGTGTCGGCCTGGTCCTGCTGCATGGCTTCCCGAGGCTGCTGCCATGAACGGGCGCAGCCTGCGGCGCGGCCCGCTATCCGCCTTCACCGTCGTGGCCAGCGCCGGCGGGCTGATGCTGTGGGCGCTGCACTTCACCCTGATCTACGCCATCAACGCCTTCGCCTGCGAGCGTGGCTACGAGGCTGCAAGCCTGTTCGGCCTGCCCTGGGTGCCGGCGATGATCGGGCTGGCGACCTTGGCCATCCTGCTGCCGCTGCTGCTGATCCTGCGCGGCACGGTCCGGACGCTCGGTACGCCGGTGCTGGAGGGTGGCGAGGCCGAGCCGCGCTTCACCACCTGGTTCGCCGCCGCGGTTGCCGGCTATTCGCTGCTGGCCGTGCTGTTCCAGGCGGCGCCCGCGCTGGTGCTGCCGGCTTGCGGGGCGGGCTACTGACCCAGGGGGCGCCCCTCTGGCCGGTCCAGCCGCGGGCGGATGCGCGGCTCCGGCTGGGTGCCGGCCTCCCCGGGTGCCAGGGGCTGGCCCGCCGGCACATGGGGCGCCTGGCCCAGGGTGTAGAGATAGGCGGCGATGTCCAGCGCCTCACCCTGCTGCAGCGGCAGCGCCGGCATGGCGGAGCCGGGCGAGACGGATTGCGGGTCCAGCAGGAAGGCCACCAGATTCTGCGGCGCATTGGGCAGGCGCCCGCCGACATAGCTGCGCCGGGCCCATTCCATCAGCGGCGGGCCGACCCAGGCGACGGCGCCCTCGATGCCCGGAATGACGTGGCAGGCGCCGCAGCCATGTTCCGCGATGGCGATCCGGCCGCGCGCCGCATCGCCACCCGCGACCCGCAGCTCGGCGGGCACCGCCTCCTCCCCGCAGGCGCCGAGCGCGAGGCTGGCGAGCAGGGGCAGCGCGAGGCGGCATGGGGTGCGGGACATGCCGGGGCAACGTGGAAAGGCCCGCTGCGGTTGCATCCGGCGGGAACCATCGCCGGCCTGCGGCGTAGCCAAGGCCGGGCACCGTCCGATCCTGCCCCAGCGGAGCCGCTGCCAGCATGACGCCACCCGAAGCCCCGCTGCCAGAAGCCCTCGCAGCGCCCGACCCGGATCGCCGCAGCGTGTTGCGGGCCGCCGGCGCTTCCCTGGCGCTGGCCACGGCGGCGGGGTGTGACTGGGCGCCGGCGGAATTCGGCAGCCCGCTCTACGCCCCGGCGCGCGGCCTTGGCGGGCCGGCGCAGAGCTACGCGACGGTGCTGGAGCTGGACGGTATCGGCCGTGGCGTGCTGGTCCGCGTGCTGAACGGCCACGCCATCAAGATCGAGGGCAATCCGCGCCATCCGGGCAGCCTGGGCGCCACCGATGTGTTCCTGGAATCCGCCGTGCTCGGCCTGCATGATCCGGCGCGGTCCCGCCGGCTGCGGCAGCGCGGCCAGGTGGTGCGGGACCCGGCGCTTCTGGCCGCCTGGCTGGCCGAGCAGCGCGCGGCGCTGGCGGCGCAGGGCGGCGCGGGGCTCCGGATTCTCACCGGTCCCGTCTCCTCCCCCACCCAGCGCCGGCTGATCGCGGCGGTGCTGGCGGCCTGGCCCGGTGCGCGCTGGCATGTGCATGCGCCGCTGGCCGATGCGGCCGCCGCCGAGGGCGCGCGCCTGGCCTTCGGCGCGGCGCTGGTGCCACGGCCGGATCTGTCCACCACACGCTGCCTGCTGGCGCTGGGCGCCGACCCGCTGGGCCCTGGCCCCGCGCAACTGGCGCTGGCACGTGGCTGGGCGGAGGCGCGCGCCGCGGGGCGGCAGGCGGGCCGGCTGCCGGCGCTGCTCGTCGCGGAATCCACGCCGAGCCTGACCGGCAGCAAGGCCGACCGCCTGCTGGTGCTGCCGCCCTGGGAGATCGAGGCGCTGGCACGCGGCATCGCCGCCGAACTCGGCGTGGCCGCGGCGGCGGGTGCCACGCATCCGGAAGCCGCGACACTCGCCGCCAGCCTGCGCGCCGCCGGCCCCGAGGCCTGTGTGCTGGCCGGGCGCGGCCAGGGCGTGGCGGTGCATGCGCTGGCGCATGCCATCAATGCCGCGCTCGGCGCCGCGGTGCCCTACCTCGAAGACCCGACCGAAGCGGCGGCCGGCACGCTGGCGGAGCTGGTGGCGGAGGCCGATGCGGTCACGCATCTGCTGGTGCTGGACGCCAACCCGGTATTCGACGCGCCCGCCGATCTCGACGTCGCCGGCCTGCTGCGCCGCGTGCCGCACAGCCTGCATGCCGGGCCGCAGGTGGATGAGACGGCGCTGGCCGCGGGCTGGCACCTGCCGCTGCGCCATCCGCTGGAAAGCTGGGGCGACAGCCTGGCCTTTGACGGCACAGCCGCCCTGCGCCAGCCGGTGACGCGGCCGCTGGTCGAGGCCGCGGTCTCGGTGGAGGAACTTCTGTCGGCGCTCGCCGGGCCGCGCGCGGATGGCCAGGCACTTGTGCGCGAGACCTGGCGCGCCGCATGGGGCGAGGCGGGTTTCGAGGAACGCTGGCGGGCCGCGCTGGAAGCCGGCGTGGTGCCGGACAGCGCCGCGCCTGCCGGCGTGCCGGTGCTGCGGGATGATTTCACGCTGCCGCCGCCGATGCCGGCCCCGGCCACGCCCGTCGCCATCTTCGCACCGGACCCGCATCTCTGGGATGGCCGCTTCGCCAGCGAGGCCTGGTTGCAGGAATTGCCGCGCCAGCTCGGCAGCCTCGCCTGGGGCAATGCGGTGCTGATGGCGCCGGCCGATGCGCGGGCGGCCGGGCTGGCGGAGGGCGCGGAGGTGGAGCTGCGCCTGGCCGACCGCGTGCTGCGTGCGCCGGTGCTGGTCACGCCCGGCCAGGCGCCGGGGGTGGTGACGCTGCCGCTCGGCGGCGGGCGGCGCGCGGCGGGCGGGGTGCCGGGCGGCATCGGGATGGATGCCTATCGCCTGCGCCAGGTGGCCTCGCCCTGGATGGCGGCGGGCCTGTCCCTGCGCGCCACCGGCGGCGCCGGCTGGGCCGAGCGGGGTGCCGATTTCACCCTGGCCGGAGATCCGCGGGTGCGCCGCCTGACGCCGGGCGAGGCGGTACCGCCGCTGCCGCCACCGCGCTCGCTGTATCCGGACTGGCAGTACACCGGCCACGCCTGGGGCATGGCGATCGACCTCGATACCTGCATCGGCTGCAATGCCTGCGTCGTCGCCTGCCAGGCGGAGAACAACACGCCGGTGGTGGGGCCGGAGGAAGCGGGCCGCGGCCGGGCCATGCATTGGCTGCGGGTGGACCGCGTGGTGAGCGGCAGCGCGGAGGCGCCCCAGGTGGATTTCCAGCCCGTGCCCTGCATGCATTGCGAGAAGGCGCCCTGCGAGGTGGTGTGCCCGGTGAATGCCACGGTGCATGACCATGAGGGGCTGAACCTGATGATCTATCCGCGCTGCATCGGCACGCGGACCTGTTCCAACAACTGCCCCTACAAGGTGCGCCGCTTCAACTGGGCCGGCTATGCGCGCCAGGCCGGCGCGGTGCCGGTGCACAACCCCAATGTGCCGGTGCGGCCGCGCGGCGTGATCGAGAAATGCACCTACTGCCAGCACCGCATCAAGGGCGCGCAGGACACGGCGCGGCAGGAAGGCCGCGCGCTGCGCGACGGGGATATCGTCACCGCCTGCCAGAACGCCTGCCCGACGCGGGCCATCCATTTCGGCGACATCAACGACCCCACCAGCGATGTTTCCCGCGCCAAGGCCGAAGGGCGGAACTACGCGCTGCTGGGTAACCTCGATACGCGGCCGCGCACCACCTATCTGGCGCGGCTGGTCTCATGAGCAGCGTGGAGTTTTCCACCCGCCCGGTCTCGGACCAGCCGCTGCGGGGTGATTTCGGCTGGCGCTTCGCGGCGGGTGTCGCGGGTGCCGGGCTGCTGACGCTGATGCTGGCCTATGCGGTGGTGGCGCTGCTGCTGCGGGGCACGGCGCTGTGGGGCACCAACATCCCCTTCGTCTGGGGCTTCGACCTGATCAACTACATCTGGTGGATCGGCATCGCCAATGCGGCGAGCCTGTTCGCCGTGGTGCTGGTGCTGCGCCGGCACGGGTTGCGCACCTCCGTCAACCGCTTCGCGGAGGCCGCGGCGCTGGCGGCGGTGGCGGCGGCGGCGATCTACCCGATCCTGCATCTCGGCCGGCCCTGGCTGTTCTACTGGACCGTGCCCTATCCCGCGACCTTCGAGGTCTGGCCGAATTTCCGCAGCACGCTGGTTTGGGATTTCTGGGGGATCATGTCGCATGTCGTGGTCACCGGCCTGTTCTGGTACACCGGCCTGATCCCGGACCTCGCCACCATGCGCGACCGCGCGGTGGCGAAGGGGCGCATGGTGCAGGCGCAGATCTATGGCCTGCTGGCGCTGGGCTGGCGCGGATCGGTGCGGCACTGGGCGCGGCACCAGGCTGCCTACCGGCTGGTGGCGGCGCTGGTGCTGCCGATGCTGGTCTCGGCGCAGACCATCGTGGCGCTGGAATTCGCCACCACCCTGGTTCCCGAATGGCACCAGGCGCGGCTGCCGCTGCATGTGGTGGCGACCGGCATCCCCTCCGGCCTCGGGGTGGTGCTGGCGCTGGCGGCCTTGCTGCGCGGCGGGCTGGGGCTGACGCGCTACATCGATGACGAGGACATGCACCTGCTCGGCAAGCTGACCGCCGCGGCGGCGCTGCTGTGCGGCTATGTCTATGCCGAGGCGCTGCTGGTGGCGCTGCTGGAGGATGCGACGACGCGCCAGGCGATGGCCGCGCGGGCCTTCGGCGCCTATGCCGCGCTGTATTGGGGCGGTGCCGCGCTGGTGGTGGGGCTGCCGCAATTGCTGTGGTTCAGGCGCGCGCGGATCAAGGCGCGCTGGGCGGTGCCGATCGGGCTCGGCGCGGCGGCGGGCGTCTGGCTCGATCGCTTCTCACTGGTCGCCGGCGGGCTGGTGCGGGACCATCTGCCGAGCACCGCGCCACTGTATGCGCCGACCATGCCGGAATGGACCCTGCTGCTCGGCAGTGTCGGGTTGTTCGCGCTGCTGATGCTGGCCTTCGCACGCTTCGTGCCGGTGGTGTCCATGTTCGAGATGCGGCACGAGGAAAGCGAGGCGGACGTGCCATGACCTCCGCCGTGATCGCCGAATTCGACAGTCAGGACGCGCTGGTGGCGGCGCTGCGCGCGGCGCGGGATGCCGGCTGGCGGCGGATGGATGCCTATGCCCCCTATCCCGTGCCGGAAGCCGCGAAGCTGCTGGGCGCCACCGGCGCGCGCGTCGCCTGGATCGCGATCGGCGCCGGGCTGTTCGGCGCGGTGTTGGCCTATGCCACGCAATACTGGCTCAGCGTGCACAACTACCCGCTGAATGTCGGCGGGCGGCCACTGCATGCGCTGCCAGCCTTCCTGCCGGCCACCACCATCGTTGCCATCCTGTGGGCGGCGGCGGGCGCGCTGATCGGCATGCTGGCGCTGAACCGCCTGCCGCGGCTGAACCACCCGGTCTTCGCCGCCCCCGGCTTCGGCCGTGCCAGCGAGGACCGCTTCTTCCTGTGCCTGTTCGCCGGCGATCCCGGCCTGGATGCGCGGGAGGCGCTTTACCTGCTGCGCCGGCAGAAGCCGCTGAGCCTGGCGGAGCTGCCCGCATGAGCGCGCGCCTGCGGCAGGCGCTGCTGCTGCTGCCTGCGCTGCTGCAGGCCGCCTGCGATGGCTGGCCGCCCAGCACGCC
>NZ_JAUYTS010000182.1 GCF_030695085.1 Falsiroseomonas sp. | reverse complement strand
CGCGCTGCTGGGCCTCGGCCTGGTGCGCCGCGCGCGCCGCAACAAGGCCTGATTGAGCAGTCCTGCCCCTCGCGGGGCGGGTTCTGATACCTTCAGGGCGCGCGTCCGGCTTTGGCCGGGCGCGCGTTTTGCGTTTTCAGGTGTCCCGCAGCGTCCCCCGGGGTTCCGCCTGCGCGCCAGAACAGGACAGCCGGGGTGGGGGTGCCGCCTGCACCCCACGTCGCGGTCGATGAAGACCGCACGCGTCGACGGCCGCGCGATGAAGCCCATCTCACGGCGCACCAGGATGCACTTCGCAAACGACACCGCCTGAGCCGCCGTCGCGGCGGCACGCTGTGCGGCCGCTGGGGCCGTGAATGATGACGCGCGGACCTTCGGCGTGCAGGCGCCCGGCGTGGCATGGCAGGTGCACCAGGCTGCGGGACGATCCGAACTGGTCGCCGTGGCCGCCTGGCGGGACGGCGCAGTAGCAGGGGATGGTCTGCGGTCGCGCGCCGCACAGGCGCTGCGCTGCGGCACCGCGCGGCCAATGCTGGCGGTGGTGGAACTGGCCCCGGAGGATGCCGCGGCCTGAACGCTGCCTGGGCCAGCCGGGTGATGCGCGCCGTGCTCGCAGCGCAGCGGCAGGGTCTGGCCGCCGTTGCGGCAGCGCGTTCGACGGTTTCGTGCCCGTTGTCGGCGCCAATTACAGGCCGCCGACAGAACTGCCGAAGTGCCATACAAGCCGTTGAAAAAGCAAGCCAATTACCCTGGCACACTGTTTGCTAAGGATGGGTTGGGCCACTGGATCTGCCGGCAGCCGGTTCGAGAGAAAGATAAGATTATGAAGAAGGCACTCTTCGGCGCCGTCGCCGCCCTCGCCCTCATGGCCTCCCCGGTGCTAGCCGGCCCGATCATGGCGGGTAGCAACCTGTCGATCGGCGGCATCAACAAGGTGACCAGCACGGAGATCACCTTCGCTGGCCCGCAGCGCCTGGACATCGCCGGTGGCAGCTTTGCCGGTCTCGGCACCTGCTTCGCCTGCGTCAACATCGCCAACATCACCTACGCGCCGACGGCGTCCAGCGGCCTGCTGTTCACGATCACCAACAACGGCCTGGTCAGCACCTTCATCCTGAACGCGGGCGCGTCAGTGTCGAACATTGCCGGTTCTCCTGGCACGCTGTCGATCCGCGGCACCGGCACGGCGACGCTGACCGGCTTCGACGACACCCCCGGCAACATTGCGATCAGCACGCAGAGCGGCCTTCTCGGCAACGTGACCTTCTCCGCCACCGTGGTCGCGGTGCCGGAGCCGGCCTCGCTCGCGCTGTTCGGCTCCGCGCTGCTGGGCCTCGGCCTGGTGCGCCGCGCGCGCCGCAACAAGGCCTGATTGAGCAGTCCTGCCCCTCGCG
>NZ_JAUYTS010000139.1 GCF_030695085.1 Falsiroseomonas sp. | reverse complement strand
CGACTTCCGATCGGGCTACGCCCTCCCTTCAGTCGACGCCCCGCGCGCCAGTCTCATCCTGATTGTCGCTCAGTTCTCATCCTGTTTGTCGCGCCGCACGTAGGTCTGCGACTTCCGCCAGCTCCAGTCGTCGATCCCGATGACGGTCGGCGGCTCGGCAGTGTCTTGAGCACGGTTCTTCAGCTGCCTAGGGCGGATCGACATTCAGGATTCCCAAACCTGCTGAAGGCTGATTCATAGTCATCCGTGGCAATGCGCGGGACACATGATGGGTTTGAAGCGGTACGAATTGAGCGAGGCACAGTGGGCGCGGGTCGCGCCCCTGCTTCCGGGAAAAGCGACGGATCCTGGCCGGACGGGTTCGGATAACCGTTTGTTCGTCAACGGATGTTTGTGGGTGCTGCGCTCAGGCGCGCATTGGTGCGATCTGCCGGGACGCTACGGCAAGTGGAAGACGGTGCATCGGCGCTTCAGCCGCTGGTGCCACGCCGGCGTGTGGGAGCGGGTGTTCGAGGCGCTGACGGCGGACCGGGACAACCAGTATCTGATGATCGACAGCACCATCGTTCGCGCCCACCAGCAGGCAGCGTCCGGAAAAGGGGGGCCAAGGATCAGGCGCTGGGGCGTTCCCGAGGCGGATTGACGACCAAGATCCACATGCTTGCCGACACACTGGGCCGGCCCTTGCGGTTCCGCATCACACCCGGACAGGCCAGCGACATCGCCGCCGCGCCAGGTCTGCTGGACGGCCAGCATGCGGGCGCGGTGCTCGCCGACAAGGCCTATGACGGCAATGCCTTGCGCGCGCAGATCGCGGCGATGAACGCCCAGGCGGTGATCCCCGCCAAGCGCAACCGCAAGATCCCCATCCCGCACGATGCCGCCATCTACAGGCATCGCAACCAGATCGAGCGATGCTTCGGTCGCCTCAAGCAGTTCCGCCGCTTCGCCACCCGCTACGACCGGCGCACCGTCCACTTCACAGGCTTCGTCCATCTCGCCGCTGCCATGATCTGGCTACGGTGAATGTCGATCGGCCCTAGCAACTGTATCTCTCAGGCCATGGCGGCGGTCCATTTCTGACGGCTCTTGCACAGGGCGTTCGCGATGGTGACGAGCTTTCTGGCGACGGCGGTGATGATGACCTTGTGCGGTTTTCCGGCCTTGCGAAGGCGATCTGCGAAGGTTTTCATGCTTGCGTTGTGATGTGCCGCGACCAGTGCCGCCTGGAACATCACGTGCCGCAGGGCATGGCGACCTCCAGCGATGGCCCGTTTCCCGCGAAGGGTTCCGCTGTCGTGCGCGACCGGGGCCAATCCAGTGAGTGCAGCAGCCTGTTCGCCGGTGATGGTGCCGATCTCGGGCATTTCGGCGATCAGCATTGTGCTGGCAACCGGGCCGATCCCCGGGATGGAACGGAGAACACCCGCGGTCTCCGACAGGCGATCATCGCTCGCGATGGCCCGGGTGATCCGGTCTTCCAGTTCCTTGACCAGGCTGTCGATCCGTTGCTTCAACTCGGTGTCGACGTCCTCGAACATCGCGGCGGTGCCCAGGTTCTGATGTGCGCGGATTTGGGCCAGCAGCCGTTTGCGCATCTCGACCAGCTGCGCTCTTTTGGACGTCAAGGCTCTGAGAAGGCGCAGCTTTTCCGCAGGAAGACTACGGCCTGCTTCGGGCCGGAAGGCGAAGAAGCGAGCGATGAGTTCGGCATCGATCCGGTCGGTCTTGGCGCGTGTGCCACGGCTTTGCGCAAACGCCTTCACCTGAGCGGGGGGCACCTGGCGGGCTGCAACGCCTTCCGTCTCCAGAAGCGCCCACAGATGCCATTCCTGACCACCAGTCGATTCAAAGCAGACGACGGCATCCCGGTCCCGGGCAAGATCCGCTACGGCAGCATGACCTGCCGGGGTGTTTGGCACTCTGCAGCAGTGCCCATCGGGGAGGCAATGAACGTCAAGCCAATCGCGGCTGACATCTATGCCGATAACGCGGCCATGTGATAGGTTGTCCATGCTCTCTTCCTTCTGGTGCGCGGTCCTGCAAGGCCGCAATCAACTGTTCGAGACGATGAAGAGAGGCGGTGCCGACAGGCTAAGAAACGTGGTCATGCCACAAGGGTCAGACGTCGCGCACCACCCCGCCATCGGCCCTGGCCGGGGCCGGTGACGGGGACAGTTTAGCAGAACCCAGATACAGAAGGGTCAGGACTCGTTCTTGTTTCATAGCCAGAACATGACGGTTGCGGCGAGGGCGACGGCAGAGAGGAAGACCTTCGGGGACCTGTCGTATCGGGTTGCCACTCTTCGCCAGTCCTTCAGACGCCCGAACATGATCTCGATCCTGTTGCGACGCTTGTAGCGACGCTTGTCGTGCTTGATGGGCTTGCCGCGCGACTTCCGGCCAGGGATGCAGGGCTTTATCCCCTTGTCTTTCAACGCATTTCTGAACCAGTCGGCATCGTAGCCGCGGTCGGCCAGCAGCCATTCCGCGTTTGGCAGGCTGCCGAGCAAGGCCGCCGCACCCGTATAGTCGCTGACCTGGCCTGCGGTCATGAAGAAGCGGATCGGGCGGCCATCGGCGTCGGTCACAGCGTGCAGCTTGGTGTTCATGCCGCCTTTGGTCCGGCCGATCAGGCGGCCCCTCTGGTCGCCGGATCCCCCTTTTTCGACCGCAGGCTGGTCGCCGTGCGGTGCGCCTTGAGGTAGGTCGCGTCGATCATCACCGTCTTCGGAGCCTCCGCCTCGGAGGCCAGACCTTCCATCATCCGGGCGAAGACGCCCTTGTCGCCCCACCGCTTCCAACGGTTGTAGAGTGTCTTCGCCGGGCCATATTCCTTGGGCGCATCGCACCACCGCAAGCCATTGCGGTTGACGAAGATTATGCCGCTGAGGACCCGCCGATCATCGACGCGCGGCTTGCCGTGGCTCTTGGGGAAGAAAGGCTGCAGGCGGGCCATCTGCGCCTCGGTCAGCCAGAAGAGGTTGCTCATGGTTAGTCTCCTTGCGGAGCCTGAATCACGCAGCAACCGGAAAATCAATGGGTCCTGAGCCTAGAAAACCCGGGGCTATTCATTGTCCCCGGCGCGGGCCGGGCGTAGTCTGGCCCTCAGTCGAATGTCAGGGACCGAACCGATGAAACCTGCCCAAGCGCCCCGCCGATCCCTTCTGCCGCTGCTGGTCCTGGCCGTTCTGGCCGGGCTGGTCATCGGTGCCGTCTGGTGGGCGACGCGCCCCGGCCCCCTGCTGATCCAGGGCGAGGTCGCGGCCCCGCGGGTCGATGTCTCGGCCCGCACCTCGGGCCGGGTCACGCGGATCGAGGCCGATCTGGGCCAGCGGGTCGAGGGCGGCCAGCTGCTGGCCGAACTGTCGAACCCGCAGCTGGTCACCGCCCATGCCGCCGCAGCATCAGGGCTGGAGGTCGCCCGCGCCTCGGAGGCCGCGGCCGGCGCCACCCGCCCCGAGGTGATCCGCGCCCGCGAGGCCGAGCTGGCCGCGGCCCAGGCCGATCTGCGCCTGGCCGAGGAGCAGCTGGGCCGCGACACGGGCCTGTCGCAGCAGGGCCTGCGCCCGCAGGCGGCGCTGGACCAGTCGACGCGCAACCTCGACGCCGCCGCAGGCCGGGTCGAGGCCGCCGAGGCGCAGCTGGACCTGGCCCGCGCCGGGGCCTCGCCCGAGGAACGCGATGTCGCGGCCGCCCAGGTCGCCCAGGCCGAGGCCGCATTGGCCCAACGCCAGGCGGATCTGGACGAGCTGGAGATCTTTGCGCCCCTGTCCGGCGAGGTCTCGGGCCGGATGATCGAGCTGGGCGAGAATGTCGGCCCCGGCGCGCCGCTGTTCACCATCGTCGATCTGGATCAGGCCTGGTTCACCTTCAACCTGCGCGAGGACCTGCTGGCGGGGCTGGCGATGGGCGACCGGCTGACCATCCGCATCCCCGCGCTGGACACGGAGACCGAGGCCGAGATCACCCTGATCAACGTGCAGGGCCAGTTCGCCAGCTGGCGCGCCACCCGCGCGACGGGCGATTTCGACCTGCGCAGCTTCGAGCTGCGGGCCCGGCCCGTCGCGCCGCTGGAGGGTCTGCGCCCCGGCATGTCCGCGCTGATCCAGCTGGACCGCTAGGGCCGTGCTGGCCGTCATGGCACGCGAGTTCCGCCTGCTGCCGCGCCGCCCGGCGCTGGCGGGGCTGGTGATCGTGCTGCCGCTGATCATGCTGCTGGTC
This sequence comes from Falsiroseomonas sp., assembly GCF_030695085.1. GTDB lineage: Bacteria > Pseudomonadota > Alphaproteobacteria > Acetobacterales > Acetobacteraceae > Falsiroseomonas. Next base: position 29,085 of record NZ_JAUYTS010000139.1, on the reverse strand, counting down.
TTGGGCGGGATCTTTCGCGCAGGGATTCCCACGGGCATGGCGGTGGCGGTGATCGACCTGGACCGGTCGGACCTGTCGCGGGCGGTCACGCGGATGCTGGACGCGGCGCCCGAACTGACCGTGACCCATCGCGCATCAGACCTGTCCGAGGCGCGGTCGCTGATCGTGTCCGGTGCGGTGCGCGGCGCGGTGCTGATGCCCCAGAACCTGGAACGCGACATCACCCGGGGCGCGCGCCCCGAGATCGTCACCTTCTACGACAACCAGCACATGAGCGCCGGATCGCTGGTCGCCCGCGGCGCCCGCAATGCCATCGACACGGCGCTGGCGGGCCTGCGCCTGTCGGTGCGCCAGGGTCAGGGAGAGGCGCCCGTGCAGGCCATGGTCGCGCTGCAGCCCATCCCGATGCAGGCCCATGCGCTGTTCAACCCGGCCTTTGATTATGTGCATTTCCTGCTGGCCGCGCTGATCCCCACGGTCCTGCAGATCATCGCCGCCGCCGCGACCGCCTATGCCGTGTCGCTGGATTTCGGGCCGGGGCGGCATCCGCGCGTGCTGATGCGCATGGCGGGTGGCATCCTGCCCGCGATGCTGGGCAAGATCCTGCCCTATACGGTGATCTTCCTGCTGATCCTGGGCCTGTCGGATGTGGCGCTGTATGGCTGGCTGGCGGTGCCGCTGCGCGGGTCGCTGTGGCTGGTGGCCCTGGGCGCGGTGCTGTTCGTGCTGGCGTCGCAGATGATCGGGGCGCTGGCCTTTGTGCTGACCCGCGACATGGGCCGGGCGGCCAGCATGATCGCGCTGATCACCGCGCCGGCCTTCGGATTCATGGGCCTGGGTTTCCCGCGTGAGGCGATGTCGACCCTGGCCCAGGCCTGGGGCGCGGCCATTCCCGGCACCTGGTATGTGCAGCTGCGCATCGACCAGTCGCTGCGCGCGACGCCCCTGGACATATCCGCCATGTCGGTCCTGTGGCTGGCGGTGATCGCGGGCGTTCTGGCGGCGCTGATCCTGGCGCAGCTGTCGCGCCTGGCCCGTCAGGAGGCCGCGCCATGAGCGCGCTTGCCACCGCCTTTCGGGCGGAACTGGCCGCCGTGCTGGGCGACAAACAGGTGCGGATGATCGTGCTGCTGGCGCTGATCCTTTATGCGGTGATCTATCCGCTGCCCTATCGGGCCGAACTGCTGCGTGACGTGCCGGTGGTGCTGGTCGATCAGGACGGCTCGACCGCATCGGCCGATCTGGCGCGGCGAGTGGACGCGTCGGAGGCGGTCGCCCTGACCCACCACGCCCCCGACATGGCCGAGGCCACGCGGCTGGTCCACGAACGCCGCGCCTATGGCGTCATGCTGATCCCCGACGGGTTCGAACGCGCCCTGCTGCGCGGCGATCAAAGCCCCGTCGCGCTTTATGCCGATGCCAGCTATTTCCTGATGTATCAGCGCGTGATGCAGGGCGCCGCCGTGCCCCTGCGCCAGATGGGCGCCGAGATCGAGGCCGGGCGCCTGATCGCCCAAGGCACGCCCCGCGCCTTGGCCACCGCCCAGGTCAGCCCCGCCGTCCAGGTCGAGGTGCCGCTGTTCAACCCCGCCGCCGGTTACGCGACTTATGTGCTGCCCGCGGCCTTCGTGCTGATCCTGCAGCAGACGATGATGATGGGCTTGGCGCTGGCTGCGACCCGGCGGGGGCCGCTGCCCGGCCATCCGGTCTGGCGGCTGCTGGGCCGGGCGGGGGCGTGGCTGGCCATCTGGGCGGGGCTGCTGCCGGTCTATCTGATCGTGCTGCCGGTGCTCTATGGCCTGCCGATCCTGGGCGGGCCGGGGGCGCTGATGATGCTGGGCCTGCCCTTCCTGCTGGCGGCCGGGTTTCTGGCGCAGCTGGTCGCGGCGCTGTTCCGGCGGGGCGAGGTCGTGCAGGTCGTGCTGCTGGCGCTCGGGATGCCGTTCTTCTTCCTGTCGGGCTTCGCTTGGCCGGTCGAGGCGATCCCGGCCCATCTCAACGCGCTGGCGCAGCTGATCCCGTCGACGGCGGCCATCGACGGGCTGGTGCGGGTCACGCAGATGGGCGCGACCCTGCCCGAGATCGCGCCCATCCTGTGGCATCTGTGGGCCTTGGTCGCGGGGCTGGGCCTCGTGGTGCTGGCGGTCGAGACGGTCAGCCCGTCACGGCCAGCAGCGCCAGATAGAGGACCGACGGCCCCATCAGACAGCCCAGCCCGGTGAAGAAGGTCGCCGTCATCGCGCCATAGGGCACCAGCCGCTTGTCGGTCGCGGCCAGCCCCCCGGCCACGCCGCTGGTCGTGCCCATCAGCCCGCCATAGGCCATGGCCGATTTCGGGTTGTTCAGCCCGATCAGCGGCGCGACCAGCGGCGTGCCGATCATCACCAGCACCGCCTTCAGCAGCCCCGCAGCGACCGACAGGGCGATGACCTCGGAACTGGCGCCCAAGGCGGTGCCGGTCACCGGACCCACGATATAGGTCGCCGCACCCCCGCCGATCGTCGCCATGCTGACCGCATCGGTATAGCCGAAGGCCGCCGCGATCGCCGCGCCCACCGCGAAGGACACCACGATCCCCAAGGCCAGCGCGCTGACCCCCGCCGCGCCGGCCTTGCGGATCTCGCGCATGTCGACGCCGTAAGCGGTCGAGACGATGGCCAGGTCGCGCAGCATCGCGCCCCCCATCAGCCCGATCTCGGTGAACAGCGGCACATCCGCCAGCCCGCGGCTGCCCCCGGTCATCATGCCGCCGATCCAGGCCAGGATCAGACCGATGATGATGGCCACTGCCGATCCGTGCAGCCGACCCGCCGTCAGCCGGTCGGACAGCTGATAGGACAAGCCGCGTACGATGCGCGCATTGCCGCTGTGATCCGGCAGTTCGGTTGCCCGAGATTCACTGCGACTCTCGCAGTCCACGGGCGTGCAGTCCTGGCAGGCGAAATTTCGCGGTGACGAGGGATCGGGTGCCGCAACTCTGGCCAGAACGTATTCAGTCAGGGCAGTTCTAGGGTCAAAGCAGGTCAGCGAATTGCTCCAGGTCGGCAACAGTAGCGACCAGCCCTTGCTGCGTCAGGATCGCGAGATACTCGTCTACGCTTTTAGGAGGATTCTTGAGGCGCGCGCGAACTTTCCGCAGCGCGGAACAAACCAGACCGGGCGCGAGGGACAGTTGGTTCCGGAAAAAGTCGTCGGGGTGCTGGGTCTCGATGCCGAAGGGCGCAAGTGTCTCTGGTGGGAAATCCTTCAGGTTCTGCGTGACGATCGCGTCACAGCGCCCAACGATTGCCGCCGCCAGAACGTGCCGATCATCAGGGTCCGGCAGTGTCAGGGCCGGCACCAATGCCTCGTAGCCGATGACCAGACAGTCGCGTGTGGCCCTGTCCATCAAATCGCGGGTTCGCTCCAGCGCGGCCCTTTCCCGATGAGGTTCATTGCGCAGAAGCGCATCAATCCATTCCCGATGAATGTCAGCCGTCCACTTGGCCTTGAAAAGGTCCGTGACCGCCAACTGCATCAGTGCATCGCGCATCGGCGCGGGATAAAGCACGTTCGCATCGAACAGGACCGTGTACTGGCTCATTTCGAGCTGTAGCCCATGTCCTGCTCTTGAGCGTCGGCGGCCAGTTGATCGAGCACAGCTTCACGCTCGGTATCGATCGCGGCCTTGTAGGACATCACGTCTTCCATGCGGACGCGGCGATGCTTGCCGACCTTCCGATGCGGTATGGCACCATCCTCGAGCAGCTTGATCAGGAACGGACGCGAGACGTTCAGAACCTCAGCGGCCTGTACGGTCGAGAGTTCGGCGTTCTCGGGGATGATGGTGACCCCCCGCCCCGATGCCATCGCCTCGAGGATCTCCATGAGCAGCGATACGGCGCCCGCGGGAAGCTCGATCGGCTCCATCTGCTCGGAGTCCGTCACACGAAGCTTCAACGGCGCGCGCGCCTGGGCGAAGCGTGACAATGCCTGCCCAGAGACGCGCGCAATCGCTGCGTCCTGCGGCGTGGGCGGAAGATGTCGGTGTGCCAGCATGTTCATGGTGGTCTCCTCTCCGGTTTCTGTTCTCTACCACCATATATGAAATAAGTGCAACAAATGCATTAAGTGTTGGTGGTTTTCTGCGCGCCCTGCCGCGTGCTCGCGGTTATCGCTGCTGCCGAGTGAGCAGGTGACATGCACGCTAACCTTCAGTTTGTCGCCTTCCACATCCTGAACCGCCCCTGCCCTGTGACCTCGCGGATCAGACCCCGCTCTTGCATCCATGCAAGGTTGCGCTGGACAGCGGCGCGGCTGGCACCCGTCAGGGCCTCGGCCATCGGCGCTGAGACGAGCGGCCATTCGGTCAGCACTGCGCGCAAGGCCGGCGGCGTCCTGCCCGAGAGCAATGTCATTTCGGCTTCTGCCCGCGCCGACCATGCCTCGATATCGTCAAGGTGCCGCATCGCGGTCAGGCACGCAGCCTCCATCCCGTCGAGCCAGCGTGCGAGACGTTCGAACGGTGACCCACCGGCGCTTAACCCCCCTGCCCCGCCCATGGCCAGAGGCGCGAAGACTGCTCCTCTTCCCTCGCTGGCCGCAATCCGCGCGGCCGCGACAGCCGCTTCCATCCGGTCGTCGTGCTGCCCGAGCCCCGCGAGGCGCCAGAGGTGAAAGCCCGCGCAAGCGCGAGTGATCGGGTGCAGGTCCGCGGCTTGCCCCATCAGTTCCAGCCAACCGCTCGCGCGATCCACGAACGGCTCAGTCTCATCACTGAGGTTCTCGGGGTCGCGACGGTCGACGAAGGCGGAAAGGTCCTGCTCCGGTCCCGGTCCACCCGTCAGCCGCCGAACCGCCCATCCGACCCGCGCCAGCGCCGCCGTGTCGTCCTGGACGCCGGACAGGCGCAGCGAGATCCAGAGCGCAAGCCGATCCTGGGGTAGGTTCCGGTAGGGGGCAGGATCGTATCACAAGACCCTGACCCTCCCTTCTTTCCTCCATTTTGAACTCTGCGGCCGCCTTCGTGGTGGCGATGATCGCGGTGCGCCCGTTTGGGAGCCGTGACGGCCGCAAGAAATGGGGCTGCATACTTCACAAGCTGGTCCTCTGGCTTCCGCGCCACCTGTATTCGCCGGTGAGCAGGATGTGGGCCCACCCGAGCGGCGAGATATGCGCCAGCAGATCGGGCGCGCAATTCAGGCAGGCCTGCTGCCGCGCGTCCACGGCATGACCGAGGTGCTTGGTGTTCCAATAGATGATGATTGCCGCGAGCAGGTTGAGGCCCGCCATGCGGTAGTGCTGGCCCTCGGTGGTGCGATCCCGGATTTCACCCTGGCGCCCGATGCGCAGGGCGTTTTTCAAGGCGTGGTGTGCCTCGCCCTTGTTCAACCCGACCTGAGCCCTGCGCTGCATGTTGGCGTCGAGTAACCACTCGATGATGAACAGCGTGCGCTCGATGCGGCCGATTTCGCGGAGTGCCACAGCTAGGTCGTGCTGGCGTGGATAGGCGGCGAACTTCTTGAGCAGCTGACTGGGCGGCATGACGCCGGTCGCCATGGTGGCCACGGAACGCAGGACGCCTGGCCAGTTCTGGACGATGACGCCTTCGCGGATCTTGCCGCCGATCAAACCGCGCAACTCGTTCGGCGCGGTGGCGGGATCAAAGAGATGGAGCCGCGTTGACGGCAGATCCCGGATGCGCGGGATGAACCGGTAGGACAGCAGCGCGGTCACGGCAAAGACCTGGTCTGTAAAGCCACCGGTGTCGGCATACTGCTCCGAGATCTTCCGCCCGGCGTCGTTCATCAGCAGCCCGTCCAGGATGTAGGGCGCTTCGCTGACGGTGGCCGGAATGTTCTGGGTGGCAAAGGGGCCGAACTGGTCGGAGACATGGGTATAGGCCTTGAGGCCCGGCTCGGAGCCGTATTTCGCGTTGATGAGGTTCATGGCTTCGCCCTGCCGGGCGGCGGGGAAGAATTGCCCGTCACTGGACGCGGTGACGCCGCCACCCCAAAACTGGGCCATGGGCAGCCGGGCTTGTGCCTCAATCACCATGGCGAGGGCTTGGTTGATTGCATCGCTCTCCACGTGCCAGCGGGACAGGCGGGAGAGCTGGAAGTAGTCGTGTGTGCTGGTCGCCTCTGCCATCTTGCTGAGACCAAGGTTCAGGCCTTCAGCCAGCAGCACGGTCAACATCCCGATCTGATCCTTGCAGGGCGCGCCGGTATGCAGATGGGTGAAGGTCTCCGTGAACCCGATATCCGCATCGACTTCCTGCATCAGCTCCGTGATCCGTATGGCGGGCAGCCTGTCGTAGAGATCGAGCACCAGCTCGTCCGCCTCTTGCGGCACCGCCGCGCTCAGGCGCTCGATCTTCAAGACGCCGTTCTCGATCGACCCGCCCGGAATGGCCCCTGCGCGGGCCGCCTTTGCCAGTCGCGCCAGCCCTTCGGTCATGCGCGCCTTGCGATCGGCAAGCCAGGTCTCCGGGTCGAGCGGCACCGTCAGCCTTGGCGCGCCCTCTACCGCTTCCGCAGGAACCAGGGCCTGCTTCAGATCAGCGTAGCGCCGGGAATGGGGGAGCCAGATGTCACCCGACCGGAACGCCTCCCGCAAATGAAACAGCACCGCAACCTCCCAGAGCCGATGGCCGTCACCGGCGGCAGCGTTCAGATGGCGGTGCCATTTCGAGCCGCGCCGCAGAAAGCCAACTGGGCGGGTTTCAGGTTTCTCGTCGTCTGCGATCAGCGTACTGGCGTGCAGCAAGGGTGCCGCGACATCCGCCGCTTCGATGTCGAGAACGCGCAGCATGCGCGGGGCATAGCGCCGGAACCGATGATAGCCCTGGCCAACATGGGCCAAGGGGTCAGCGGCCATCGTGTCCGTCAACTCGGCGGCGGTGGCGACCAGCCCTTCGAGCTGATCCCACCCGCAAGCCAGCTCTGTTGCCTGATCCAGGGAAGCCCCATCGCTTCTGGCGTCCAGCAGGGCCAATCCGAGAGATTTGAAGGCGCGCAGGGTGTCCTGCACCGCCGCCTTTGCGTCGGCGATTCTGGCGTCGCACAGCCTCTTCGCGCCCTGCCAGGTCTTGCCGACGATCCGGTCATGGGTCTCGACCACCGCGTCGGAAATCGCGGCAGACCACTCGACGGCGCAAACCGCGAGAATGGCCAGGCGGCGGTCGCTGCTGATGTCACGCAGACCATCGGCAAAGTAGCGTTCGCCCTGACGCCGCAGGCGGGTCACCCGATGGGGTGGAATGCCCGCGAGGATATCTGGCGAGATGTTCAGATCCCGCAGAACCTCCAGCCGATCGAGGAGGCGGCCAACATCGGCCGAGTTCTGACCAACCTCGAAATGGCGCAGCCAGACGAACCGGCTGACCGTGCCGTCGACCATCTCCGTGAGCAAGGTGTCCAAGCGGGCCCTTCTATCCTCATCCAGCCGGTTCACGATGGCACTTTCGATCCGGCGTTCCGCCGCCACGAGCGCATCCGCGCAGAGGCGCTGGATCACGGACACGCCCGGCAGGATCGTCTGGGTCCGGCGGCACTCTTCGACAAGACGGCGGGCCAGATCGTGGTTGGACGTTGCCACCTCCGCCTCGCCTGCCAGCCAGGCGTTCAGCTCCCGTGCGCGATGACCGGAGAACATCTTGAAGCCATAGAACTGGCGTAATTCGATCAGATGCCTGCGCCGCGTTACGTCGGTCTCGGCATATCGGCAAAGCTCATCCATCTCTTCGCCAAGCTGTGCTGCGATGAAGCTGCTGACGGCCTCTGGAATGACCTCACCCGACGCCAACATTCGGCCAGGATACCGGAAAGCGCAAAGCTGAAGGGCGAAGCCGAGGCGATTGCGTGCATGGCGACGGGTTCGAATGACTTCGAGGTCATCGTCCGCCAGTGTGTAGTGGTAGAGGATGGTGGCTTCGTCGGTAGGGAGGTCGAACAACGCCGCACGTTGGCGGGCGGTCAAAATGGAACGTCTTGGCATGCGTGACTGTCATTGTTAATCATTAGTCTGTTCAGGACAAAATCCGCACCAGCAAAATCAACAGCTTGCAAGGCCAAAATCCGAGGTGGTTCAACTGGGACAGCGTGCTGCCATTTACGCCCGAGTTTCGACCTCGGACCAATCCTGTGAGCGGCAGGTGGCGGAACTGTCCGCCTTCGCGGAACGCGGCGGTTATGACGTCGTCGGCGTGTTCAAGGAAACGGCCTCCGGGACTTCAGCCAATCGGGCCGCACGCAACCGTATCCTTGATCTCGCTCAGGCCAGACACATCGACGCCATCCTGGTCAGCGAACTCTCTCGGTGGGGGCGTTCCACTCAGGACCTGCTCGATACCCTCAATCGGCTCGCAGGCTGGAAAGTCTCGGTCGTGGCCATGAACGGCATGACGTTCGAACTCGACACGCCACACGGCCGAATGATGGCCACCATGCTCGCCGGGATCGCTCAGTTCGAGCGCGACCTCCTCAGCGAGCGGGTGAAATCCGGCCTGGCCGCTGCACGGGCGCGCGGCAAAAAACTAGGTCGCCAGCACGGCCAACGCCCGAAATCCGACAAGCTCGCTCCAAAGGTCATTCAGGCCGTGGAAGACGGTCGATCATACCGATGGATCGCAAGAGACCTTGGGATCTCGAAAAACACCGTCACAGACATCGTCAAACGCCACCGCCAAAATGCCTTGTGATACGATCCTGCCCCCTACCGGAATCTACCCCAAAAAGGTCCGGCCGCGCTGCCTCTGCACTGCGGCCGAGCCGGAAATGTATGTCGCCCGGTTCGGGGACGATCTCCTGCTCAAGCGGATGCCCGGAACCGGGCATCTGCACGACCCTTCCTGCCCCACTTTCGATCCGCCGCCCGAGCTGTCGGGGCTTGGCCAGGTCAACGGAAAGGCCATCGTCAGCGATCATGAAGGCGCGACGGCCCTGAAACTCGATTTCCCGCTTTCGATGAGATCCGGTCGTGCGGTGACGCTGGCCGACGGCACGGCGGCCGCCGCGACCTCGGCAACGGCCACGCCCAGCAAGCTCAGTCTGCTTGGCATGCTTCACTATCTCTGGGATACGGCCGAACTCACCAAGTGGCGGCCGTCATGGGCGGGCAAGCGCGGCTGGTGGCTGGTCCATCGTGAACTCGCCGCCGTCGCCGAACGCACCAGCTCGAAGGCCGGCCCGCTATCCTCGATCCTGCTGGTGCCGCCGCAGTTTCATCCCGACCGCAAAGAGGCACTGGCGAGAGAACGGGACAGGTTCCTTCACCATCTTCAGCCCGCGAAGGGCAAGCCGGTTCCGCTCGGATTCCTGATCCGCTTTCCGGCCTGTCTTCGCCCAAAAACCGAAGGGACGTACCGTGCAATCCGAAATAGTGCAGCAGCACAGAGGATTATGGGCCAGAAACCGATTGATTGCATCTCGAGCCCGACCTGGGGCGAGCTTGAGGGCGGCAGGCGAGGGTTCCGTACGGCCGGCTGTATCGAAGCGGCTCTGCCCGGCGACACGAGATCGGGCATGATCCACGAGAGCCGGGTGATCGCGGTCAATTTCTTGCTGCCAAGGCCCTGACGAGGGTGATCGCGTTGTGGCAAGCATGAACGGCCGCATCAACGAAGCCAGACTGCGGTTCCGGGGGCACGGTCGGCAGCTCAGGGCCTCTTGCTTCAATCCCCGCCCGCCCGCCGACCGACGATCTGCAGTCCTGCAATATCCCTCTCGTTGTCCATTACCGCCGGGCAGTCGCTGCTGCCCGCTCAGGCCGGCTTGACCGCAGGCGCTGCGGTCTGGCGCCCAAGCGTCCGGTAGACAGTCGGCCTTGAGACCCCGAACAGCTCGCCGCCGCCAAGGTCCGCAGCGTCTACAGGGCCGAAGGCCGAAGATCGATCCGGTGGAGGTGCGAAGGCTGCATGAAGAGGAACGGCTCAGCCCCACCGCCATCGCTCGGCGGTTGGGGATTGCACGCTCTTCGGTCTACCGCTTCCTGCCTAGGGTCGAGCAGGTAGATGATCTGTGAACGGGCTCGAATGGCTAAGCCTGAACAGCAGTTATTTGCTTCACGGCAATGATTATAATCGTTTGTCCGAAGTCGTTCGACTTAGGCAGCCCTCAAGACTCCAGCCCTCAGACTTTTTCGGTGAGTTCCGGCAGGACGGTGAAGATGTCTCCGACCAGTCCGTAGTCGGCGACCTGGAAGATGGGGGCTTCCTCGTCCTTGTTGATGGCGACGATGACCTTGCTGTCCTTCATCCCCGCAAGGTGCTGGATCGCGCCCGAGATGCCGGCTGCGATGTAAAGCTCGGGGGCGACCACCTTGCCGGTCTGGCCCACCTGCCAGTCGTTCGGGGCATAGCCGGAATCGACCGCGGCCCGGCTGGCGCCCACGGCAGCGCCCAGCTTGTCGGCCAGCTTCTCGATCAGCACGAAGTTCTCCTTGGAGCCGATCGCGCGGCCGCCCGACACGACCCGCTTGGCCGAGGTCAGTTCGGGGCGGTCCGAGGCCGCCACGCGGTCCTCGACCCAGGCCGACAGCCCCGGATCGGCGGCGGCCGAGACGGGCTCGACCGGGGCCGGGGCGCCCTCGCCGGCGGCGTCGAAGCTGGCAATGCGGACCGTCAGCACCTTGATCGGGTCCGAGGACTTCACCGTCTGGATCGCGGCCGAGGTGTAGACCCCGCGCTCGAATGTGTCGGCGTCCACCACGCGGCTGACCTCGGGGATCACCATCACGTCCAGAAGGGCTGCCGTGCGCGGCAGGATGTTGCGCGCATCCGTCGTCCCCGGCGCGGCGATGTGGCTGAACTGCGGGGCCAACTGCACCAGCAGCGCCGCCATCGGCTCGGCCAGGCGGTGGCTGTAGGCGGCATCCTCGGCCACCAGCACCTTTGCCACGCCCGCGATCTTCGCGGCCTCGGCGGCGGCCGCCTGCGCGCCCGCGCCCGCGACCAGCACCGTCAGGTCGCCCAGGGGCTTCACCGCCGTCACGGCCTTGGCCGTCGCATCCCGGTTCAGCCCGTTCTCGGCCATCTCGGCCAGCAGCAGCACCGCCATCAGATCACCCCCGCGGCTTTGAGTTTCGACACCAGCTCGTCGACCGAGGCCACCTTGACCCCCGCCTTGCGCCCCTCGGGCTCGGCCGTCTTCACGACGGTCAGACGCGGGCTCACGTCCACGCCGTAGTCACCCGCCGTCTTCTCGACGAGCTCCTTCTTCTTGGCCTTCATGATGTTGGGCAGGCTCGCGTAGCGCGGCTCGTTCAGGCGCAGGTCGGCGGTCACGATCGCGGGCAGCGTGACCTCGATCACCTGCAGCCCGCCGTCGATCTCGCGCGTCACGCTGGCCTTGTCGCCGGCGACCTCGATCGCGCCGGCCTGCGTCGCCTGCGCCCAGCCCAGAAGCGCGGCCAGCATCTGGCCGGTGGCGTTCATGTCGTTGTCGATCGCCTGCTTGCCCATCAAGACCAGCCCCGGCTGCTCCTCGGCCACGATGGCCTTGAGGATCTTGGCCACGGCCAGGGGTTCGATGTCCTGGTGCACGTCGTCGGCCGCCACCACGAGGATGCCGCGGTCGGCCCCCATCGCCAGCGCCGTGCGGATCGTCTCGGCCGCCTGCTTCACGCCCACCGAGACCACCACGATCTCGGTGGCGACACCCTTTTCCTTCAGCCGGATCGCTTCCTCGACCGCGATCTCGTCAAAAGGGTTCATCGACATCTTCACGTTCGACAGGTCCACCCCCGACCCGTCCGCACGCACCCGCGCCTTCACGTTGTAGTCAATCACGCGCTTGACCGGCACAAGAAGCTTCATGGCTGCATCTCCTCAGAAGAACGCCTGCAGGCCGGTCTGGGCACGGCCGAGGATCAGGGCGTGGACGTCGTGGGTGCCTTCGTAGGTATTGACGGTTTCCAAGTTCACCATATGGCGCATCACCGGGTATTCGTCCGAGATGCCGTTGCCGCCGTGCATGTCGCGGGCCACGCGGGCGATCTCCAGCGCCTTGCCGCAGTTGTTGCGCTTGATCAGGGAGATCATCTCGGGCTGCATCTTCCCGGCCTCGAACAGCCGCCCCACGCGCAGGGCGGCGTTCAGCCCCAGCGTGATCTCGGTCATCATGTTGGCGAGCTTCAGCTGGTGGAGCTGCGTCTGCGCGAGCGGTTTGCCGAACTGCTTGCGGTCCAGCCCATACTGGCGTGCGGCGTGCCAGCAGGCCTCGGCCGCGCCCATCGCGCCCCAGGCGATGCCGTAGCGCGCCCGGTTGAGGCAGCCGAAGGGACCGCCCAGGCCCTCGGCGTTCGGCAAAAGCGCGTCCTCGCCCACCTCGACCTCGTCCATGACGATCTCGCCGGTGACGCTCGCCCGCAAGGACAGCTTGCCCTCGATCTTCGGCGCCGAGAGGCCCTTCATGCCTTTTTCCAGCACGAAGCCACGGATCTTGCCGCCATGCGCGTCGGACTTGGCCCAGACGACGAAGACATCCGCGATGGGGCTGTTGGTGATCCACATCTTGGACCCGTTCAGCCGGTAGCCGCCGGGGGTCTTTTTCGCGGTGGTCTTCATGCCGCCGGGGTCCGAGCCCGCATCCGGCTCGGTCAGGCCGAAGCAGCCCACCCATTCGCCCGAACAGAGCTTCGGCAGGTACTTGCGCCGCTGCTCCTCGGACCCATAGGCGTTGATCGGGTGCATGACCAGGGACGCCTGCACCGACATCATGGATCGGTAGCCCGAATCCACCCGTTCGACCTCGCGCGCGACAAGGCCGTAGCTCACATAGCCCGCACCGGTGCCCCCGAACTCCTCGGGGATGGTGACGCCCAGCAGGCCCAGTTCTCCCATCTCGGTGAAGATGGCACGGTCGGTCTGCTCGGTCCGGAAGGCCTCGCGCACGCGGGGAGCGAGGTGGCCTTGGGCATAGCTCCGCGCGGTGTCGCGGATCATGCGCTCTTCCTCGGTCAGTTCGTCTTCCAGCAGGAAGGGGTCTTCCCAGCGGAAGCTGCCGATGCGGTCCATCTTCATGGTGGTTTCTCCTATCTCCATCAGGCGAGTTCAATAAGCATTACGGTGGTCATGCCAGGCCTATCTTGGGGTCGCGAGGCACCGGCCTTCTTACATGTTGGGATAGTTCGGCCCGTCGCCGCCCTGCGGCGTGGTCCAGACGATGTTCTGCGACGGGTCCTTGATGTCGCAGGTCTTGCAGTGGACGCAGTTCTGGAAGTTGATCACGAAGCGCGCACCTTCGGGCACCGACTTGTCCTCGACCACCTCGTAGACGCCGGCCGGGCAATAGCGCTGCGCCGGCTCGGCGTATTCCGGCAGGTTCACCCGGATCGGGACCGTGGGGTCCTTCAGCTTCAGGTGGCAGGGTTGGCTTTCCTCGTGGTTGGTGAAGGAAAAGGCCACGTTGGTCAGCCGGTCGAACGACAGCTTGCCGTCGGGCTTCGGGTAGTCGATCGGGCGATAGTTCTTCGTGGGCCGGGTCGCGGCGGCGTCGGTCTTGCCGTGCTTCCAGGTGCGCAGGATGTTGCGGTTGAAGAGGCTGGCGACCCACATGTCCATGCCGCCCAGCATCAGGCTGCCCACCATGCCGGTGCGCGACCAGGCGGGCTTGACGTTGCGGACGCGCTTGAGGTCATGGGCGATGGGGCCCGTGCGGACATCCTGTTCGTACTCGACCAGCTCGTCGCCCTCGCGTCCCGCCGCGATGGCCGCCGCGGCCGCGTTCGCCGCCGCGATCCCCGACAGCATGGCGTTGTGGTTGCCCTTGATGCGGGGAACGTTGACCATTCCCGCCGAGCAGCCCAGCAGCAGCGCGCCCGGCACCGTCATCTTCGGCAGCGACTGCCAGCCGCCTTCGGAAATCGCGCGGGCGCCATAGGCCACGCGCTTGCCGCCTTCCAGCAGCTCCGCGATGGCCGGGTGGTGCTTGAAGCGCTGGAACTCGGCGTAGGGGTAGAGATACGGGTTCTCGTAGTTCAGGTGGACCACGAAGCCGATGAAGACCTGGTTGTTCTCGGCATGGTAGATGAAGGACCCGCCGCCCGCGTTCTTGCCAAGGGGCCAGCCCATCGTGTGGACGACGGTGCCTTCCTTGTGCTTGGCGGGGTCGATCTCCCAGATCTCCTTCATGCCGATGCCGAACTTCTGCGGCTCGTGCCCGGCGGACAGGTCGTATTTTTCGATCAGCTGCTTGGCGAGCGATCCGCGCACGCCCTCGGCGATCATCACGTACTTGCCGCGCAGCTCCATGCCCGGCTCATAGGACGGGCCGGGGGTGCCGTCGGGGTTCTTGCCCATCTCGCCCGCGACGACGCCGGCCACGCGGTCACCCTCCATCACCAGCTCGGAGGCCGCCATGCCGGGGAAGATTTCCACGCCCAGCTCTTCGGCCTGCTCGGCCAGCCAGCGGCAGACGTTGCCCATGCTGACGATGTAGTTGCCGTGGTTCGACATCAGCCGCGGCATCGGCCAGTTGGGGATGCGCGCCGAGCCCGCCGGGCCCAGCACCACGAAGCTATCCGAGGTGACGGCCGTCTTCACCGGCGCGCCCTTGTCCTTCCAGTCGGGGATCAGCGCGTTCAGGCCCACCGGGTCCAGCACCGCGCCCGACAGGATATGCGCCCCGACCTCGGAGCCCTTTTCCAGCACCACCACGTTCAGGTCCGGGTCGATCTGCTTGCACCGGATCGCCGCCGACAGGCCCGCAGGCCCCGCCCCGACGATCACCACGTCGAATTCCATCGATTCGCGTTCGATCGTGCTCATCCTTTCTCCTGGGTGTCGAGCGCATCGCGGAACGTCTCGACCAGCTTCTGCTTGAGAACCTTGCCGTTTGGCGAGGTCGGCAGCATCGTCGTAACGATGATGCGCGTGGGCCGCTTGTAGGGCGAAAGGCGCTCGGCCACATGCTCGCGCAGGTCCTTTTCGCTTACCCTGCCGGGATCGTCGGTCTGGCAGAAGGCGAGGACCTCCTCGTTTCCACCCTTGGTCTTACGGCCGATCACGGCGGTCTGGATTACAAGGGGATGGTCGTTCAGCGCCGCCTCCACCTCGGGCGGATAAACGTTGAAACCGCCACGGATGATCAGCTCGCGCGCGCGCCCTGCGATATGCAGGTTGCCGTCCTCGTCGATGCGGCCCAGATCGCCGGTGCAGAGGAAGCCGTCCGCGTCGAAGGCAGCGGCCGTGGCCTCGGGGTTGCGGAAATAGCCGGGCATGACATGCGGGCCTCGGGTCTGGATCTCGCCCACGCCATCGGGGCCCACGTCGCGCAGGCGCAACTCGACGCCGGGCAGGGCCGGGCCAACGCTCACATCGGGCACACCCGGCGGGTTGGTGGTCAGGGTGACGCCCGCTGTCGTCTCGGTCAGGCCATAGCCGTTCTGCAGTGCCACGCCATAGAAGGCCTCGGCCCGCCGCTTCCAGTCGGGATCAAGCGGCGCGGCCCCCGACGACACATAGCGCAGCCGTCCCGGCGGCAGGTGGGTGCCGCCCGCCTCCTCCATGATCAGCGCGTGCATCTGCGGGACCGCGGGCAGGACGCTGACGCCCGCCAGCAAGGCCTCGACCACGGCCGGGGCCGAGAAGCGCGGGAACAGCCACAGCTCGGCCCCCGCGACGGTGCTGGCGATCATCATCGAGGTCAGGCCGAAGACATGCGTCATCGGCAGCACGCCCAGAATCAGGTCGTCGGGCGTGATCTCGCGCATCCGGACCGAGGTCTGGCCGCCGAACAGCAGATTGGCGTGGCTGAGCATCACCCCCTTGGGCGTGCCGGTCGAGCCGGTCGTGTAAAGGATCACGGCCGTCTGCTCGGGACCTGCTGCCACAGGCTCGGGCGTCGCGGAAGGGCGCGGCCCGGCGATCGCCAGACTGCCCAACAGCGTGTTCCAGCCAGCCGCATCGGCGATCTCGGCGTGGGTGCGTGCCTGGGGCGAGACATGGGTCAGGTAAACCGTCAGCCGCGGGTCGGCGTGGTCCGCGATGCGGTGCAGCTCGTGCTCGGTCATACGGGCATTGACGGGCACGGCCACCGCATCGAGCCGCGACGCCGCCATGATCAGCCCCACCAGCGCGGCACAGTTTTCCGCCAGGATCAGCAGGCGGTCGCCCGGCCGGAGGTCCCGCGCTTTCAGTTCGGCGGATAGCACATCCACGGCGGCGGATAGTTCACCATAGGTGAAGGTTCTGCCGTCGTGATCGCGCAGCGCAGGCGCATCCGGGCGGGTGCTGCGTTGGGTGTCGAGCGGATCGTGTATGCGGGTCATGGTCATCGGCGGGTTTCCTTCTTCTCGGCGCCAGAACTGCCGCGACCGAAATCCGGCACAGCGCGGCTCAGGCGAGCTTTCACGCCCGCAGCGGCCTCAGGGGCGGCCAAGGCGTCGGCCATAGCTTCGGCCTCGCGGTCGAGCTGAGCGTCGAAATCACCGTCGCGGGCCGAGGCCAGAAGCCGCTTTATCGTGCCCTGGGCTGCGGCGGGACCTTGCGCGAACCGCGCGGCCAAATCGGCGGCGCGGGCCAGCGCTTTTCCGGGCGGCACGAGGTCTGTCACCACGCCCATCCCGGCGAGGGTAGTGGCGGAGACCGGATCGCCTGTCAGGCACATCCGGGCCGCGAAGCCCGCCGGCACCCTGCGCGCCAGCGAAGCGGTCAGTCCGCCGTCCGGCACCAGCCCGACACGGACATAGGCGGCGGCGAAGCTCGCGTCCTCCGCCGCCACGAGCAGGTCACAGGCAAGCGCGATCGACAGCCCTGCCCCGGCCGCGCCGCCTTCGATGGCGGCAATGACGGGGCGCGGGCAGGCGCGGATCGCGCGGATGGTGTCATGCAGGTCCTCGATCAACGCGCGCCGTTCGTCCCGGCTCGTCGCGGCACGGGTCGCCAGCGCGTTCAGGTCGCCGCCCGCACAGAAATATCCGTCCGCCCCGGTCAGTACCACGGCGCCCAGGCGATCCTCGGCCGCCGCCTGCTCCAGCGCCGCGCGCAGGCTGACATACATAGAAGGCGCCAGCGCATTGCGGCGGCCGAAGTTCGACAACGTCACCTTCAGGTGATCGCAGCGGTCCTCGACTCGGGCCTCGGCTTGCGCGGATGTCATGGGTTGTCCTTGGGGCTGCTCTTGGTCCCGGTGGGGACGCGCTTGAAGACCCCGCTCGCCGTCGCGATCAGGGTGCCATCGTCATGGACCAGATCGGCCGCGACGAAGAGCAGGCTGCGCCCTCCCCCCACCACTCGTCCGGTCGCGGTGACGCCGCCCTTCAGAGCGGGTCCCACGTAGTCGATATTGAGCGAGACCGTGAGGAACGGCTGGCGGCCGCTGTCGTCCACGGTCAGGCTCGCCGTTGCGCCGGCAGCGCTGTCGAGCAGCATTCCTGCGATCCCACCGTGCAGCACGCCGTGGCGGTTCGTGTGGCGTTCGTCCAAGACCAGCCGGCAGCGGGCGCGCCGGTCGGGTTGGCCCACGTCCAGCGTGTAGCCGACCATGCGCTGCGCGCCGGTTTCGTCCTCGATGATGGCCCCGCCGCTCATGCGGCGCTGACCGCGATGAAGCGTTCCAGGTGATGGTCGCTGTCACCGAAACGGGCGTCGGCGGCCAGCAGGCGGCGGGCGAGGGGCGCGAGCTCGTATTCCTCGGTCATCCCGATGCCGCCGTGAAGCTGGATCGTTTCCTCGGCCACGTAAAGCGCGACCCGGCCCACGAGCGACTTGGTGGCCGCGACATGGCGGTCACGGTCAGGGGCGTCGAGGTTTCCCGCGAGGTTCCAGACAGCCGAGCGCGCCTGCTCGACCTCGGTCAGCAGGTCGGCCATGCGGTGCTGGACCGCCTGGAAGGACCCGATCGGACGGCCGAACTGCTTGCGGGTCTTGAGGTAGTCGGTCGTCAGCTCGACCGCCTTTTCCATCACCCCCAAGGCGTCGGCGCAGACGGCGAGGATCGCGGCGGCGAGCGGTTGTTCCAGAAGCGATACGTCCCCGATCCGGCGGGCGGCGGTATCCTTCAGCGTGACCTCGGCCGCGCGGCCGCCGTCCATCAGGGCATAGCCGCGCATGGCCAGCCCCTCGGCTCCGGCCTCGACCAGCCACAGCCCGTCTGTAGCCCGCACGATCAGGTGGGTCGCGTCCTCGGCCCCCGGCACGACCGACTTCTCGCCGGTCAGCCGGTCGCCCTCGGCGCGGGTCGCCACGGTGCCGTCATAGCGCTGTCCGGGTTCGTCCAGCGCAACCGCGACGCGGGCCTCGCCGCTGGCGGCGGCCTCGGCCAGATCGGCCTCGCCCGCGGCGGCCAAGATGCCTGCGCCCAGCACCACGCTGTCCAGCAGCGGCATGACCGCACCTGCCCGGCCGAGCGTGCGGAACACCATCAGGATGTCCGCCCCGGTGCCGCCGAAGCCGCCGGCCTCTTCGGTCATCAGGGCCGCGCCCGTTCCCAGGTCGAACAGGGCGGCGCTGTCCGGGCCGCGTTCCAGCGTGCGCGCCAGGCTTTCGCCCAGCATGGTCTGTTCCTCGGTGAAGCCGAAATCCATGATGCGGTTCCCCTCAAAGCCCCAGCAGGGATTTGGCGATGATCCCCCGCTGGATTTCGTTCGAGCCGCCATAGATCGACAGCTTGCGGTTATTCAGATAAGCGCGGGTCGCCCCTGCCGCCTCGGCCGGGCCGGGGGGGGCATCGTCATTCGCGCCCTCCAGCGCCTCGGAGGGGAAGGCCAGCGCCCAAGGGCCGACCGCGCGGCGGGTCAGGTCGTTGATCGCCTGCCGGATCTGGGTCCCCTTCAGCTTCAGCATCGAGCTTTCCGCCCCCGGCACCTGACCCGCAGCCGCCTGCGCCAGCATCCGCAGGTTGGTGGTGGACATCGCCATCAGGTCGATCTCGACCTCGGCCAGGCGGGCGGCGAACAGCGGATTCTCGATCAGCGGCCTGCCGTTCGCGACCTGGGCCCGCGCGATCCGTTTCAGCGCGGCAAGGCCCGCCGTGGCGAAGCCCACACCCGCGATGTTGGTGCGCTCATGCGTCAGCAGATACTTGGCGTAGGTCCAGCCCTTGTTCTCCTTGCCCACGAGGTTCTCGACGGGCACGCGCACGTCGTCGAAGAAGACCTCGTTCACCTCGGGCGTGCCCTCCAGAAGGACGATGGGCCGCACGGTGATGCCGGGGGTGGTCATGTCGATCAGGAGGAAGCTGATCCCCTCCTGCGCCTTGACGGTGGAATCGGTCCGCACGAGGCAGAAGATCCAGTTGGCGTGCTGCCCCAGCGTGGTCCAGGTCTTCTGCCCGTTGACGATGTAATGGTCGCCGTCGCGCACCGCCGTCGTCTTGAGCGAGGCGAGGTCCGACCCCGCGCCGGGTTCCGAGTAACCCTGGCACCACCAGTCCTGCCCGTTCAGGATGCGCGGCAGGTAGTGGTCCTGCTGTTCCTTCGACCCGAACTTCTGCAGCACCGGCCCCAGCATGGCGATGCCGAAGGGCAGGATGCGCGGCGCATGGGCCAGCGCGCTTTCCTCCTCGAAGATGTGGCGCTGGATCGCGGTCCAGCCGGCGCCGCCGAACTCAACCGGCCAGTTGCCGGCAAGCCAGCCCTTCTCATTCAGGACGGCGTGCCATTCCTCGATCTCGTCCTTGGTCAGCTCCTGATGAAGCCGGACCTTTTCGGACAGCCGCGCGGGCAGCCGGTCCTTCAGGAACTGGCGGACCTCGGCCCGAAAGGCCTGGTCTTCGGGTGAAAAGCTCATGTCCATGTCGCGTCTCCGTCAGAAAATCTCGATCAGGCCGGCGGCACCCTGGCCACCGC
Source organism: Falsiroseomonas sp. (assembly GCF_030695085.1). Taxonomy (GTDB): domain Bacteria; phylum Pseudomonadota; class Alphaproteobacteria; order Acetobacterales; family Acetobacteraceae; genus Falsiroseomonas. The sequence goes on along the minus strand of NZ_JAUYTS010000139.1, from coordinate 9,318 downwards.
CGATGCACATGGTGACCACGCCCCATTTCGCGCCGCGCCGCCGCCCTTCCAGCAGGACATGGCCCGCCATACGGGCACCGGTCATGCCGAAGGGATGGCCGATGGCGATGGAGCCGCCGTTGACGTTGTATCTCTCGGGGTCGATGCCCAGCCGGTCGCGGCAGTACAGCGCCTGGCTGGCAAAGGCCTCGTTCAACTCCCACAAGTCGATGTCGTCCACGGTCAGGCCCGCGCGTTCCAGCAGGCGCGGCACGGCAAAGACCGGACCGATGCCCATCTCGTCCGGCTCGCAGCCCGCGACGGCAAAGCCGCGAAAGGCCCCCAGCGGCGTCAGCCCTTCGCGCGCGGCCAGGTCGCCGTCCATCACCAGCAGCGCCGCCGCTCCGTCCGACAGTTGCGAGGCATTGCCGGCGGTGACGAACCTGTCCTCGCCCTTGACCGGCTTCAGCGACGCCAGACCTTCGAGCGTTGTCGATGGGCGATTGCATTCGTCGCCCGACAGCGTGAAGGCTTCGTGACGGGTGGCGCCGCTGGCCTTGTCGGTGACGGCGCGGGTCACGTCGATGGGCACGATCTCGTCGGCGAACAGTCCCGCCTCCTGCGCCGCCGCGATGCGCTGCTGGGACCGCAAGGCGTATTCGTCCTGCGCCTCGCGGCCGACGCCATAACGGGCGGCGACATTGTCGGCCGTGTCGATCATGGGCAGATACAGGTCGGGCTTGTGCGCCTCGATCCAGGTTTCGCGCGAATGCCGGGGGGGCGGCTGGACAAGGCTGATCGATTCGACCCCGCCGGCCAGGATCGCGCGCGCGCCTTCCTGCCGAACCATGTGCGCACCCATCGCCAGCGCCTGCAGGCCGGACGCGCAGAACCGATTGACGGTCGTGCCCGCGATGCTGACGGGCAGGCCCGCGCGGATGACGATCTGTCGGGCGATGTTGCCGCCGGTGACGTATTCGGGATAGCCGCAACCCCAGATGCTGTCCTCGACCAGGGCGGGGTCGATGCCCGCGCGCCGGATGGCCTCGGCGGCGACATGGCCGCCCATCGTGGCCCCATGGGTCAGGTTCAGGCTGCCCCGGCCGGCCTTGCCGATGCCCGTGCGGGCGGTCGAAACAATGACGGCGTCCTTCATTTCATGTCCTTTCCGGTGTTCACGTCGGCCAGTTTCCCGCCTTCGGCAGCAAGGCGCGCCAACAGGGGAGAAATCTGCCAAAAATAGGGGTCTTCTTGGGCGAAGCGGGCGATGTTGGCCGTAATGCGGTCCAGCCCCTGCGTGTCGGCCCAATGCATCGGGCCGCCCTTCCATCGGGGAAAACCATAGCCATGCAGCAGCACCACATCGATGTCCGAGGCCCGCGTGGCGATACCTTCGTCGAGGATCTTTGCCCCCTCATTCACCATTGCCGCCATGTAGCGGGACCGGATCTCGTCTGGCGCGAAGCTGCGCGGCGCAGCGCCCAGTTCGCTGCGGATGCCGTCAAGCAATCCGGCCATTCCGGGATCGGGACGGCCCTGTGGGGTTTCGTTGTCATAGATGTAATAGCCGCGGCCAGTCTTGCGACCGAGCCGCCCGGCCTCGACCAGCCGATCGGCAAAGACCGGCACCCGTTCGCGCGGGTCGCGGGTGGGCGCCTTGCGCTGACGGGTGGCATAGCCGATGTCAAGCCCGGCGAGGTCGCCCACCTGATAGGGACCCATCGGGAAGCCGAAGCCGACAATCGCCTGATCGACGTCGTAAGGCGAGGCGCCGTCCAGCACCATGTGGTCGGCCGCCGTGCGATAGGCCAATAGCATCCGGTTGCCGATGAAGCCGTCGCAGACGCCCGAGCGCACGCCGATTTTGCCCATCCGCTTGGCCAGCGCAAAGGCGGTCGCCACCACGTCCGGGGCAGTGCAGTCCGCCACGACAATCTCCAGCAGCCGCATCACGTTGGCGGGCGAGAAGAAATGCAGCCCAATCACGTCCTGTGGGCGTAAGGTCGCTTGGGCGATCAGGTTCACGTCGAGATAGGACGTGTTCGTCGCCAGCACCGCGCCGGAGCGGCAGATGCTGTCGAGGGTCCGGAACACCTCGCGCTTGACGTCGAGATCCTCGAACACCGCCTCGATCACCAGATCGACCTCGGCCAGCGCGTCATAGGCAGCGGCGGCGCGGAACGCCTGCGAAAGCATCTGGTCGCGCGCCTCGGGGGCAAGCTTGCCGCGCTTGACGGCGCCCTCCAGCATCTTGCCGATGCCTGCGGCCGCTTTGCCCGCCGAAGGTTGGTCACGTTCGACCAGCGTCACGTCCAGCCCTGCCGTCAGCGCGGCGGCCGCAATGCCTTGCCCCATGGTGCCGCCGCCGATGATGCCGACGCGGTCCAGCTTGCGCGGGCTGACGCCGGTCAGGTCGTCCTGCTGCGCGGCCCGGCGCTCGGCGAAGAAGGCGTGGATCAGCGCCGCGCGTTCGGGCGTTTGCATCAGGTCCATGAAGGCGCGGCGCTCATGCGCCATGCCCCCGGCAAAGGGCATCGCGAGCCCCTCGACGATGGTGTCGAGCGCGCGCATCGGGCCCACCTGCCCGCGGGCGGACTTCGCGACCTTCCGGCGCCATTCCTCCACCATCGCCGCGTCAGCCGCCGGAGCGTCGGCTTCACCCAGGCGGCGAGGCCCGGCCCCTTGGTCCAGCAGCCGCCGCGCCTCGGCCTCGCCTGCGGCGCGGGGATTGGTCCCTTCCGCCACGGCGTCGATCAGCCCCAGCCGCAGCGCCTCTTTCGCACCGATCTGGCGGCCCGAGGTGATGAGGTCGATGGCGGCCTCGATCCCCACGGCGCGCGGCAGGCGCTGCGTACCCCCCGCGCCGGGCAAGAGGCCCAAGGTCACCTCAGGCAGGCCCATCCGGGTGCCCGGCACCGCGACCCGGTAATGCGCACCCAAGGCGACCTCCAGCCCACCGCCCAGAACCGTGCCGTGCAGCGCCGCGACCACGGGCTTTTCGGAGCTCTCGACGACGGCGATCACGTCGGGAAGGCTTGGCGGCACCGAAGGCTTGCCGAATTCAGAGATGTCGGCCCCTGCGATGAAGGTGCGTCCGGCGCAGAACAGCACGGCGATCCGCGCCTCGGGGTCATCGGCCAGCTTAGCTACAGCCTCGGCCAGTCCCTGCCGCACTGCCGCGGACAGGGCGTTGACCGGCGGGTTGTCGATACCAATGAAGGCGATTTCGCCTTCGCGATGATAGGTGACGGGGGTCTGTCCAGCCATGCTCAGGCCTCCATGCGGACGGAGCCAGAGGCCTGTCCGGTCAATCGTTCCAGGGTGCGGACCGCGGCGGCAAGCCGGGGGCCGACCTCGGTCTCCATGCGCTCGACCGGGGCCTCGGCGGGCAGCGCGCCGCAGGTGAAAACAACGGGCTCGGCCAGGTTCCCGCTGCGGAAAGGCACGGAAACCGCGTTGTAGGCGGCCGTCATCCCGCTGCCCGCAGGGGTCGAGATGAAGCCCTGCAACGCCATGTCGGCAAGCGCCTGCGGCCTGTCGGCCAGCATTACCTCCAAGCCCGGCAGGCGCTCGGCGGCGATTCGTTCGATCTCGCTGGGCCTCGCCGCAGCGATGAAGGCCCGCCAGGACGAGAACGGCTGCAGCGGAACCCGCTGCCCGACCTCAAGCCAGATCGAGGCCACGCGGGTTGGCCGCCAAGTGCGGATCAGGACCAGCTTGTCGCCATCCCGGACAGCGAGAACCACCAGCGTCCCGGTCTCTTCGGCCAGCCGCCGCATCAGCTCCTGCGCCGGAACCAGGAAGGACAGCGAAGCCGCCGCCACATGGCCCACTGCCACCAGGGTCGGACCTGGCCGGAAGCGGTCGTCGCGGGGCGACTGGACCAGATATCCCAGTTGCCCCAAGGTGAAGGTCAGCCGCGACACCGTCGATTTCGGCAGGCCGGTGCGCTGCGCGATTTCCGCGTTGCTGAGCCCCTCGTCGGTCATGCGGAACGCGCGCAGCACCGACAGGCCCCGTGCCAGGGTCGTCGCAAAGCGGGGATCGTGCAGGTCGGTCATCGGCGCCTCAGAGTCCATTCGGAATCACGAGCGATATGGCCGGCACCAGGATCAGGATGACCAGCACCACCATGTCCATCGCCAGGAAACGCGACACCCCGGCAAAGATGTCGTCCACCCGGATGCTGCGGTCGGTCACGTTGCCGATAACAAAGACGTTCAGCCCCACGGGCGGCGTGATCAGCCCGATCTCCAGCAGCTTGACCACGACGACACCGAACCAGATCAGGTCCATGCCCATGGCGTCGATCAGGGGAATGACGAACGGCAGGGTCAGGACGATGATGCCCACCGGGTCCAGGAACATGCCCAGAAAGATGTAAAGAATGCAGATCGCGGCCATCAGGACCATCGCCGACAGCCCGGCGTCGGCGACCCATTGCGACACCATCCCGGCCGCCCCGGTCAGCGCCACGAAGGACACGAAGATCTTGGCGCAGGCCGCGATCAGGAAGATTGCCGACGTCTGGACCAGGCTTTCGCGGATCGCGGTCCACATCGAGCGCAGCGTCAGCGAGCCTTCGAGAAAACCGATCAGGATGGTCAGAACGACACTGACCGCCGCCGCCTCGGTCGCGGTGAAGATGCCGCCATAGATACCGCCGATGATGACCACGAACAGCATCAACGCCGGCCAGGCCGAAATCGCCGCCTTCAACCGCGCGCCCCTGGGCAGGGGCGTCGGATCGACCGGCGCGGCACCCGGATCGCGCGAGGTCCACCAGATCACCACGACGATATAGCCCAGCAGTGTCAGCAGACCCGGCAGGATACCGGCGAGAAACAGCTTGCTGATCGAGGTTTCGGTGAAGATTCCGTAAAGGATGAACAGCACGGAGGGCGGAATCAGCGACCCAAGCGTGCCGCCGGCAGCGACAGAGGCCGTGGCCAGCCGGGGATTGTAGCCCAGGCGCAGCATTTCGGGGATGCAGATGCGGCCCATGGTCGAGGCGCAGGCGATCGACGATCCCGAGATGGCCGAGAACCCGGCGCAGCCCATCAGAGAGGCGACGCTGACCCCTCCCGGCACGCCGCGCAGCCAGACGTTGGCGGCGTCATAGATGCGGGTGGTGATGCCGGTGTGATAGGCGATGTTGCCCAAGGCCACGAACAGCGGGATCATCGACAGGTCATAGGAGTGGATCAGCTCGAAGAAGCTGTTCACCACCATCGACGAGGTCGGGTTGATGGCGCGTTCCGGCATGAAGCTGCCGGTGCGGAAGGCATAGATCAGGAAGGTGCCCGCGGTGGCGACGCCCGCCAGCACAAAGGCGATCGGCACCCGCAGCGCCAGAAGAACGATGACCAGGCCAAAGCCCACGAGCCCGATGATGGATGCATCCATGTCAGACGGTTTCCTCTGTGGTGTGGCCGGTGTCCGACACGGTTCCCGTGCGGCGCAGTTGCGAGATGTCCTCCAGCGCCACCACGACCAAGCGGATCGTCATCATCAGAAGGCCCAGCAGGAAGACCAGTTTCATTGGCCAGCGCGGAATGCCCAGAAGTCCGTCGTAGAACTCGCCCGAGGCCCATGATCCCGAAAGGTTGCGCCAGCTTGCATAAAGCAGCGGCAGCATCGCCAGCAGCGCCACGAACCAGCCGAAGATGATCAGCCTGCCTCGTATGCGGGGCGACATGCGGTCGGTCACGAAGGTCACGGCGATATGGGCGCGGTTGGCCGTCGCCGCCGCCAGCGGAAAGACAATGGTGGGAATCATCAGTTCGCGGACGATGATGACAATGTCCGGCACGGCCAGGCCGAAGAACTGCCGTCCCAGCACGTTGGCGGTGATCGCCAGCGCGAGGGCCAGAGTCGAGACGACCGCGAATTCAAGCATGACGCGCTCAATGGCCTTCATGGCCGCACCTCCGGGTTTGATCGCGCTGCGGTCCGGACCGATATGGGCGCGAACCGAGGGAGGATGTGCCGGGCAGGCCTATCCGGATGGATGCGGCTTGCCCGTCGGTCTGCGACAGGTTCAGAGGATCGGACCTGCCTCAGTTGGCCTTGGCCGCCCAGGGATAACCCTGCTCATCACGCTGCTTGGCGAATTCCGCAATGAGCGCGGTGTATTCATCAACCAGCGCTTGGCCGTCCAGGCCCGCGCCATCAGCGCGCTGGATCCACTCGTCGATGTATTTCTTTCCAGCCTCGGCCAGCCGCGCGCGGTCCTCGTCAGAGATCTTCAGGACAGGGGTGCCCTTCTCCTCGAGAATCTTGACCGAACGCTCGTTGGCATCGGTCAGGATGCGCCCGAACTCGTCCGCCAGTCCCTCGCCCGCGGTCATCAGGCCCTGCTGCTGCTCAGGCGTCAGCGCGTCAAAGCTATCCTTGTTCATCATGATGCCCAAGGCGCCGATCTGGCCAAAGTCCAGCTCGGTATAGCTGTCGAAGACCTCGTCGAATTTCAGCGCCTCGACGAGATAGGGGTAGGTCTGGGTGCAGTCGATCAGCCCGGTGTCGAGACCCTGGAACGCCTCGTAGACCGACATGTCGACGGGCGTGGCGCCAAGATCGTGGAACACCTTCCCATAGGCACCGACGCCGCGGATCTTCAGTCCTTTGACATCATCGAGGGACTCAATGGTCTTGCCCTTGCACCCGACCTGCACGGCCGAGGTGGTGTAGGTGCCGATATAGACCAGGTTCTGGTTGGCCAGGTTCTCCCTGATCTGCGCGTTCTCGCGCATCAGCTTGTCAGTGGCCTTCATTCCCACCCAAGGATCGGGGTTTGGAATCGGCAGGTCGGCCAGGCCATAGGCGATCATGTCCTGCGGAAAATAAACCCCAATGACCGAGCCCATGTCGGCGACACCATCCCGGATCGACTGAACGGCGACCTTCTCGGAAAACAGCGCGCCGCCCCAGTTCACGTCGATGGTGACTTCGCCCTTGGTCTGTTTGGCGACCTGATCAACGAACCACTGGGTCGCCTCGGCGCGCACGCCGCGGTTGGGTCCGGCTTCGCCGTAGATCAGCGTGGCGGCCATCGCCGCGGACGACGCCGAGCAGAGCAGCCCGACGGTCAGGAAACTTGTCCTCAGAAAACGCATGGTGATTCTCCTCCTGTTTCAACAGATGGCACACTGTCCCAGATAATGCAACACTCTTGCGCCGCCTCAAGCGAATTTGCGAGAGTGGCGGTGAGGATTCGCAGAGAGGAAAAAGATGCGTGTTCACCCGGGCGAGGGAGGGCTTCGTCTTCATTTCCGGCCACGATGTCTGTCTCTGCTCCGGCCGGCTGCGAACGCCTGCTGTCTGATGCCCGTCTGAATGCAGGCTTTTCCCATGCCCGAGCGCTCTGTCCGCATGCTGGTCGCACAGGGCTGCATCATCGTCGTCGTCCTGGCGTCCTTTGCCGGCATCTTCATCCACTCTGCCGCCATCGGCCTGACCGCCGGCGCGGCGCTGGCGGTCTTTCTTGTCCTGTGCTGGCGGCAGTTCACCATCGCCACGTGGTTGACCGTCAGCCTTTGCGTCCTGCTGCTGGCCGCGGCGATGCTGCGCGGCATCGACATCGAGACGCTGTCCCGGGGGCTTGAGCGGATGGCCTTCCTGGCGGCGCTGCTGGCGCTTCTGGGTGCGTTGCGGGTGGTCGCCTCAGAGGCGCCCGAGGTCGTCCGCGCCGGGCGCTATCTCACAACGCGCCCACCCGGCCGGCGCTATCTGGCGATGAACTTCGGCGGCCATGTCTTCGGCGTCCTCATCAATCTCGGCGGCATCGCGCTGCTGCTGGACATGACGCGGCGGTCGCTGGAGGAGACGAGCGCCCATCTGCCCCCGGACCTGCGGGAATGGAGGCTGCGCCGCATCACGACGGCCGTGCTGCGGGGCTTTGCGCTGGCCCCGCTCTGGTCGCCCATCGGGCTTGGGCTGAACGCCCTGCTGCTGGCAATGCCCGGGCTGGAATACGCCGACATCGGGCCTGCGGGGTTGCTGGCGGCGGCGTTGTTCCTGGCTTGGGGCTGGTTTCTGGACTGGGCGGGGGCGCCGCGCATCCCGCTGACGTCGCGGGCAGCCCCTCGACCGGATGCCACCGACCGGGGCGGGGTTGCGCTGCTGGTGATGCATGTGGCGCTGCTGGCTGGGCTGGTCTTCGGGCTGCACGCGGCCACCGGGCTGCAGTTCCAGCAGGCGCTGCTGATCGCCGTGCCGGGCTACAGCCTGGCCTGGGCGGCGCGGATCGGGCGCGGCGGTCCGGGCCGCGCGGGTGCCGCGATGCGCCGCGCCACCGCCGGGACGATCCGGCGCTTTCCCCTGGCCGCCGCCGAGATCGGCGTCTTCGCCTCGGCGGGGCTTCTGTCGGTGCTGGCGCTGGAACTGCTGCCGATCGACCGGGTGCAGGCGCTGGTCGCCGCGCTGATCGGGGCGCCCTGGCAGATGGTCGTCCTGCTCAACCTGTCCATGTTCGCGCTGGCCACGGCAGGGGTGAACCCGATCATCACGGCCTCCGTCCTAGGCGGCCTCGTGACGCAACTGGACGTGCCGGGACTGAGCGATGCGGCCGCGGCGCTGTGCCTCGCGGGAACCTGGAGTTGCGTCATGGGCTTCACGCCGCTGATGACGACGGTGGTCTATGCCGGCACGTTGGTCGGACGGCCTGCGGCGGTCGTGGGCTTCCGCTGGAATGGGTTCTACTGCCTGTCGGGGCTGGCCCTGTGGACGATCGGGATGGCGCTGCTCGTGCAATCGGGCCTGATGTGAGGCTCGCCCCCCCCTTTTCTTCTGCCACTTGGACAACGGCGCGATGGATGCTGGCGACCGAAGGCCGCGGATCGAGAAGGGCCAGACCCTCGATCAGTTCGACCATCTCCTTCGGGAAGATGCGCGTCCCGGCTTCCGGCCGGATCGGACGTGCAGGGCCTGCCGGCCCATCCGCCCGGTCGCGGGCCGGCCAGCGGCGCGCGGGCCGCATCGGGAGGCCCGCCCCGGCTGCCACCCTTGATGGTGGAGGTGCGGGCGCCGCAGGGCCATGCGGCGGGCGGCGTCCGCCCTGTCCGGCCCCATCCTCCGGTCCCTCCGTCATGATGGTCTTCCCGTCCGCAAGGGGATCGTTGAGAGAACGGCTGGCTTGCCCCTGAATAGGCTCATTGAAGGCCAGCATTTGCTGGCGGGGTGTCGCGTAGCCCTTAAAAGGGCTCTGCCTCAATCTGTGTGGCGGAGGGGCAGCATTCTTGCCCTCAACAGTTCTGGCCCGGCTCGGCCGTACATGGCGCGTTTGAGGGTCTTCAGACGATTAATCTGACCTTCTGCTTGGCCGTTGCTCCAGGGCATCTC
>NZ_JAUYTS010000138.1 GCF_030695085.1 Falsiroseomonas sp. | reverse complement strand
CTGCCCTCGTCCAGCAGGACGTCGATGCGTTCGCGGGCGGTCAGCTTGCCCTTGGCGTGCTGGCTGGCGATGCGGGTCTCGCCGCCGCCGAGCTTGGCCGCGGCGCGGCGGGCTTCGAGCTGTTCGAGGATGTCTTGCATGGTCGGGTCTCCTTGAGCGCGAGGCTTAAGGAGCGGCGGGTGCGGTGGCAAGGCGGGAGCGGCTCAGTGCCAGTGCTCGATCAGCCCGAGAACCCCTGCCCCAGGGGCGCGGGGGCGACCATGCCCGCCAGCCGCTGCAGTTCGGCGACATGGGCGGCGAAAGCCTTGTGGCCGGCCGACGTCAGGGCCAGCCAGGTGCGCTGGCGACCGGCGTGGGCCTGTTTGCGCAGCTTGATATAGCCCGCCTCCTCCAACTGCTTCAGGTGTTTCGACAGCACCGAATCCGAGACGGCGATGGCCTCGCGGACCATGGCGAACTCGGCCTCGTCGGCGGCCGACAGGATGGCGCAGATCTGAAGCCGGCCAGGGGCGTGGATGAGCGGATCGAATTGCGGAACGGCCGTCACCCTTCCCCCCGCATCTCGGCGCGATAGACCCGGCGCCACAGTCGTGAGCCGATCAGGGCCAGGGCGAAGGCGACAGCGATGATCGCGGCCACAACCAGCGACAGCTGGGCCGGCTCGACCATTCGCCGGGCCAGGACGACGCCCAGCATGGCTCCGGCCATCACCGCGCCGAGGGCGATCGCCACCCAACGGGCGTGCCGGGGCGAAACGCCGGTCACCCGGACCCCGGTCCGCCGCGCCGCGGCCTGAAACATCAGCACGAGGGCGAGAACGCCGAGAGTCATGCCGGTGACGTTGAACGGAATGTCCAGGGCCTGGGCGCCGACCATGCCGGCGCAGATCGCGGCATAGGACAGGTCGTAGCGCCAGCCATGACTGGCGACGCGGTCGTGGACGCTGCGGCGCGACGCTTCGATTGCGGCGAGGGCATCGGCGGGGGTGGGGTCATCGGTCATGGCGGGAGCTCACTTTCTGGATTGGAAAGTGAGCATCCCTTTCCATTTCGTCAAGTGCTTATTTTCCACTTTGGAAAGTCAGCCAAGAGCCCTGAACCACCGCTCCAGCAGCACGGCCTC
>NZ_JAUYTS010000122.1 GCF_030695085.1 Falsiroseomonas sp. | reverse complement strand
ACGCCCGGACCGCACGCCAGGCCGGCCAGCCGCGCCGCGCCCGCCAGGCGGCGCAGCCGCGCCAGGGCTGATCGGCGCAGCCGCGCCAACGCTGATCGGCGCAGCCGCGCCGGATCTGAAATGGCGCAGCCGCGCCGGATCTGAAATGGCGCAGCCGCGCCGAGGCTGATCAGCGCCAAAAGGCACCGGTCGCGGTAACGCGGCCGGGCTTCGGTTCAGCGCTGTGCCTGCATCAGCGCCAGCAGCCCCTCCAGCATCTGCGCCGGGCTGGGCGGGCAGCCGGGGATCAGCAGATCCACCGGCAGCACCTGCGCCACGCCCCCCTCCACCGCATAGCTGCCCTTGAAGACGCCGCCATCCACCGCGCAATCGCCGGCGGCCACCACCCAGCAGGGCTCCGCCGCGGCGGCGCGGGTGCGTTCCAGCGCCTCCCGCATGTTGCGGGTCACCGGGCCGGTCACCAGCAGCACATCGGCATGGCGAGGGGAGGCGACGAAGCGCAGGCCGAGCCGTTCCAGATCATACAGCACGCCGGACATGGCGTGGATTTCCAGCTCGCAGCCATTGCAGGACCCGGCATCCACCTGGCGGATCGCCAGGCTGCGGCCGAGCCGGGCGCGGGATGTCGCCTCCAGCTTCTGGGCGAGCGCCAGCACCACCTCCTCCGGCGGCGCCTGCACCGGCTCCGTCAGCGGGCGGGCGAACAGGTTGCGGGCCAGTTTCGGCCACAGCATCTTGCCGGGCCGGGTCATGCGGTGCGGGCCACGCGGAACAGGTCGTTGCCCTCCGGATCCCGCACCACGAGCTCGGTGCCCGGCGCCACGCGTTCCGCGAGCCAGCCGATCTCGTCCAGCGCATGGGCGCGGTCGTCATAGGCCCAGTGCTCCATCACCCCGCGGCCGGGACCGGGCCTGATGAGGGTGATGGTGAACAGCCCGGTCGCGCCCTGATCCGCGCGCGCGCCATGACGGCCGCTCATCTTTCCTTACCCTCAGGCGCCGGGCGGCCGCATCCGCGGCCTTGGCTGCGCGCCGGTGCATTGTTGCGTCCGGCCGCACGGTCGGTCTGGGCGCGGGCCGCAGGCGCGGCCTGGGTATGTACAGTGCCATCAAACGGCGGGCGCCGGCATCCGCCGGCTTGCCTTCGCGCCGGTGCACTGGCGCGCCCGGCCGCTGTGTTGGTCTGGGCGCGGGCCGCAGGCGCGGCCTCGGCCTGCGGCCGCCAGCACCACTGGCCAAGGGGACGCGATTGGTCGGGGCGCGCTTGGGGGGGCGGGCTGTGCATCACAAATCGACCCCGCTGTACGAACAGTTGAAGCTCTTGTTGCACAAGGGGAAATCCGCGACGATGTTGCCCTCCATCGCCGCTTCCAGCAACGGCCATTGCAGCCACGACGGGTCGCGCGGGAAGACGGCGCGGATCAACCCGCCATCATCCAGCGCCATCCAGGTGACGATCTCACCGCGAAACCCCTCGACCAGCGCCAGGCCCTCGCCGCCCTTTTGCGGCAAGGGCGCATGGATCTCACCGGGGGGCAGGGTGGCCAGGATGCGGCGGATCAGGCGCAGGCTTTCGGGAATCTCCGCCAGCCGCACCCGCACCCGCGCATCCACATCACCCTCCTGCCGCACGGCCATGGTCGGCGGGCCGCCGGAAAAGGGGCCGTTCGGAAAGGCGACCCGCGCATCGAAACCACGGCCGGAGGCGCGGCCGACCACGCCGCCCACCGCGAAACCCGCCGCCAGCGCCGGCGCCAGCACGCCGGTGCCGACCACGCGATCCTGCAGGCTGGCATGCTCCTCATAGATCGAGACCAGCCCGGGCAGCGCGGATTCCACCGCCGCCAGCGCGGCCAGGATCGCCGCGATGCCGGAGGGTTGTGGTTCCGTCGCCAGCCCGCCGGGGATCACCCGGTCCATCATCAGCCGGTGGCCGAAGGCGTCCAGATGCGCCCGCAGCAGCCCCTCCCGCAGCAGGCCGCATTGCGCGTGCAGCCAGGTGAAGCTGGCGTCGTTGCAGATGGCGCCCCAATCGTTCAGGTGGTTGGCCAGCCGCTCCAACTCCAGCATCGCCGCCCGCAGCCACAGGGCGCGCGGCGGCGGGGTGGTGCCGCTGGCGGCCTCGGCGGCTTCCGCGAAGGCCAGCGAATGCGCCACCGTGCTGTCGCCGGAGAGGCGCGCGGCGAAGCGAGCGGCGGTGCGGGGCGATTTGCCGAGCATCAGGCCGAGCGTGCCCTTGTGGGTATAGCCCAGACGCTGTTCCAGCCGCACCACCAGCTCCCCCTGCACGGTGAAGCGGACATGGCCGGGCTCGATGATGCCGGCATGCACCGGGCCGACCGGAATCTGGTGCCAGCCCTCGCCCTCCACGGGCAGGAATGTGGGCTGCTCCGGGCGCGCGCCGTTGCGGGCGGGGCGGGCCGCCATCGGCAGGGTCAGCGGCCAGCGGCCATGGTCGAGCCAGGCGCGCAGATCCAACCCGCCCACCGCCTCCAGCCCCCAGAGGTCGTGGATCATCCGCTCGAAGCGCACCGCGCTGGGCCGGGCGGTGGACAGGGCAGGGTAGTGGCCGGATTCGGCGGGGGTGCTGGCCAGCAGCAGCGTGCCATCGGCCTCGTCCAGGAAGGCGGCATGCAGCATCGCCGGCTCCGCCCATAGCGAGAGCAACGCCAGGGAAGGCTGCATCACCAGCGCCGCCGGCAGCCGCGCGAAATCCTCCGGCGCCAGCACATGGCGCGGCACAGGGCGGCAGGGCAGCCTGGTGCCACGGCGGATCAGTTCGGTGGCGCTCATCCCAGCAACCTCACCGCATCGCCGAGCAGGGCGGTGAACCAGGCGGGCAGGGCGAAGCCGAGCAGCGCGGCCAGCGCCATCAGCGCCCAGGCCGGGCCGCTTGCCCACCACAGCCCGCCGGGCAGGGTGAAGGCACCCGGCACGGGCGCATCCGGGGTGGGCGGGCCGAGGCACAGCGCCTGCAGCGCCCGCACCAGCGCCACCCCCGCCACCAGCAGCCCGATGCCGATCGGCAGCACCAGCCAGGGCTGCACCGCGGCGGCGGCGGCCACCAGCCGGAATTCAGAGACGAACAGCGAAAACGGCGGCAGCCCCGCCAGCCCGGCAATGCCCAACGCCAGCGCCCAGCCCAGCGCCGGATGGCTGGTGGCCAGCCCGCCGATATCGGCCATCTTCTGGCTTCCCTTGATCTGCGCCGCGGCGCCGATGCCGAAGAACACCGCGCTCTTCACCAGGGAATGGCCCATCAGATGCAGCATCCCCGCAAGGTTGGCGCCTAGCCCGAAGGCGATGGCGGACAGCCCCATATGCTCGATGCTGCTCCAGGCGAAGAACCGCCGCGCATCCCGCCGCCGCCACAAGGCCAGCGCCGCCAGCAGCAGGGAGGCGAGGCCGAAGCCGATCAGCAGCGGCCCCGGCGCCAGAACCCCCGGGTTGAGATCGACAATCGCCTTGGCCCGCAGAATCGCGACCAGCGCGGCATTCAGCAGCAGCCCGGACAGCACGGCGGTGATCGGCAGCGGCCCCTCCGCCTCGGCATCCGGCAGCCAGGCGTGCAGCGGCACCAGCCCGGCCTTGGTGCCGTAGCCAACCACCAGGAAGACGAAGGCCAGCGACAGGATGCCCGGATCGCATTGCTGCGCCACGGCCCGCAGCGCGGCCCAGGACAGGCCCGGATCGCCCTGCCCCACCACCGGCTGCGCCGCCAGATACAGCAGGATGGTGCCGAACAGCGCCAGCGCGATGCCGACGCCACACAGCAGGAAGAACTTCCACGCCGCCTCGATCGCCGCCGGCGTGCCATGCACGGCGACAATCAGCACGGAGGCGAGCGTCGCAATCTCGATCGCCACCCACATGACGCCGAGATTGTCGGACAGCAGCGCCAGGAATTGCGCGCCCATGAAAAGCTGGAAGGCGGCGTGATAGGCGCGCGCACGCAGCCCCTCGAAGCGCTCGGCATCCACCGTGGCGGCGGAGAATACGGCGGTCGCCAGGCCGATGATGCCGGCCAGCGCCACCAGCGGCTGGTTCACCGCATCCACCCGCGTCCAGCCCTGCACCCCCTCCGGCCAGGCCAGCAGGGCCAGGGCCAGCGCGCAGCTCACGCCCGAGACGCCGAGATTGACCAGCGCCGGCCAGCGCCCGCGTGGTGCCAGGCCAGCCAGCAGCGCCGCGCCGGCCCAGGGGAAGAACACGATCAGCCAGGGCAGGTGCAGGGTCATGGCCCCTCCCCCCGCTGCCGGTCCAGCACATGCGTATCCAGCGTGGAAAGCTGGTCACGCAGCAGGAACACCACGATGCCGGCGACCAGTGCCAGCATCAGCACCAGCGCGGCGGTGGACAACTCCACCACCAGCGGCATGCCGCGCACGCCGGTGGCGGCCAGGATCAGGCCGTTCTCCAGGCTCAGCAGGCCGATCACCTGGCTGATGGCGTTGCGCCGGCCGATCATCATCAGCATGCCGAGCAGCACCACGGACAGCGCCAGCGCCAGGTTTTCGCGGGTCAAGGCCTGGGCCTGGCCGGCGGTGACGGGCAGCACCACCATCACCGAAAGCCCGACCAGCGCGGCGGCGGCCAGCAGCGACGGCCCGATGCCGAGCGCCGGCTCCACCGTCCGGTGCAGCCCGAGCCGGCGCAGCAGCAGCCGCAGCGCGAGGGGAATCAGCAGCGCCTTGGCGCCGAAGGCGAGGAAGGCGGTCACATACAGGCCGGGCTCATCCTGCACCCAGCCCTGCCAGGCGGCGGCGGCGGCCAGCAGCCCGCCCTGGATGGCGAAGGCGGTGATCACCCCCTCCAGCCGCCGCTGATACAGCAGCACGAAGGACAGCAGCAGGATGCCGCCGCCGAGCAGATGCGCGATGTCGTAGCCGGTATCGCTAAAGGTCATGGCCGGGCGCCCCCGAAAGCCCTCCCCCCCCCCATGGGGGGGGGAGGGTTGGGTGGGGGGGATTTGCAAGGTGGGTACACCCTGAGCTGCACGCTTGTGGCCACGCGCGCACCCATCCGGCGTTGCCCCCCCACCCAAACCCTCCCCCCCTGCGGGTGGAGAGGGCTTTGCCCGCCCCCCATCACGCCAGCCTCGTCGACAGGAACAGCAGCAGCGCCGCCAGCAGGCCGAGCAGCAGCGCGGCGCCGAGGAATTCCGGCACCCGGAACACCCGCATCTTGGCAATCGCGCTCTCGAAGGCCGCCAGCGCCAGGCACAGCAGCGCCATCTTCGCCACCCAGGCGCCGATACCCACCGCCCAGCCGAGCGGCGCGAAGCCCACCGGCGCGGTGCCGAAGGGGAAGAAGATGGCGGCGATCAGCGCCAGCCACAGCGTCAGCCGCAGCGCGGACGCCGCCTCCCACAACGCCAGATGCCGGCCGGAGGCTTCGAGGATCATCGCCTCATGCACCATGGTCAGTTCCAGGTGGGTGGCGGGGTTATCCACCGGGATGCGCGCATTTTCCGCCACCGCCACCGCCAGCAGCGCCACCAAAGCGAGGCCGAGCGAGACCCGCAGGCCGAGCGAGCCGTCCTGGAACAGCGCGCCGATCGTCTCCAGCCCCGTGCTGCCGGCCAGCATCGCCAGCACCAGCGCCACCAGCAGCAGCGCCGGTTCCGCCAGCGCGGCGAAGGACATTTCCCGGGACGCGCCGAGCCCGCCAAAGGCCGTGCCGGCATCCATCCCGGCCAGCGCCAATGCGACGCGCCCGGCCGCGAGCAGCCCCGCGATCAGCACGAGATCCGCCAGCGGCGCCAAGGCCATGCCGCGGGCAAAACTCGGCACCAGCACCAGGGCGGCGAGCGCCACGGTGGCCCCGGCATAGGGCGCGGCCTGGCTGATCCAGCTGGCATTATCCGCCAGCACCGGCCGTTTCCGCAGCAATTTGAGGAAATCGCGCAGCGGCTGCAGCGGCGAGGCGCCGATGCGCCCCTGCATCCGCGCCTTCAGCCAGCGGATGCCGCCCACCACCAATGGCGCGGCGGCCAGCACCAGGGCCAGGTGCAGGATCTGGGTCAGGATGGCGGCAAGCCACGCCATCTCAGCGCGCCTCCAGCCAGGCGGCGAGCGCCAGCAACGCCACCAGCGTGCCGAAGGGCAGCATCAGCGTCGCGGTCAGCGGCAGGTCGCGCAGCTTTTCCGCCCACACCGCCAGCGCATCCCGCCACCGCGCCAGTGGCGCCAGCAGCCAGGCCTCGGAGGGGTCGGCGTAGCCGGAGGTCAGCCGGGCCGGGGCAGGGTCGCCCGGGCGCGGCATCACCACGGATTCATGCGCCGCGAGCAGCGACCCGCCGAGCATCCGCCGCAGCGGCTGGCCGAAGCCGGCGGCGGAGGGCTGCGTCACCGGATCGCCGAAGGGCAGATGCTGCGGCGGGGCGATGAAGCCGCAATCCCAGGCTGGGCCGCGCGCCACGCCGGCAGGCGCCCGGCGCCGCACCAGCCACCAGATGGCGCCGCCCACCACCGCCAGAAGCAGCGTCAGCGCCAGCGGCCAGTAGCGCGCCCCGCCATCACCCACGCGCACCATGGCGAAGCCGCTGCGTTCCGCCACGCCGAAGGGCAGCAGCACCTGCACCGCACCCTCCGCCAGCCCGAGCAAGGTGCCCGGCAGCAGCCCGAACAGGATGGTCAGCCCCGCCGGCAGCAGCAGCGCGAGGCGCGCCGGCATCGGGCCATCCACCGCCCCGGCGGCGCGCGGCGTGCGCGGCCGGCCGAGGAAGACCAGCCCGAACAGCCGCACCATCGCCGCCGCCGCCAGCGCCGCCGCCAGGGCAGCCGCCGCCACCACCGCCACGCCGAGCACCTGGAACGCCAGATCCCCCACCCGCCAGGCCGCCAGCAGCGCCTGCAACAGCAGCCATTCACTGGCGAAGCCCGATAGCGGCGGCAGGCTGGCCGCGGCCGCCACCCCCACCAGCACCGCGCCCGCGGTCCAGGGCATGGCGTGGATCAGTCCGCCCAGCCGGTCCAGGCGGCGGGAGGCGGCGGCGTGCGCGACCTCCCCCATCCCGAGGAACAGCAGCGACTTGAACATGGCGTGGTTCAGCGCGTGCAGCAGCGCGGCGCCGGCCGCCAGCCCGGCCAGCACGCCGAGATCCGCCGCGCGGAAGCACGCCGCCAACCCCAGGCCGATGCAGATCAGGCCGATATTCTCGATGGTGGAGCAGGCCAGCAGGGTCTTGGCATTCTCCTCCAGATTGGCGCGCAGCGCGCCGAGCACGGCAGACGCCGCGCCGAGCACCAGCAGCGGCACGCCCCACCACAAGGGCTGCGCCGGGCCGGACAGGTCCAGCAGCAGGCGGGCCAGCACATAGATCGCCACCTTGGTCATGGCGGCCGACATCAGGGCGGAGACATGGCTGGGCGCGGCGGGGTGGGCGAGCGGCAGCCAATTGTGCAGCGGCACCAGCCCGGCCTTGGCCCCGGCGCCCACCACCACCAGCGCCAGCACCGCCACCGCCACCCAGCCCTGCGGCGGCGCGGCGCGGATGCCGGCGAAGGACAAATCACCCGCCACGCCGCCCAGCAGGCCGATCGCCGGCACCAGGCAGATGCCGCTCAGCAGGGCGAAGGCCAGGTAGCGCCGGGCGGCGCGGCGGTTCTCCGCCTGCGCGTGATCGGCGGCGACCAGGACCCAGGAGGCGATGGACATCGCCTCGAACCCCAGGACCAGGGTGAAGCCATCGGCCGCGATCAGCGTCAGAGCCATGCCGGCCAGGAACAGCGGATAGGCGGCCAGCAGCCGCGGCGCCACCAGGGGGTGGGAAAGCCCGAACAGCGCCGAACAGGACCCGGCCAGCCCGAGCAGCAGCAGGAACCAGGCGGAAAGCGCATCCACCGCCACCAGGGCCGGCACGCCGATCGGCAGGGCCTGCACCGGAAGCGCGCCGGCCAGCAGCACCGCCAGCCCGCAGCCTGCCAGCACCACGGAGGCCAGCAGGCAGCCGCCATGCATGGCCAGCCCGGCCCAGGCGAAGCGCGCCAGCGGCACGGCCAGCGCCGCCAGCAGCCCGAGGCCCGCCAGCGTGAGGATGAGCGCCGTCAGCACGGCAGGGGAGAAAAGCGGGTCACCGGCTTAGACCTTAGAAGCCCGCCCCGGCCGGCAGAAGGGGCTGGCCGGGTGCGGTGCCATCAAGTCTTGCACCGATGCGGATTTGGCGCTGGATTCCAGGCGCTTTCCAAGCCGCCGCTTTCCAAGCCTGGGCGCCGGCGCTACAGCAGCACACCCGGCTCCGTGAGACCGGGTCAACCAATCCTGAAGCCTTGTGGGGATGCGTCCTTTGGGCCCGTTGCTCGCCTTCAGCCGCGGCGTCGATGCCCTGAACACCGGCTTCGGGCGCATCGCCGATTATCTGGTCCTGATCGCCTGCGGCGTCAGCGCCGGCAATGCCTTCCTGCGCTACGGCTTCAATGCCGGCTCCAATGCATGGCTCGAGGTGCAGTGGTACTGCTTCGCCGGCATCGTCATGCTCGGCGCCAGCTACACGCTGCGCCGGAACGAGCATGTGCGGGTGGACCTGGTCTATGGCGCGCTGGGGCAGCGCGGGCGGATCTGGGTGGACATCCTGGGCCTGACCTTCTTCCTGATGCCGGCCATGGCGCTGCTGGCCTGGATGACCTGGCCCTTCTTCGTCGAGGCATGGGTGCGGAATGAAATTTCCTCATCGCCCGGCGGGTTGATCCGCTGGCCGGTCAAGCTGCTGCTGCCGCTGGGCTTCGCCCTGATGTGCGCGCAGGGGCTTTCGGAGATCGTGAAGCGCATCGCCGTGCTGCGCGGCATCGAGCTGCCGCGCGGCCAGCTTTTCGCGACCTACGCCCGGCCCGACCAGTGAGCACCCATCCCCCGGATCGTGACCGATCCGACCTCAATCGCCGGCGCGCGCCTCCGCGCGCTTGGCTGCGCACCATGGGGCGCGGCGCCCAGCCGGGCGCTCGCTGGCCTTTGGCGGGCGCAGGTTGCACTCGTTCAGGCATGAGACGCCGCAGCCCGTCTGCGCCAAGCACCGGGGCCTAGGGAAAAAGATGCTCCACGAGGATATCATGCCGCCGCTGATGTTCGGCGGGCTGGTGGTGTTCCTGCTGATCGGCTTCCCCGCGGCCTTCTCCCTGGCCGCGGTCGGGCTGTTCTTCGGCTTCATCTCCATCGAGCTTGGCTTCTTCCCGGAAGCCTGGATGTTCAACCTGCCGCTGCGGGTCTTCGGCATCCTGTCCAACGACCTGCTGCTGGCGATTCCCTTCTTCACCCTGATGGGCGCGGTGCTGGAACGCTGCGGGCTGGCGGAGGATCTGCTGGAAGGCACCGGCCAGTTGTTCGGCAAGGTGCCGGGTGGCCTCGCCTATGCCGTCATCATCGTCGGCGCCATCCTCGGCGCCATCACCGGCACGGTCGCGGCCAGCGTGATCTCCATGGGCATGATCAGCCTGCCGATCATGATGCGCTACGGCTACGACATGCGGATCGCGACAGGCGTGATCGCCGCCTCCGGCACCATCACCCAGATCATCCCGCCTTCCCTCGTGCTGATCGTGCTGTCCGACCAGCTCGGGCAATCGGTGGGGGAGATGTATGCGGGGGCGATCGGCCCGTCGCTGATGCAGATCAGCCTGTTCCTGCTGTTCATCTGGATGGTCTCCATCTTCCAGCCGCACAAGGTGCCGCCACTGCCGCCGGAGGCGCTGGCACCGCGGGACTGGCGGCTGTGGTGGCGGGTGCTGAAGGGCATGGTCCCGTCCATGGGCCTGATCTTCATGGTGCTGGGCACCATCTTCCTCGGCCTCGCCACCCCCACCGAGGCCGGCGCCATGGGCGTGGTCGGCGCCGTGTTGCTGGCGGCGGCGAACCGGCGGCTGACCTGGCCGCTGATCCGCCAGGCGATGGGCAACACCATGCGGATCACCAGCATGGTCATCTTCATCCTGATCGGCGCCACCATCTTCACCCTCGTGTTCCAGGGCGTCGATGGCGGCATCTGGATCGAGCATCTGCTGGCGCTGCTGCCGGGCGGTCAGACCGGCTTCCTGATCTTCGTCAACATCTTCATCTTCTTCCTGGCCTTCTTCCTCGACTTCTTCGAGATCGCCTTCATCGTCATCCCGCTGCTGGCACCCGCGGCCAAATCCCTCGGCATCGACCTGGTGTGGTTCGGCGTGCTGATCTGCATCAACATGCAGACCGCCTTCATGCACCCGCCCTTCGGCTTCGCGCTGTTCTACCTGCGCGGTGTGGCGCCGAAATCCGTGCTGACGCGGGACATCTACCTGGGCGCCATCCCCTGGCTGTGCCTGCAGCTCACGCTGGTCGCCATCGTGATCTTCTGGCCGCAATCCGTGACCTACTGGCTGGACCGCGGCCCGCGCGCCGACCCGAGCACCGTCATCATCGACATGCCGCCCCCCGTCTCGACACCGGACATCCCCGCCATGCCGATCTTCCAATGAAGTTTTCCGCAATTGGCACGGTGCATGGCGGCAGGGCTGAGCCACTGGATGATGGCTGGGACACCGTCGAGGCCGAGATCCGGCTGGACCCGGCCGTGCTCGGCCTGGATGCGGCGCTGGGGCTGGACCAGTTCAGCCATGTGGTGGTGGTGTTCGGCTTCCACCGGCTGGACCCGGAAGCGGTGGAGCACAATGCCCGCCACCCGCGCGGCCGCCAGGATTGGCCGCGCATGGGCATCCTCGCCCAGCGCGGCGCCCCGCGACCGAACCGGATCGGCGTGACCACCTGCAGGCTGCTCTCCGCACAGGGGATGGTGCTGCGGGTGCGCGGGCTGGACGCCATCGCGGGCAGCCCGGTCTTCGACATCAAGCCGCACATGACCGGCTTCGACCCGCGCGGCGAAATCCGCGAACCGGATTGGGCGCGGGAGATCATGGCGGGGTACTGGTAACGCACCCTTGCGGCGCCACCCCGGAAGGAGGAAAGCGCCGCGACGCGGAGAGCGAACCAGATGGCTGACGACGACTATGTCTTCGACGAGGCGACCGGCGAATGGCGCCCGGCCAGCGAAATCGCCGCCGCCGCCGCGCCCGGCCCGGTGCAAATCCGCGACGCCGCCGGCAATGTCCTGGCCGACGGCGATTCCGTCACCCTGATCAAGGATCTGAAGGTGAAGGGCGCCAACCAGACGCTGAAGCAGGGCACCGTCATCCGGTCGATCCGCCTGACCGACAACCCCGAGGAAATCGACTGCCGGCACGACAGCATCAAGGGGCTGGTGCTGCGCACCGAATTCGTCCGCAAGCGCGGCTAGTCTAGCCTGCCGGGGCGGTCTGGCCTCAGATCATCTCGAGCGACTGCTTGCGCTTCGGCGGCGGGAAGGCCGCGTCGAGGTCCGAAAGATCCTCCGCCGTCAGCCGCAGATCCCGCGCCGCGACATTGGCGCGGACATGCGCCGGGTCGCTGGCCTTCGGAATGGCGATCACCCCCGGCCGCGCCAGCACGAAGGCCAGCGCCACCTGCGCCGGCGCCACGCCGTGCCGATCCGCCACCGCCCGCAGCGCCTTGTGCCGCAGCAGTGCGCCGCCCTGGCCGATCGGGGAATAGGCCATCACCGGCATCGACCGCGCCGCGCAGAAGGGCAGCAGGTCGAACTCCACGCCGCGCGCCTCCAGATTCCACAGCACCTGGTCCGTCGCGCAATCCGCCAGCGCCGGGCCCAATTCCTTCAGATCCGCCACATCCAGGTTCGAGACGCCCCAGCGCGCGATCTGGCCGCGGGCGCTGGCCGCCTCCATCGCCTGCACCGTCTCCGCCAACGGCACCCCGCCCCGCCAATGCAATAAATAAAGGTCCAGCCGCTCCACCCGCAGCCGCTTCAAACTGGCCGCCAGCGCCCCCGGCAACTTCCTGGCGGAGGCGTTGTGCGGATAGACCTTGGAGACGAGGAACACCTCATCCCGCCGCCCGGCGATGGCCTCCCCCACCACCGCCTCCGCGCCGCCCTCGCCATACATCTCCGCCGTGTCGATCAACGTCAGGCCCAGATCGAGACCCAGCCGCAGCGCATCCGCCTCCGCCCGCCGGTCGCCACCCTCGCCCATCCGCCAGGTGCCCTGGCCGAGCGCCGGCACCGTCACACCATCATGAAACCGCACCTGATCCATGGAACCGCCGCCTCCCTCATCCCATCTGCGGGACATGACCCGCATCGCGCTGCCCCTCACGGCCTTCATGGTCGCCGCCACCCTCGCCAACGCGCAACCGTCGCCAAGCGTGCAAGGCCAGGTGCCGGAGGAAATCGGCTCCTGGCGCCTGTCCTGCCTGCAGGATCGCATGACCGACCGCGCCGACTGCCTGCTGCGCCACCGCGAACCGGTGGAACCCGCGCAAAGCGCCACCGGTTCCTCCCTCGTCCTCGAAGTGCAGGACCGCGGCGGCTACCTGGTGCCGGTGGTCGCGGCGCGCGACCTGTCGCTCGAATCCGCCAGCCGGGGCCTGCTGGCCATGACCGGCACCGCGCAACTGCGCTTCCCGCCCAACCGCCACTTCGAACTGCCCTGCACCCTGGAAGGCCGCAGCCTGGTCTGCGCGCCACGCCCGGAAGACGCCGCCCGCGCCGCCGCCGAACTGCCCAGCGCGCCCACCGCACTGGTGCGCATGACCGGCCTCGGCGCCGGATCAGACCGCGCCGACCCCGCCGAACTGCGCCTGAGCCAAACCCAGGACGCGCTGGCACGCTTCCGCAGCCGCGTCCCCGAAGGCAGCACCCCGCCCCCCTCCTCCGGCCTGACCCTCCCCGACATCACCAACCGCCTGCAACGCCTGTTCGGAAACTGACATCGAGACGGCCGTGGGTCGGGGGATGGCGCGCCGTTGATTGCAGGAGGGGCGCTGCCCCTCCCGCACCCTCCCCGCCAGGAGGCAGCGGCCTCCTGGACCTCAGGGCCTTTGAGCAGGAAGGGAGAGGGGGCCAGCGGTACCGCTGAATAAGCGGTCGCTTCGGCCCCCTCTCCCTTCCTGCTCATGATTCAAGGCTTCCAAGGGGCCACTGCCCCTTGGCAGGGGGTGCAGGGGGACAGCGTCCCCCTGCAGGCAACCAGCGCCGCCGCCCCCCGACCGCACCGTTCTCAGCGCAGGATCAGGAAGGCGAGCATGAGGGTGCCGAGGGCGATGCGGTAGTAGCCGAAGGGGGTGAAGCCGATGCGGGTGATCACGCTCATCAGCCAGCGCACCACCACCAGGGCGACGATGAAGGCGGTGACGAAGCCGATGCTGATCTGGCCGAGGTCGTCGATGTCGAGGTCGGCGCGCGCCTTGTACAGGCTGTAGGCGGTGGCGGCGAACATGGTGGGGATGGCGAGGACGAAGCTGAATTCGGCGGCCGTGCGGCGTTCGACGCCGACGAGGAGGGCGGTGATGATGGTGGCGCCGGAGCGGGAGGTGCCGGGGATCATCGCCAGCGCCTGGCCGAAGCCGATCAGCAGGGCGGCGAGCGGCCCCATTTGCGGGACGGTGTGGATGCTGGGTGCGGGCCGCCAGCGTTCGATGGCGATGATGATGATACCGCCGATGATCAGGGCGAAGCAGACCACCCAGGGGCTGAACAGCAGGCTGGTGATGGTGCTGTGGAAGGTGGCGCCGAGGATGGCGGCGGGGATGAAGGCCAGGATGAGGTTGGTTGCGTAGAAGCGTTCCGGCCCGGGCTGCCAGGCCAGTGTGGCCAGGCGCCACAGCGTATGGCGGAACAGCAGGACCACGGCCAGCACGGCGCCGAGTTGGATGCTGATTTCGAAGGTCTTGCCGGGCGGGCCCTGGAAGCCGATCAGCTCGCCCAGCAGGATCATGTGGCCGGTGGAGGAGATCGGCAGGAACTCGGTCGCGCCCTCGACCACGCCCATGGCCAGGGCAGATAGCAGCGTACCGAGATCCATCAGCGCGTCATCCGTGGCGGTGAGCGCCCGCTATACGGCAGGCGGCCGCGCGCCGCGATGGCGCGCCGCCGCCGATGGCCTGGATTTTATCGCCTTAGCGAACCGTCTGCGCGGCCGAGAAGGCGAAATTGTCGTAGCTGTTCTCGGCGATGCGGAACCACTGGAACTGCTCCGTGCGGAAGCGGCCGTAGCTTTCCATGATCTTGGCGAAGCGCGGATTGCCGCGGGCCAGGTCCGCGTTCAGTTCCTCATTCGCCTTCCAGGCAGCTTCGAGCACGGGGCGCGGCCAGAAGCGCAGCTGCGCGCCGGCGGCGACCAGGCGGCGCAGCGCCTGCGGGTTCAGGAAGTCGTAGCGCGCGACCATGTCGGCATCCGCCTCGGCGCAGGCCACTTCGAGGGCGTGCTTGTACAGGTCCGGCAGGGCGTTCCAGGCGCGCATGTTGGACATGAAGTGCAGCCGCGCGCCCGGCTCCCAGAAGCCCGGCGCGTAGTAGAAGCGGGCGACGCGGACGTAGTTGGCGCGCTCATCGTCGTGCGGGCCGACGAATTCCGCCGCATCGATCACGCCGCGTTCCAGCGAGGGGTAGATATCGGCGGGGGCGATGAGCGTCGGCGCCGCGCCGAGGCGGGTGAACAGCTGCCCGGCCAGGCCGGTGATGCGGAACTTCAGGCCGCGGAGCTGGTCGACGGAGGTGATCTCGTTGCGGAACCAGCCGCCCATCTGCGCGCCGGTGTCGCCGCAGGTGATGCCGTGGATGTTGTATTCGTTGAACAGCTCGGCCGCGAGCTGGTTGCCGCCGCCGTAGCGGAACCAGGACGTCATCTGCCGCGTGTTCAGGCCGAAGGCCATGGCGGTGAAGGGCGCGAAGCCGGGCTCCTTGCCGATGTAGTAGTAGGAGGCGGTGTGCCCGGCCTCGATGGTGCCGGCCTGCACCGCGTCCAGCACCTGCAGCCCGCCGACGATCTCGCCCGCCGGGAAGGTCTGGATACGGAACTTGCCGTCCGTCAACTGGGCGACGCGGGCGGCCACCTTCTCGAAGGTGCCGTACAGAACGTCGAAGACCCGGGGGAAGGAGGAGGCGGCGCGCCAGCGCACCTCCGGATTGGCCTGGGCGAGGGCGGGCGTGGCGAGGGCGAGGGGCGCGGCCGCGGCGGCGGCGCCCAGCATGGCACGGCGGTTCATGGAACTTCCTCCCGGGGGTGGGCGCACGGGCGAGTAGCCCGCTTCTGACCCCAGGATTAATCTATCCTGCAGCCGCGGAAAAGGTGCGGATTATTGCGGCGACAGGCTCAGAAGACGAAACCCGCGAGCACGACTCCCGCAGCGATAAGTTGCAGCAAGTTGGCCGCGACGGAAAGGCGGTGCCCGGTGTCGAAGCCGCGCTGGGCGCTGGCATCGCCCGCCTTCAACCGGTCCGACAGGGCGTTTATGCGCGGCATCAGCACCTGGCGGAGGAAGACGGTCAGGCCGGCAATGGCGGCCATGATTCCGGAATCGGTCTTCGACAGCGGGAACAACGCCACGCAGGCGGCCGCGGAGGTGGCGAGCACCCAGAGGTAGTAGGGCGGAAAGACGCTGCGGATGAAGCGCCCGGCCATTTCGGCGGGCAGCACGCGGAAGACGACGGGGGCGATCAGGGCGGCGAAGAAGGCCATGCCGCCGAACAGCAGCGCCGTGGAAAACAGCGCGATGACGAGCAGGGCAGTCATGGTGCGGCCGCCCTCCGCCTCCCTGCGCCCGCCGTAGGCGGGCGAGCGGCCGAATGGCCGCCGCCGCTCATGCGTCGCGCCGAAGGCGCGCCTTCGGCGCGACGAGCCAAGCGCGCGGAGCGCGCGCCCGGCGACTGAGGGTCGGAATCAAACCACGCGCTCGGCGAGCATCTTCTTGATGTCGCCGATCGCCTGGGCCGGGTTCAGCCCCTTCGGGCAGGTCCGGGTGCAGTTCATGATGGTGTGGCAGCGATACAGCTTGAACGGGTCTTCCAGCGCATCCAGCCGGTCGCCGGTATGTTCGTCGCGGCTATCGGCGATCCAGCGATAGGCCTGGAGCAGCACGGCCGGGCCGAGGTAGCGGTCGCCGTTCCACCAATAGGACGGGCAGGCGGTGGAGCAGCAGAAGCACAGGATGCATTCCCACAGCCCATCGAGCTTGGCGCGCTCCTCCTTCGACTGCAGGCGCTCCCCATCCGGCGGCGGGGGGGTGTCGGCCTTCAGCCAGGGCTCCACGCTGCGAAGCTGCGCGTAGATCTGGGACAGGTCGGGGACGAGATCCTTCACCACCGGCATATGCGGCAGCGGGTGGATGCGGACTTCGGCCTTCACATCCTCGATCGGCTTCAGGCAGGCGAGCGTGTTCAGCCCGTCGATGTTCATCGAACAGGAACCGCAGATGCCCTCCCGGCACGAACGCCGGAAGGTCAGCGTGGAATCGACCTCGTTCTTGATTTTGATGAGGGCGTCGAGAACCATCGGGCCGCAGGCATCGAGGTCGATGTCGTAGGTGTCGGTTCGCGGGTTTTCGCCCGAATCCGGATCCCAGCGATAGATCTTGAAGGACCGCACCTTCGTCGCGCCGGCCGGCGCGGGAAAGTGCTTGCCCTTCGTGATGGTCGAGTTCTTCGGCAGCGTGAAGGTGGCCATGGCTCTGATCGGGCTCCTAGTACACGCGTGCCTTGGGCGGGAAGACCTGCACTTCGTTGGTCAGGGTCCGCATCTTCACGTCGCGGTAGTCCAGCTTCACGTTGCGGTTGTCATCCACCCAGGCGAGGGTGTGCTTCATCCAGTTCGCGTCGTCGCGATCCGGGAAATCCTCATGCGCATGCGCGCCGCGGCTTTCCTTGCGCGCTTCGGCGCCATGGATCGTGGTCAGCGCATTGCCGATGAGGTTGTCCAGTTCCAGCGCCTCGACCAGGTCGCTGTTCCAGATCAGGCTGCGGTCGGCGATCTTGATGTCGTCGTAGCTGGCGGCGACCTTGCCCATCTTGGCCACGCCCTCGCGCAGCAGCTCGCTGGTGCGGAACACCGCCGCGTGCTCCTGCATCGTGCGCTGCATCTGCAGGCGGACGTCGGAGACGGTGGAGCTGCCCTTCGCGTTGCGCACCTTATCGAAGCGCGCCCAGCTGGACTCGCCGGCGCCCGGCGGCAGCGGTGCCTGGCTGGCACCCGGCTTGATGGTCTCCGCCGCGCGATGCGCCGCGGCCCGGCCGAACACCACCAGGTCGAGCAGCGAATTGGTGCCGAGGCGGTTGGCGCCGTGCACGGACACGCAAGCGGCCTCACCCACCGCCATCAGCCCGCGCACCACCCGGTCCTGGTCCTGCGCCGTTGGGTTCAGGACTTCGGTGTGGATGTTCGTCGGGATGCCGCCCATGTTGTAATGGACGGTCGGCAGCATCGGAATCGGCTCCTTCGTCACATCCACGCCCGCGAAGATCTTGGCGGTCTCGGAGATGCCCGGCAGGCGCTCGTGCAGCAGGTCCGCGCCCAGGTGTTCCAGGTGCAGGTGGATGTGGTCCTTCATCGGGCCGACGCCGCGACCCTCGCGAATTTCCACCGACATGGCGCGGGAGACGACGTCGCGCGACGCCAGGTCCTTCGCCGTCGGCGCATAGCGCTCCATGAAGCGCTCACCCTCCGAATTCGTCAGATAGCCACCCTCGCCGCGCGCACCCTCGGTCACCAGGCAGCCCGAGCCGTAGATGCCGGTCGGGTGGAACTGCACGAATTCATTGTCCTGCAGCGGCAGGCCGGCGCGCAGGATCATGCCGCCGCCATCGCCGGTGCAGGTATGGGCGGAGGTGCAGGAGAAATAGGCGCGGCCATAGCCGCCGGTCGCCATGACCACCTGCTGCGCGCGGAAGCGGTGCAGGCTGCCGTCTTCCAGGTTCCAGGCGGTGACGCCGCGGCAGACGCCCTCATCATCCATGATGAGGTCGAGCGCGATGTACTCGACGAAGAACTCGCAATTGGCCTTCAGCGCCTGCTGGTACAGCGTGTGCAGGATGGCGTGGCCGGTGCGGTCCGCGGCGGCGCAGGCGCGCATCGCCGGGGTCTTGCCGTAATCCTGCATGTGCCCGCCGAAGGGGCGCTGGTAGATCTTACCGTCCTCGGTGCGGGAGAACGGGACGCCGTAGTGTTCAAGCTCGATGATCGCGGGGATCGCCTCGCGGCACATGTATTCGATGGCGTCCTGGTCGCCCAGCCAGTCCGACCCCTTCACGGTGTCGTACATGTGCCAGCGCCAGTCATCCTCACCCATATTGCCGAGCGCGGCGCCAACGCCGCCCTGGGCGGCGACGGTGTGGCTGCGGGTCGGGAAGACCTTGGTGATGCAGGCGGTCTTGAGGCCGGAGGCCCCCATGCCGAAGGTGGCGCGCAGCCCCGCACCGCCCGCGCCGACCACGACCACGTCATAGGTGTGGTCGACGATCCGATAGGCTCCGCCGCCAATTGCGGGCTTGGAGATGGCGTTCATCTGTCTGCCGTCCATCCGTGTGGCGGGGGCGAAATGGCCACCGCCGGTTGGTCCCGAGTTTGGTCTGATACCTCAGACCGCAAGGCGCAAAACGGCCAGGGCGGCCGCCAGCGCCAACAATGCACAAATCGCCTTCACGGCCAGGATCGAGGTGATCTTCACCCATTCCGGCTTGGCATAGTCTTCCAGCACCACCTGCAGCCCCGAAGCGGTGTGGTGGAAGGTCAGGCCGATCAGCGCCAGCAGCAGCACCGCATTCACCGGATGGCCGATCCAGGCCGCCGCTTCCAGATGCGTCATGCCGGCGGAGGTGGCGAGGGAGACGATGAACCAGATGGTCAGCGGCAGCAGCGCCAGCGAGGTGACGCGCTGCATCCACCAGTGATGCGTGCCGGATTTGGCGGAGCCGGAGCCGCGAACGCGGCCGAGCGGGGTACGGAGCGTGGTCTGACGGGGGGATTCCATGGTCTCACTCCTCACCAGGAGATCAGCAGCGCGAGCCAGGTCAGCGCCGTCAGCACCGCGGTGCCGATCAGCACGGCGCGGCCGGATTTGTAGGTGGTCTGGATGTCGTAGCCATAGCCCGCATCCCAGAACAGGTGGCGCACCCCGGCCAGGGTGTGGAACCAGGCGGCGGCGGTGACGCCCATCAGCACCAGGATGCCGATGAAGGAGCCGAGGAACCACTGCACCCAGCCAAAGGCCGCGGGGCCGGAGGCGGCGGCCACCAGCCACCACACCATCAGCGCCGCACCGAAGCTCCAGGCGATGCCGGTGGCGCGGTGGGTGATGGAAAGCGCGCTGGTCATCTGCATCATGTCGTAGACCTGCAGATGCGGCGACAGCGGCCGGCGCACCTGCGTGCCATCGGTCCGGCGACCCAGCATGGTCGCGTCGTTGGCGTCCTGAGTGGATGACATGCGGTACCCGCTCCTCATGGCGCGCCAGCCCTCGGGCGCGCGCATAGTGTTGACAGGGTTTTATGGTGCACCGCGCCATAGCGTCAACTTAGGCTGGCGGAAATAGGAGAACAAATCGTGAATAGGGAGGAGCATTAGGAATGATATCCTCTCCCCCATGCGCCCCACCGACCCGCCAAGCCGCCTGCCCCGCTTCGCCCGCCGGCGTCCTGCCGACAAGCGCGCCCCCTGCGGCGGCGCCCGCCCGGGATGGGCGCGCTTGCTGCTGGATGTGCTGCACAAGCTGCTGACGGCCGGCGCGGCGCTGGCGACGATCCTGCGGGTGTTGTTCTGAAGTCATCGTTGCCACGGAGGCCGACGCGCTCAGTCGATCTGATTCGCCCGCAGGAAAAGCGCCGGGGACCGCGCGTCGAACAGGCGCTGCTACGCCCCCAGCAACCCCTGCGCCACCAGTTCCTCCGCGATCTGCACCGCGTTCAGCGCCGCGCCCTTGCGCAGATTGTCGCAGACGCACCAGAAGGCCAGGCCGTTCGGCACCGTCAGGTCGCGGCGCAGGCGGCTGATATAGACGGAATCCTCGCCGGCGATCTCGGCCGGCGTCGCATAGCCGCCATCCTCGCGGCGATCGAGCACGATGATCCCCGGCGCCTCGCGCAGCGCCTCCCAGGCCTGTTGTTCGGTGATCGGCTCCTCGAATTCCACATGCACCGCCTCGGCATGGCCGATGAAGACCGGCACGCGGACGCAGGTGGCCATCACGGCGATGTCCGGGCCGAGGATCTTCCGGGTTTCCTCCGCCATCTTCTT
Source organism: Falsiroseomonas sp. (assembly GCF_030695085.1). GTDB lineage: Bacteria > Pseudomonadota > Alphaproteobacteria > Acetobacterales > Acetobacteraceae > Falsiroseomonas. Next base: position 5,150 of record NZ_JAUYTS010000122.1, on the reverse strand, counting down.
CTCCTCCCGCGTCGAACCGTCGCCGAGGAAATTGTCGATATGCGGGATGCAGTTGAAGGCGATCTGCTTGGTGAACTGCTCCGATGGCGGGGTTTCGTTCACATAGACGCCGCGGGTCTGCGACCACAGCTCGTCCATCGCCTCCCGCCCCGCATCGGAGACGGCCTGGTAGGTGGAGACCACCACCCGCTTCACCCGCGCCAGATCGTGCATTGGCTTCAGCGCCACCACCATCTGGATGGTGGAGCCGTTCGGGTTGGCGATGATGCGGCGCTTCTTGAAGCGGGACAGCGCCTGGGGGTTCACCTCCGGCACCACCAGCGGCACGTCGGGGTCCATGCGGAACTGGCCGGTCGTGTCGATCACCACGCAGCCGGCGGCCGCCGCGCGCGGCGCATGCACCGCGCTGATCGCGGCGCCGGGGGAAAACAGCGCCAGGTCGGTGCCCTTGAAGTCGAAGCTGTCCAGCGACTGCACCGTCAGCACCTGGTCGTCGCCGAAGGAAACCTGCTGCCCGGCGGACCGGCCGGAGCCGAGCGCCACCATGCGGTCCACCGGAAAGGCGCGCTCCGCCAGGGTCTTGAGGATCTCCCGCCCCACCGCCCCGGTGGCGCCGACCACGGCCATCCTGTAGCCCATGCTGCCGCTCCTGCCTTTTCCGGGGTGGGCTTAGGCGTTCCCCCCCGGCATCGGCAAGTTTCGCGCGGGGCGGGCGCTACATGGACCGCACGGCGCGCAGGAAGCTGTCCGTCTTCTGGCGCAGTTGCGTGGCCTGGCTGGCCAGTGCGCCGCTGTCGTCGCGCATGGCGCTGGCCGCCGTGCCGGTGGCCTCGGCCGCGCCGCGCACTCCTTCGATCCGCTGCGCCACGGTCTGCGTCGCATCCGCCACCTGGCTGGCGCTGCGGGCGATTTCCTGGGTCGCGGCGCCCTGTTCCTCCACCGCCGCGGCGATCGCGGTGGCGATTTCGCTGGTGCGCTCCACCGTGGCGCCGATGCCGCGGATGGCGGCGACGGCCTGGCTGGTGGCCTGCTGCATCTGGCCGATCTGCGCCGCGATCTCCTCCGTCGCCTTGGCGGTCTGCCCGGCGAGGGATTTCACCTCGCTCGCCACCACCGCGAAGCCCTTGCCGGCCTCCCCCGCGCGGGCCGCCTCGATCGTCGCGTTCAGGGCGAGGAGGTTGGTCTGGCCGGCGATGTCGCCGATCAGGCGCACCACGTCGCCGATGCGCGCCGCGGCCTCGGACAGGCCCTGCACGGTGGCGTCGGTCGCGCGGGTTTCCACCACGGCGCGGCTGGCGACCTGGGCTGCCTCCCCCACCTGGCGGGAGATTTCGCTGACCGAGCTGGCCATTTCCTCCGCCGCCGCCGCCACCGCCTGCACATCGCCCTGCGCCTGGCCGCCAGCGGCCGCCACCGCCGCCGCTTCCTCCCCGGATGTCGCGGCGGTGCCGGAGAGCGAGATGGCGGATTGCTGCAGCCGCGCCGCGGATTCCGCGACCGCGGCCACCACCGCGCCCACTTCCGTCTCGAAGGTATCGGCCAGGCGAACCTGTTCCGTCACCAGGTTCCAGGTCAGCATCGCCGCGCTGTAGTTGCCACCGGCGTCGCGGATGGCGGAGACGCGCAGTTCCAGCACCTCATTGCCCAGGTTGATGCGGGCGGTGTGCGGCAGGCGGGACGGGTCCGACAGCACGGCGCGCTGCGCCTCGGGGTTCCTGTGGAACACATCCATGCTCTGGCCGAGCATCGCGTCCGGCGCCACCGGCAGCACCCGGCGCAGCGATTCCATCAGGCGGTTCGATTCCGCGTTCATGTAGGTCATGCGGAAATTGTCATTCGGGTCGGCGCTCATCACCGCCGCCGGAAGCTGTTCGATCATCTGCCCCTGGGCGAAGGCGCGGTTGACGGTGGCGCGCAGGCCTTCCAGCGCCTCCGCCATCTGGCCGATCTCGTCGCGGCGGCCGCGATCCGGCACCGCCACCGCGGCCTCGCCGCCGGCGATGCGCGCCATCACGGCGGACAGGCGGCGCATCGGTGCGCCAATGCCGCGCGCCATGCCGAAGGAGGACAGCAGCAGCACCAGGCCGATCGCACCACCGGCCCAGATCACGGCATCGCGCACCGTCTCGGCGCGCTGCATCACGAGGGCACGCTGCTCGGTCGCCACTTCGCCGCCGGCCGTGACCAGGGCCTGGATGGCGTCATCCAGCCTGGTCCGCGCCGCCGCCACGCCTTCGCGCCGTGCCTTTTCGATAGCCTCGCCGGCATCGAGGATCTTGGCGGCCGCCACGCCAATACCCTGCGCGCGCTCCGCCAGGCGGTTCGCATCCTCCTGCAGCCGGGCCGGTGCCTCGATCGCCGTCAGGCCGCGGCTGTGCACCCGGGCCTGGGCAATGCCGCGCCGCACGCGCCGCAGCTGCGCCTCGTCACTTGTTGCCAGCAGCCGCTGCACGCCGATCCGCACATCATTCACCGCGCCATGCACCGTCAGCAGCCGGTGCCGCGCATCATCCTGCTGGTCCGCCGGCAGGTCGAAGCCGAAGCTGGCGGAGACCGCCTCGAACAGCGAATCGTATTCGGAGGAAAGCGGGAACAATTCCTTGTCGCGCGCCAGGATCATCTGCAGGCGAAGCTGCGCCACCACTTCCAGCGCGGCGCGGTAGCCCTCCGCCGCCTGGGTCAATGCCGTGGCGGCCTCCGCCACGCGGGACGACCCGGCGGACCGCGCCGCATCCTGCGCGCCGGTCACGCTGGCGCGGATCGCATTCTCCACCGCCGCCCAGGCCGGGGCCTGGCCCGCCTCGTCATGGGTCAGCAGCAGGTCGCGTTCCAGCACCGCGACCTCGCGCAGCCGGTCGGCATTCTGGTCCATCCGGTCCATGGCGCCCTGAATGCGGGCGGAATTCACCTGCGCGGTGGTGATGCCCGAGGTCTCCTGCCAGACCAGCACGACAAGTCCCGACAGCAGCAGCAGGGTAAGCGCGGCGGAGGCGGCCAATTTGCGGCCGACTGAAAGGTCGAGGAGAAAACGCATAGTGCAGGCTCCACGAGACGACTGAGCCCGCAGAGTGCCCGCACCATCTTGCCAGCGCGTGAACGACGCGCCGGCAAGCTTCGTGGCGCGATCACGGAACCGTCAGCGCAACCCCTGGCGCCCGGTTCCGCCCGCCTTCGTCGCCTCAGGCCAGGACGAGGTTGTCCGGCACCTGCTGGCCCACCTCGCGCAGGTAGCGGGCCGCGCCGGGGTGGAAGGGCAGGAAGGTGTTCTTGGTCCAGTTCGCCGCCAGCGTCTCGGACGCCGCCGCGATCGCGGCCTTCAGCCTGTCGTTCTGCGAAAGCACCGACTTGGTGATCTCATAGGCCAGGTCGTCCGGGATCGACTTGTGGACGATGGCGAAGTTGTACATGCCGACGATGCCGAGCGGCTTCTGCTGCGTGCGATAGGTGCCCATCGGCAGCGAGCCGGCGGCCAGTTCCGGATACTTCGCGGTCAGCTTGGCGATCTCGTCCTGCGTGAAGTCCAGGAAGTTCACCTCGGCCTGCACCTCGATCTCGGAGAAGGCCGGCACCGGCACGCCGGAGGCGAACAGGAAGGCGTCCAGCAGCCCGTCCTGGATCTGCCCCACCAGGTCGGAGGCGGAGCCGTAGCGGACGGCCGACGGGGTGATGCCCAGCTCCGTCAGGATCTGCGGGTAGTAGGTGCCGGGCGTGCCGCCGCGCGGGCCGACACCGACGCTCTTGCCGTTCAGGTCGGCGTGCTTGGTGATGCCGGTGCGCTTCAGCGCGATGCCGTGGAACGGCGTGTCATACATCGGGAACAGGGCGCGGATGTCGCGGAAGCGATTGCCCTGGGTCCAGGCGCCGACGCCGTTCCAGGCCTGCAGCGCCACGCCCATGGTGGCCATGCCCAGCTCGATCTCCTTGCGGTTCACGAGGATGATGTTCTGGTTCGGGCCCTGCGTGGTGCGGTAGGAGATCTGCACGCCGGTGGCTTCCTGCGCGATCTGACCCCAGGCCGGCCCATACAGCGCATAGGTGCCGCCCGGTGCGGCGGTGCCCATGTTCAGGGCGCGCGGCCAGGATGCGTTGCGCGGCTGCGCGATGGCCGGAGCGAAGAGTGCGGGCGCGGTGGCGCCGAGGATGGTCGCGCCCAGAAGGTTGCGGCGAAGCATGAATCATCTCCCTTGGAAAATTTCGTTGCTTCCGATTAACCCGGGATTGCGCGACGGGGCAAGCTTTAGCGGCCACCGGCCACGGCAGGCCTTGCGCGGACCCGGCGATCGGCCACATGGATCGCCGCATGCTCCACCTGCTGAAACTCTGCGTCGGACCGAAGGAAGTGGCGGAGCTGGCGGCCGGCCAGACGCGCCGCGCCGCACTGGACCCGCCGCTGCGCCACCAGACGCGAATGATGCCGAAACGCGCGGCGGAACTGGTGGAGGGCGGGTCGCTCTACTGGGTCCTGTCCGGCGCCATCCGGGTGCGCCAGCGCATCCTGGAGGTGCGGGAGGAGCGCTGGGACGATGGCAGCCTCTGCGCCGGCCTGGTGCTGGACCCGGAGCTGGTGCTGCTGGAGCCGCGGCCGCAGAAGCCCTTCCAGGGCTGGCGCTACCTGGAAGCGGCCGCCGCGCCGCCGGATGCGCCGCGCGGCCGTGCCGCCGCCAGCGGGCTGGCAGACCTGCCGCCGGCCCTGCGGCGGGAGCTGGAGGCGCTCTGCCTGCTTTAGCCTGGGCCACATACGGTTAGGTTTCATCGCTTGTGCGGCGCGGCAGCGACGTCCATCTTCCGTTTGGCAGGCGCCCCCGCGTCGCCCGGCCACCGAGCCATACCCACCGAGCCCAACTGGGATTCCGCCCGATGCGTCGCTTTGCCCTTCTGATCCTGCCCGCCGCCCTGGCCCTGGCCCTGGACCGGCCTGCCCAGGCGCAGCACTGGAACGATTCCGGGCCGGGCCGTGACCTGCTCGGCTCCACCGTGACGGATTTCGACGCCTTCCGGGAACGCACGCCGGCCGCCCCCAGCTTCACCCCCGGCGCGTCCTTCGCGCCCGGCGCGGCAGCCGCCCAGGCGCCGCAGCGGGGCCCTATTCCGTTGCTCGACTGGGTGCCGCCGCCGCCGGTGCCCGCCGCCGCCCCGGCCGCGCGGCGCAT
>NZ_JAUYTS010000102.1 GCF_030695085.1 Falsiroseomonas sp. | reverse complement strand
CAGGGGTTGTTGGTCTCAGCAACCCAACCCTACCGAAGATCACCGCGGTGGCCGCCCAGGGCGCTCCGCTTCGCTCAGCCAGGGGCTTCGCTACGCGCCCCGGGCTTCGGTCCTCCTACACCACCACCCGGGACACGACCTGGGCAGGCCGTTCACGGCCTGCCGGCGGAAGCAGACCGACGGTGATCGCACCCTGTCACTGGCCTGAAAGAAGTCGTCGAAGGGCGCCTTGCAATCCCGGCCCGGCATGGTAGGAACCACCCGTCGCCGGAGCGCGGGCGTAGCTCAGGGGTAGAGCACAACCTTGCCAAGGTTGGGGTCGAGGGTTCGAATCCCTTCGCCCGCTCCAGTCGGTTTCCCGTAAGCGTCCTCTGCTGACTGCCTTGTGGTGGGTATCGCAGAGCAGTTTCACCTTGCCCCGACGCGGCTGCGTTTGGGACGATTCCGGCGTGACGCCGCACCCGAACAGCGCGCCGCCTGAGGATCCCGCCGCCCTGGCGGCGATGATCGCGGCGCTGCGCGGTGAGCTGGCCGAGGAGCGCGCGGCCCGTCGCATCGCGGAACTTGGACTGCAGGCCAAGACGCTCGAGGCGGAGCAGCTGCGGGTGCAGATTGCACGACTGCGGCATGAGCGATTCGGGCGATCGTCGGAGCGCCTGGCCGGTGAGGTCGCGCAGCTGGAGCTGCGGCTCGACGAGGTGCTCGCCGACATCGCCGCCGCGGGTGGCGCCGGTGACACCGAGGATGAAATCGCCAGCGGTCCAGCGCCGGAGGAGAAGGCCCGACGCCGCGGCCGCCGCCCGCTGCCGGAGAACCTGCCGCGGCGAGATGTCGAGCACCTGCCCACTGGCGGCTGCGCCTGCCGGTCCTGCGGCGGGGTGCTGCGCAAGGTGGGCGAGGACGTGACAGAAATCCTGGAATACCGCCCCGGCCGCTTCGAGGTGGTGCGCCATGTCCGGCCTGCGTTCTCCTGCCGGACCTGCGAGGCGATGACGCAGGCGCCGATGCCAGCCCTGCCGATCGAGCGTGGCAGGCCCGGCCCGGGTCTGCTGGCCCATGTGTTGGTCTCGAAATACTGCGACCACCTGCCCCTCTACCGCCAGGCGGAGATCTACGCCCGTGACGGGCTGGACCTGCCCAGGGGGCTGTTGGCGGGCTGGGTTGGCAGGTCGGCCGCACTGGCCGAGCCGATGGCGGCGTTCATCGGCCGCCATGCGCTGGCCGGGCCCAGGATCCATGCCGACGACACGCCGATGCCGATGCTGGCACCGGGCCGCGGCAAGACGCAGACGGCAAGGGTTTGGGCCTATCTCCGCGACGATCGGCCGTTCGGCGGGCGCGACCCGCCCGCTGTGTTCTACGAGTTCACCCCGGACCGGAAGGGCGAACACCCGCAGCGGCGCCTGCGCGACTTCCAGGGCATCCTGCAAGCCGATGCCTACTCCGGGTTCAACGCGCTCTACGAAAGCGGCCGCGTGGTCGAGGCGGCGTGCTGGACGCATGCGCGGCGCTACTTCCACGATTGCGTATTCCGACGGAAGCCAGATCGCACTGGATCCACGCTACAGTGTCACATGCTGGGCGGGCGACGGAAAATATGAGCGGCACCAAGGACGCGTTCGGCAGCGGCTCCCTTGATCCCAGAGCGTTATCGGCTCAGGCAAACCCCTCGATGTTGAATTGACGCATGGCCAGCAACTCGTCCCTGCTAGCCGATGGGCGCCCGACCGGGCCGCCAAGGCCAAGGACACGGCACGCAGAGGGAGGCTAGCGCGATGGCCGCGATGTATCACGATGGCAACCGCATGCTGCAGGACGAGTTCGGCAGCCGTGCCCTTGCGGATGCACTGCGCGACACGCTGGCGCGCGACGCCTTCAACGAGGACGACGCCGCCTACATCGCCCGTCGTCCCTTCTTTTTCATGGCCACCGCCGACGCCGAAGGGCGCCCGGACTGCTCCTTCAAGGGCGGCGAGCCGGGCTTTGTGCGGGTCGTCTCGCCCGACCTCCTGGTGTTCCCGGACTATGACGGCAACGGCATGTTCAAGTCGCTCGGCAACATGTGGCGAACCCCCATGTCGGGCTGCTCTTCATCGCGATCGGCGCGCCGGAAGAGCGGCGGCAGCGGCTGAGGGTAAATGGCATCGCTGAGGTCACGCGCGACGACACGCTGCTGGCCGAGTTTGTCGGCGCCCAACTCCTGATCCGCGTCCGACCCACCCAGATCTTCCCAAACTGCCCGCGCTACATCCCGCGTATGCGGATGGAGGAGCCGTCGCCCCACCTCCCCCGTGCCGATCGCCCGGCAGCCGAGCCCAGTTGGAAAAGCCGCGCCGAATTCCGCGACGTCGTCCCGCCGCGACGCACATGATCCCTCGTCGGCGCGCTATTTGCACCCCTATCCCGACGATGCCGCTTCGAATGCATAACGTGCTGCGATGGCTTGCGGTATGGCGTAATCGCGCCAGACATTAGAACGAGCGCTTTCGCTTCAGTTCATGCATGCAGGCGCAACAAATGAGGCGGTCAGACCAGAGCCTGCAGCCTGCGCAGAGTAGCGCGCGCATCCTCCGCAATGTCCCGTACGATGTCACCCGCAGGCTGGACGTGGGACACCAAGCCCACTCCTTGCCCCGCCCAAAGCGATAGCGCGTCAATATCACCTTCCGCGTCGGGCGTGGGTGTGTAGGAACGATAGCGTTGGATCGGTCCTCGCGAGACCGAGGTGGCGACGACCTCCCCCTCCCTAGGACGCCGGCCGGGCGGAGGGCTGCCGGCCGCCTCCCATGCCTCAACCGTCGAGTTGCGCAGCACCCGGTGCGGCGCGTCCGGCCAGCCGATGTTGAAGACGTGAGTATGCACCGTATCGGTTTCCCGCGCCCCGAGGATCAGATCTCGGTAGCGCGGATGCACGATCGCCTCCGTGCTGGCGAGGAAGCGCGTGCCAATCCAGGCGCCGGCCGCGCCGAGGCAAAGAACTGCGGCCAGCCCACGCCCATCCGCGATGCCACCGGCCGCCACCACAGGCGTCGCCGGACCAACAGCATCCACCACCGCGGAAACCAGCGGCAGCGTTGCGACGGAGCCCCGGACATGTCCGCCTGCCTCCCAGCCCTGCGCCACGACAACGTCGACCCCACAACCCACTGCTCTTCGCGCCTCCTCGCCACTTGCGACGGTGTGGAAAATCGTGGTCGCGCCACCGGCGCGCGCGCGCGCCGCGGAGGTAGCCGGATCACCCCAGAAGAAAGACAAGATGGTCACCCCCTCTTCCAAGCAGACCTCGAGGCGTTCTTCCTGTTGGAACGCGAGGACCAGGTTGACCCCGAACGGCCGATCGGTGAGGGCGCGGGTCTGATGAATTTGTTGGCGAAGAGTCGCGATATCCGCGCTCCAGGGCGCCAACATACCAAGGCCGCCAGCGTTGCTGACCGCGGCGGCAAGAATGGGGCCCGCGGCTCCGCCGATTGGCGCCTGGACAATGGGCAGTTCGACGCCAAGGCGCCGGCAGAGGATTGTGCGCATATCGTTGCTTCCTGGACCAGTTTCCTTGCGCCGCCGGGAAAGGCTTAACAGTCGGTACGCGAGCGCTGGGCGATAGCCGCGGCTTGGACAGTACCTTCACGCCGGGGCGGATCGTCAACAACCGCATCGGCCTCGACATCTGATGCGCGACGGCCACGGCCTGGAGCACCTCGATCCGCTACTACGGCCTCAGGCGACTGGGGGTGAATGCCGCGCAGGACCGGTTTGGCGTGCGGTTTGGCAATGAAGTCGGCACCTATACCAACCACAACCGCCACGTCTTTGACGCGCCGAACTTTGAGCTGCGCCAGGCCGGCAGCAACATCGCCATCCCCTTCCTAAACCAGACCTCGGGCTCCGCCATCATCGCACGCAACATGCGCATGGAAGCCTGCTCGCCGATGGCGGCGCGGCACACCGCCGGGGCGCAGGATTGCGAGTACGACATCGCCTGGACCAACACCTACCTGGTCAGCATAGACTACACGGCCACGGCGAACCGCTGCGGCAATGCGGTGATCAATCGGCACCGTGCGCCGGCGTCGCGCTTCCAGCGCTTCCTGGCCGGAGTCCCGAACACGCGTGCGGCCGGCGTTCCGGCAGTCGGCGACGGAGGTGGGTGTCGAGGGGCTGATCACCATCGCGACCTCCACCACCACCGCGACCTTCATGGCAGATTTCTGCTTCAACGGGCTGGCGGATGTGACGCCAACCGACCGCGCGGTGACGCTGGCCGCAAACCGCGGGCTGGGCTGGATGCTGGATACCTCCCAGGCCAAGGAGTTCGCCCTGGCGCATTGGCTGACGAGCGGCGCTTCGGGCGGGCGGCTGTTCGTGCGGGTGTTTGATGGCGCCGGTAATGTGCGGGAGGACATCGCGGGTGACGTCCTGGCGTCGATCACCACCATGCAGTGGAACGGGCCGGCCAAGGGGTGGAATGCCGGCGCGGCGATGGACGATGCCAACCTCAGTCGCCGGCAGACCATCCGCGTGGGTGCGTCCGTGGCCTATGCGCAGGTGGGCGTGATTGGGTTCGATGGGCCAATCGACCTGCAGGCGCTGCGGCTCTACGGGCTGCCGGAGGCGGCGCCCGCGGTGCTGAATGGAACGCCGCTGCTGACGGGGGCGCTGTTCGGCTCAGGGCGCCGGGAGTTTGCCGCGGAGGTGTCCTGGGACCTGCCGAGCCTGGCGCCAGGGGCGACCTCGCTGCTCGACGTCACGGTGAACGGGGCGCGAGCGGGAGATCTCGCGCAGGCGTCGCTGGTGTCGTCGACGCGGTACATCGAGCTGGATGCCGCGGTGTGGTCGAACAACACGGTGCGGGTGATGGCGCGGAACATCTCCGCGGCGACGTTCGATCTGGCGGCGGCGACGCTGTCGGTGGGGGTGGTGAAGCGGCGAGTGCCGTGAGCGAGGTCAGAACACGCGATTGGTGACCATCAGCGGCGTATCGGCCAGCACCAGACCCTGCTCACGGGCTAATTGGCGTGCAAAGAACAGCAGCATCTTGCGGCCGTCGTCATCGACGTGGCCCCATATCCGGAGCAACTCTTCGCGCTGATTCGGGCCAGGCCTTGGCCAGGGACGCGCTTATGCGGTGTGGCCCTTCCTACGACGGCCATCGATGTGTCTCCACCATCGCGACGAACGCTTCAGCATGGCAGCAGCAGTGTTTGTGGCCAAGGATTCTTCCTTTTACCAAACAGTCGGCTGCATCTGCAGCGCGATTGTCCGGATGCGAAGCACCCGTCACAGTACCATCGTACCCCCCGCCACCAGCAGCATTCCACTAAGTGTTCGCCCGAACTGCTGGTCCGAAAGCCGGTCAAACAAAGCCAGCCCACACACGGTCCCGAACAGCGCCGGTGCCACTGTGAGCAGAAGCTCTGGGTCGGCGCTGGACAACGCCCCACGCCCCGGGTCCATCACCTGCAACAGCAGCAGTGCCGCGACCTGCATCATCAGGATGTACGGCTGCGTCAGTCCGCGCGCCGCGCCCCGACCAAGGCCGCGCACGCCGCACCAAACCACCACTGGAGCCGCCGGAAACGCCAGAAGCCCGCCCGTGACTCCGCCTGCGGCTCCGACCAGCACCTGCGCCCAGCGCGGCCCCGCGTCCTGCGGCGCTGACGGTGGCCGCCAAAGCATCCAGGCGGCAAAAACCATCAGCAGCGTACCTAAAAGGAGAATGTGGCCACGACCGCTGATCTGCAGCAGCAGCAGCAGCCCCAAGGGCAGCGTTGCCAGGCCGCCTAGCAGGAATGGCACCCCGCCCCGCCAGTCCAGGTCCCGCCACAGGTGGAGCACCGAATAGCCTTGCATGGCGATGCTGGCGACCAGAATGATCGATACGATCCGCATTGGTTCATCGACCAGATGCACCAGCATCACGGCGCAGATTGGCGCGAAGGCGAAGCCCGCGATCGATGCGACGGCCGACGCCAGGAACACGGCCAGTAAAGGCAGCAGCATGTCCAGTCCCGGCCAGATCGCGCCGACCGTCCCGGCATAGGCCACCGCCGCCAGTGTGCAGCACCCGAGGACCAGAAAAGGAGAATCGCGGCGCGGCAGCGCTCCCGTCGCATCAAGCTGCATGGCGCGCGCCCATGGCGTCGTGCCGCACGGCTAGCGCCGGGATTTGCCGCGTGTGCCGGGTCGATCCTCGCGGATCCGCAAGACAGCACCTCACAGCCGACCGCCCAGCAGGCCCGGACCATTCCGCCGCCATCCGGGCGCCCGCGCCAAACCTATCGGCTGGCCCGCCGCCCGCGGATGGAGGGCCAGCGCATCGAACAGGGCATTGAGGGAATCAGTCTTGAAGGCCTGAATTTCCAGCACAGCGACAGCGGCGCCAAGCAACTGATCAGTAGAAAGGCCGGCTTGGCCATCCGGCTCAAGGGCATCGTGCAGGGCGAGAACGAGCGATATCTGCCGATCGGGCGCGCCCGGCGGCACGACCGGGATACCTTTGGCGTCGCCGGCGCGAAGCATTTCGATCTCGCAGAAAGGCTCAGGCGGCTGTTCGCGCGTGGCCGATGCGGGCGCGGCGTGGCCCAGCAGCAGCCCGGCCAACAGGCACAGCGGCAGCCAATGACGAAGCGCAGTTTCTCGCGTGGAGGGGGAGTGATTGACATCGGCGCGCTTCAATCCAGTCATGGCGTGGGGGCATGTGCGCCTGAGCGCGGCAGACAACGATTTGAGTCCGTGTTGGGCGGGGAGCGGACCAACCACCGACCCAAGGCCCCCGCCTTTCGAAGGTCCGGTGCGTTCAGCGAGCGCGGGGCTCGGTGCAGGTGAACGAGACCGCTGTCGTCGTCCCTGCCAGGCCGGCGCGGCGGCAGAGCTCCCAGACAAGCTCGCTCGACGACGCAGCATGCGCCCTCGATCCCTCTACGATCGGCCCACCGGCGCGGACGAATCCGACCGTCTCCTCGGTGGCCACGTGAAAGACGGCGAAGCCGGCAACCTCATTGGCGCGCCGAATGGCGCCACAGGTGACATAGCCGCTGACGCCAGGGCCAGGCTCGTAGGGGTACGCCACGAGGGACTGCACGACCGCTCCGGGAATGGCATCCGCGAGAAGGCTGCGGGCATCGCCCTCTACCTCGGCGCCCTCCCACAGCACGTCGGCACGGGGCAGGGCCGCGGTGGCTAACCCGTCCGGCGCTGGCAAGTTGATCAGCTGGGACCGTGTTTCCAGCGTGAGCGGGGAGGTCCAGGCCTGCTCTCCCCCGGCCGCACAGAATGCGGCCACCGCCAGCACCTTGTTCCAGATCCTGTGCATACCGACCTCGCTCACAAACTGTCGCCTAGTCAGTCGCACGAGCACGCAGGCCGATCAGGAAGCGAAGACGAAAGATTCACGAAACCGGCCCCTTAGGCGGGGGACGGCAGCCAGCGCCGGCGTCCGAACGTCTCCTCGGGGCGCGGGGCGCGCGGGGCAATCTCGGAGACGGTCATCTTGAACGAAGCCAAGAAGGGGCGTGAAGCGCCAGTCAGCGGCTGCGACCGAAGCCGCCGTCACGGAAGGACAGAAAGCCCGGCAAGGTGACGATGTGGCCTGCCGCCATCGCAGCGGCTTGCTTCCTGGCGCTCACCGGCTGGCGCAGCGGCCAGGCGCTTACGCTGCGGTGGGAGAGGGTCGGCATCGCCAGGCGCAACGCCCGCCCGCCGGATACCAATGCGGGCGAAAGCCTCCGCCCCCTCTCCGCCGCCGCCTGCGACGTGCTGCGGGCCCAAGGGCAGGGCGCCCTGGATGCGCTGGTGTTCCCGCCCTCGCGCGACGACGGGACGATGACCGGCTTCCCCCTCCCTGTTCGCCCGCATCGCGAAGACGGGCGGACTGCCAGCCGACGTGACGCCGCACATCCTGCGGCACTCCTTCGCGGGCCCCGCCAACGGCGGGCAGCCTAGGTTGGCTGCTCAAGGCGCACGTGCAGCGACAGGCACCGAATACGGGATGATCAGCGCTGTTGCAGATGTTTTGTGCGATCGCTTTCGCGACGGGCAGGAGGTGGCGCCAGCGCTGCGTTGCGATAGAGTGTGTCCGTTCCGGTTAGCTGGAAGGCCCAGGGACACCCGCGGGATGGGCGTAGGCAGGAATGGAGACCAAGGCGCGCGCGCACCGGATCCGCTTCGGCCACTGCACCCTCGACGAGGGGCTGGGCGTGCTGTTCGCACCCGACGGGACCGAGACGCTGCTGCGCCCGAAGACACTGGAGCTGCTGCGCTTGCTGCTGCGCAATGCCGGCCAGGTGGTGACGCGCGACGAGATCATGGAGGCGGCCTGGCCCGGCGTCTTCGTCACAGACGACAGCATAACGCAGTGCGTGGTGGAGTTGCGCAAGGCGATGGGCAAGGGCGGCGCCGGACTGCTCAGGACGCTGTACCGCCGCGGCTACCTGCTGCAGGCCGAGGTGGCGGCGGAGCGGTCGGACGGTCACGCCGCCGGGGACGGCCCGGCCGGGCTGCCCGGCGACCGCCCCTCCATCGCGGTGCTGCCCTTCCGCAGGGGCGTCGCCGACCCGCAAGAGGCCTATTTCGCCGACGGCATCATCGAGGGCATCGTGCATGTCCTCTCGGGGCTCGAGCGGATCGTCGTGGTCTCGCGCGGCTCGTCGCTGGCGGTGGCGGAGACAACGGTCGACCCGCGCGATGTCGGCCGCGCGCTCAGCGTGCGCTACGTGCTCTACGGCGGCGTGCGGCGCGCGGGCAAGCGTCTGCGCATCACGACGGAGCTGAGCGAGACGGACACCGGCGCCATCATCCGCAGCGACCGCTACGAAGGCGATGTGGACGACCTCTTCGCGCTGCAGGATCTGATCGCGGAGCGGGTGGTGACCACGATCGCCCCCGAGGTGCGCCAGCGCGAGCTGGCGCGGGCGATGCGCAAGCCGCCCGCGAGCCTGACCGCCTATGAGCTGGTGCTGCGCGCGCTCGACGAGATGCGGCAACTCGACCGCGCCGCGATGGAGCGCGGCCGCGCGCTGCTGGAACAGGCGATCGCCGCCGATCCCGGGCACGGGCTGGCCTACGGCCATCTCGGCTGGTGGTACGTGTTCTGGGTGGCGCAGGGATGGTCGGACGACATCGCGGCGGACCAGGCCGCCGCGACGCGCGCGACCTCCGCCGCGCTGGAGCGCGACCGCAACGACTGCCTGGCGCTGACGGCGCGCGGCCTGCTGGTCGGCCATATCGAGCGAGACTTCGACTTGGCGGAGCGCCTGTTCGACCAGGCGGTCGCCGCCAGCCCGAGCTGCGCGCTGGCCTGGAGCGGCGGCGCCGCGCTCCGCAACTGGCGGGACGAGGGCAAGGAGGCGGTCGCCTGGGCGGAGCGCGCCGTGCGCCTCGCCCCCGTCGATCCCTTCGCCTTCCTGCATGAGCACATCCTGGCCCAGGCGCACTACACGGCCGGGAACTGGGAGCAGGCGATCGCATGGGGCCGCACCTCCATCGCCTCCAACCCCCGGCACCAGGCGACATGGCGGGCGCTGATCGCCAGCCTCGTTGCGGCCAGCCGTATGTCCGAGGCCCACGAGGCCGCGCAGCGCCTGCTGGAGCTGGATCCCGGGTTCAGCCTGCGCGGCTTCGCGCTGCGCACCACGCTGCCGCCCGCCGTGCGGGTCCGCTTCTTCGACCAGCTTCGCCAGGCCGGCCTGCCCGAATAAGGGGCGCGCCCTCGTTTCTGCTACCATCGCGATGCGGACCCTCTCCGATCTGATCGTGACGGAGGGTCAGCCGGTGCCGTGGAGATCAAGGAGCTGCGGTCGAGGATCCAGCGTATCTCTCCGTCCGGACGCAGTATGCGGTACTCCGACACCACCGGCTCGCCACGTAGCTGGGCCGCCTTGCGGGCATTGACGATGCCGCGGTCGTCAGTGGAGCGGCCCAGAGGATGGGCCGGATTCCTCGGGGTCGCGTTCTGCAGGCTCCTCGGCTGCCTCTCTTTCGAGCGCTACCCGCGCCGCGCCGATACGGGCAAGGCGCCTCGCCTTGTCTCCCGCGTGGGTTCATCGGCTAGATGTTTAGTCCTGGCGTTTGGTGGAGCGGGTTGGCGTTGAACCGCTGTGGCTCTGCGGTCCACTGCTTGCAGATGAACTCGTAGGGCGTGAGTCCGCGCAGGGTCTTCAGTCGGCGGCCGAAGTTGTAGGCGGCTAC
>NZ_JAUYTS010000094.1 GCF_030695085.1 Falsiroseomonas sp. | reverse complement strand
CCGCCGCCGCCGCACCGCAGCCGATCGGCCCGCTGCTGGCCGCCGCCAACCCCGACACCGGCCGCCAGATCGCGCAGCGCGCCTGCGCCTCCTGCCACAGCTTCAATGAGGGTGGGAACAACGGCATCGGCCCGAACCTGTGGAACATCGTGAACGGCCCGCATGCCCATATCGAGGGCTTCAACTACTCCGCCGCGCTGCGGGCGAAGGCCGCCGAACCTTGGGATTTTGAGGCGCTGAACGCCTTCCTGCTGCGCCCCTCCGCAGCCATCCCGGGCACCCGCATGGCCTATGCCGGCATGTCCAACATCAATCAGCGCGCGGACGTGATCGCCTTCCTGCGGTCCCTGTCCAACGAGCCGGCGCCGCTGCCCTGAGCGACGCGGCTGACTTCCTGGCGACGGCGGAAGCCGCCGCGGAGGCAGCGGGTGCTGTCATCCGCCCGCTGTTCCGCTCCGCCCTGCTGGTGGAGGCGAAGGGCGATGCCAGCCCGGTCACCGAAGCCGACCGGGCAGCGGAACGCGCCATCCGCGCCCTGCTCGCCGAACGCCACCCCGACCATGGCGTGATCGGCGAGGAATATGGCGATACCAACCCGGACGCCGAATGGGTCTGGGTGCTGGACCCGATCGACGGCACGCGCGCCTTCGTCACCGGCCGCCCGCTGTTCGGCACGCTGATCGGGCTGCTGCACCGGGGCATCCCCGTGCTCGGCGTCATCGACCAGCCGACCACCGGGGAGCGCTGGACCGGCATCACCGGCCAGCCCACCACCTTCCGCTCCGGCTTCGGCGGCACGCCGCGCTGCCGGCCCTGCGCCCGGCTGGCGGAGGCCGAATTGTCCTGCACCTCCCCGGACATGTTCGACGCCAAATCCGCCCCGCGCTTCGCCGCCGTGAAGGCCGCCGCGCGCCGCACCACCTGGGGCGGCGATTGCTACGCCTATGGCCTGCTGGCGCTCGGCCTGGTGGATGCGGTGGTGGATGCCACCATGAAGCCCTGGGACTGGGCCGCGCTGGTGCCGGTCATCCAGGGCGCCGGCGGCACCTGCACGGACTGGGCCGGCCGGCCCCTGCGCCTGGATGGCGACGGCACCGTGCTGGCCCTCGGCGATGCCGCCATGCTGCCGGAAGCGACGGGCCTGCTAACCCGCTGAGCCGCGGTTGCGGTGGCGGGTCGGAACCCCCAACATAGCAGCCATGCGCCGACGCGATTTGCTGACCCTCTCCGCCGCCCTCGGCCTCGCGCCGAGCGCCCTGCATGCCGCAACGCCCGCCGGCGGTTCCGCCGCGCCCGGCCAGGCGATACGCACCCATGCGCTGTCCCTGCTGGGCGAACCCGCGCTGCCGGTGGACTTCACCCACTTCCCCTGGGTGAACCCCGATGCGCCGAAGGGCGGCGAGATCACGCTGACCGCGATCGGGTCCTTCGACAGCTTCAACCAGTACGTGCTGCGCGGCACCCCCGCCGTGGGGCTGAACCTGATCTATGACACGCTGCTGGCCAACAGCAACGACGAGGCGAGCAGCGAATACCCCTATCTCGCGCAATGGATCGACCTGCCGGCCGACCGCATGGCGATCAGCTTCGAGCTGAACCCGGCCGCCCGCTGGCATGATGGCCGCCCCGTCACCGCCGCCGACGTGGTCTTCACCTTCAACGCACTCCGCACCCATGGCCGGCCCTTCTTCCGGTCCTATTGGGGGGATGTGACGGAGGTGGTGGCCGAGTCCGAACGCCGCGTGACCTTCCGCTTCCGCAGCAACGAGAACCGCGAACTCGGCCTGATCCTCGGCCAGATGCCGGTGATGCCGGCCCATTGGTGGGAAGGCCGCGACTTCGCCCGCCCGCTGCTGGACCCCCCGCTGGGGTCCGGCGCCTACCGGCTGGAGCGCTTCGATGCCGGGCGCAGCCTGGTCTATCGCCGCGTGCCGGATTGGTGGGCGACGGACATCCCGACCCAGAAGGGCACGCAGAACTGGGACGTGCAGCGCTACGAATACTTCCGCGACACCACCGTGGCGCTGGAAGCCTTCAAGGCCGGGCAGATCGACTTCCGCACGGAAAACAGCGCGCGCGACTGGGCCACCGGCTACGACTTCCCCGCCATGCGCCGCGGCCTGGCGAAGCAGGATGAGGTGCGCCACGAACTGCCCACCGGCATGCAGGCCTTCGCCATGAACCTGCGCCGGCCGCTGTTCCAGGACGCCCGCGTGCGCCGCGCGCTGATCGAGCTGTTCGACTATGAGTGGATGAACGCCAACCTGTTCTTCGGCAGCTACACCCGCACGCAAAGCTACTTCTCCAACTCCGAATTGGCTTCATCTGGTCTGCCGACGGGCGCCGAACTCGCGATCCTGGAACCCTTCCGCGGCCGCGTGCCGGAGGAAGTCTTCACCACCGAGTACAAGCTTCCCGTCACCGACGGCTCCGGCAACAACCGCGAGGGCATCCGCAACGCGCTCCGCCTGCTGCAGGCCGCCGGCTGGCGAGTGCAGAACCGCCGCCTGGTCGGGCCGCAAGGCCAGCCCTTCGAATTCGAGATCCTGCTGCAAGGCGCCACCTTCGAACGCATCGCGCTGCCCTATGTCCAGGCGCTGGAGCGCATCGGCATGGCCGTCCGCGTCCGCACCGTGGACCCGGCGCAATACCAGACCCGCATCGACGCCTTCGACTTCGACATGACCGTGGACGTCATCGGCCAGTCGCTGTCCCCCGGCAACGAACAGCGGGACTTCTTCTCCTCCGCCAAGGCGCGGGAGAACGGCAGCCGCAACGTCGCCGGCATCAGCGACCCGGCGATCGACGAGCTGGTAGAGCTGGTGATCAGCGCACCGGACCGCGAACAACTCATCGCCCGCACCCGCGCGCTGGACCGCGTGCTGCTGTGGAACAACTTCATGATCCCGAACTGGCACACCCGCAGCTTCCGCATCGCCTTCTGGGACAAATTCGGCCGCCCCGAACGCAACCCGCGCTACGGCCTCGGCCTCGAAACCTGGTGGATCGACCCCGCCAAGGACCGCGCCCTGACCGAAGCCCGGCGGAACCTGTAGTGGACATGGGCGTGTTGCGCCTGTGGCCCGCAGGAGGGGCGCTGCCCCCCCTGCACCCCCCCGCCAGAAGGCAGGGGCCTCCTGGACCACAGGACTTTGAGCAGGAAAGGAGAGGGGCGCAGCTGCACCGCATGCTCGTCGGTTCCGTCGGGCCCTGTCCTTTCCTGCTCATGATTCACGGGTTCCAAGGGGCCACTGCCCCTTGGCGGGTGGGGTGT
>NZ_JAUYTS010000092.1 GCF_030695085.1 Falsiroseomonas sp. | reverse complement strand
CGACCGGTCCCGGGTGCGCGACGCCGTCCTCGCCGCGGCCCGCGCCAGCCCCTTCACCCTGCCCGAGACCGAGACCCGCAAGAGCCAGGTCTGGCTGGTCGGCTTCGGCGAAAGCGGGCTGGATTTCGAACTGCTGGTCTGGCCGACCCAGGCGGCGGTCAAACGCCCCGCCGGCATGCACGCCGCCTACACCTGGCTGATCGCCGACGCCCTCGACGAGGCCGGGATCGAGGTGCCCTTCCCCCAGACCGACCTGCGCCTGCGCAGCATCTTCGGCCGCGAGGGCGACGAGGCGTTTCAGGCGCTGGGGCTGCGAGGCTCCGGCAAGGCTGCCGTCGATGCGCCGGTCGCCCGGCCGGCCCCGGGCCGCAGCACCAACGACGCCGCCGAGGAACTGCTCAATCCCGCCGGCGACGCCGAGGCGGAGGACGACACACCCGGCTGAGCGCTCACTCCTGAATCCGCGCCCCGTCCCAGGCGAAGACGCCGCCACTGTCCGTCGGCGTCAGTCCATCCAGCACCGCCAACAGCCGTTCGGCCGAATACGCCGCCGTGAACAGCTTCTCCGGCTGCACCCCCTTCTGGAACGGCGCGCTCAGGCCCGTGTCGACGGTCCCCGGATGCAGCCCGGCGATCACCGCCTGCGGATGCGTCCGCCCGGCCTCAACCGCCAGATTGCGCAACAGCATGTTCAGCGCCGCCTTGGACGCCCGATAGCTGTGCCAGCCGCCCAGCCGGTTGTCGCCGATCGACCCGACCCGCGCCGACAGGGCCGTGAACACGGCCCGTCGATCCCGCGGCAGCAGCGGCAGAAAATGTTTGGCCACCAGCGCCGGGCCGACGGCGTTGATCCGGTAGTCCCGCAGCAGATGATCGGCGTCCAGCGCGCGCCAGCTGCGCTCGGGCTCGAACCCGTGGTGCAGCACCCCGGTGGCCACAAACACCAGCGCGGGCGCCGGTCCCCCGGCGACCTTCGCGGCCGCGGCGGCGATGGAGGGTTCATCCTCCAGATCGTACACCGTGCCCGCGCGCGACAGGGCGTGGACGGCGGCGT
>NZ_JAUYTS010000091.1 GCF_030695085.1 Falsiroseomonas sp. | reverse complement strand
GGCTGATCGAGGTCGCGCGCAAGATTCGCACGCCCTATGCCAGCTTTCGCACCGCCCCCTATACACCGCCCACCGCCCAGCAATTCGAGGATGCGCTGAAGGCGGACCCCGCCATCACGCATGTGATGGTGGTGCATTGCGAGACCTCGACCGGCATCTTCAACCCGATCGAGGCGATCGCCGAGGTCTGCCGGCGGATGGGCAAGGGCCTGCTGATCGATGCCGTGGCGAGCTTCGGCGCCTTCGAACTGGATGCGAAGAAGCTGGCCTATGACGCGGTGGTGTGTTCGGCCAACAAGGGTCTCCAGGCGCCGCCGGGCCTGGCCTTCATCGTCGCGAAGAAGGCGGCGCTTGAGGAGGCCAAGGGCAATGCCCACAGCCTGACGCTGGATCTCTGGGACCAGAACCAGCATCTGGAGCGCACCGGCATGTTCCGCTTCACCCCGGCGACGCATCTGCTGCTGGGCATGGCGGAGGCGCTGCGCGAGCACCAGGACGAGGGCGGGCTACCCGCGCGACAGGAACGCTTCCGGCGAAGCTGGCGGCGCCTGGTGGATGGCATGCGGCAGATGGGCTTCCGCACATTGCTGGATGACGAGGTCGCCTCCCCCATCGTCGCGACCTTCCATGACCCGCCGGACCCGAACTATTCCTTCAAGAAGCTGTATGACGGGATGAAGCAGCGCGGCTTCATCATCTTCCCCGGTCGCTTGGCAGCGGCCAATACCTTCCGCATCGCCTGCATCGGCGTGGTGACGGAACATGATATCGGCCGGGCACTGGATGCGTTGGCCGACACGCTGCGCGAGATGGGCGTCACACGGATGGGGCGGACGGACTGACCGCTTCCATCCGGCCGGTATTGGCGGCGCGCACCATCGCCTCGAACGCCGCGACGCCATGCACCGCTTCCGCGGGCGACAGCGGATAGGCCGGCCCGCCTGCGACAGCTGCTGCGAAGGCGGTAAGCTCGGCGCGTTCGATATCGGTGGGCGGAAAGTCGCGCAGCCAACCCTCGCCCTCACGCGGGGTGAAGGCCAGGTGATCCAGGCCACGCATTTCCGCGATGCCCTCGCTGCCGAACAAGGCCACGCGCCAGTAGCGCGGCGCGGCGGCCAGCGTCACCAGCGTGCCCATCGCGCCGCTGCTGAAGCGACACAGCATCGCCGTGGTGTCATCCAACCCGTTGGTCAGCACGCGGGCGGTGCTTTCCACGCTGACGCGGTCAAGCGGGCCGGCCAAATGGATGAAGGTATCGAGCATGTGGATGCCGCTGCCACCCATGCCGCCGAGCGGACTTTCCGCCGCATCCGCGCGCCAGGTTCCGGGTTTGTAGCCATAGCCACCCGGCCCGCCAAAATGCCCTTCCACATGCAGCAGCGTGCCGAGGCTTCCTTCCGCGAGGAGTCCGCGCATCGCCTGCATCGCCGGCAGAAAGCGGCGGTTGTGGCCAAGCGCCAGGACCACCCCGGCCTCGCCGCACGCCGCCACAGCCGCTGACGCGCTGGCCTGGTCCAGCGTGAAGGGCTTTTCGACGAAGACATGCTTTCCGGCGCGCGCGGCGGCGATTACCTGGTCGGCGTGCTGCGCATGTGGGGTGGCAATCACCACCGCCTGCACGGCGGGGTCGGCCAATGCGGCCGCGTAGCTCTCATGCACGCGGATGCCATTCGCGGCGGCCCAGTCGCGGGACGCTTCGGGCCGGCCGGTTGCGGCGGCGGTGAAGCGGATGCCGGAATCGGGTGCGTCCTGCACGCTGGCCACAAGCGTGCGGCCCCATTTGCCGAGGCCGATGATCGCCGCGTTCAGCATGTCACATCCTCCAACTCCACATAGCCGAGCGGATGCGGCACGAAGCCCTGGACGCCAGCCCGCACCGCCACCATCACATCCGAAGCCCAGAGCGGCAGCACCGCCACATCGGCGTGAACGATCCGCTGCCCCTCGGCATACAACGCCTGCTGCCGGTTGGGGTCCGTGCAGGCGCGCGCCTCGGCGATCAACGCATCCAGCGTCGTATTTGAATAGCCGCCCGGGTTGAAGGCGCCGCCAGTCGCCAGATCTCGCTGGAACATGATGTGGGGATGCGGCCGGGCTGAAGCCGACTGGATCGCCATCTGCCAGCCGCCCTGCAGATAGACGGCGGGCCACCAGGGCGGGTCGTCGTAATGGTGGAGGTCGAGCGTGATGCCGATGCGGGCCAGCTGCTGGGCGATATCGGCAGCGACGGCGGGCGTCGGCGGCAGCGCGGCGGAGGACAGCGACACGCGCACGCCTTCCGCATATCCAGCCTCGCGCATCAGCGTCCGTGCGCGGTCGAGGTCCAGCGGCCAGGGTGGCAGTGCAACGCCATCCGGATCATCCTCCGGCAGCACGCCGTTTAGCAGGCGTCCGCGCGGGCCAAGGTGGCGGGCGCGCATCGCCTCCCGGTCGAGCGCATGGGCCACGGCGAGGCGCATGCGTGGATCGTCGAAGGGCGGGGTCGTGCAGCGGAAAGCGACAACCATCTTGCGCGGTGAATGCACGGCAAGTGGCACCGCCAGGCCCCGCGCGGCCAGTTCGGCAGCGGGACCGGCGGGCAGCGTCTCCACGATGTCGGCCTCACCGCGTTCCAGCGCGGCGACACGGTCCGCCACCCGTGGCGCGAAGCGAATGACCAGCTCATCAGGTGCGAAGCGATGCGCGTCATGGTGGCCGGGGAAGCGGCGTAGCCGCACATGGCTGCCGCGCAGCCATTCCAGAAGCTCGTAGGGTCCCGCGCCGACGGGCTGCACCGCGACATCATCCACCATGTAGCAGCGCCAGGCGAGGCTGTGCAGGAATGCTGTGTGCGGCTGCGCGAAGCGAATGCGCAGGCGGCGCGCATCAATGGCCTCAATGATCTCAACACCCTCGAAATCCGCTTTCAGCGGCGCCTGGATGCGAGGGTCGAAGATACGCCGCAGGCAGGCAGCGGCGGCTTCGGCGTCCAGGATGCGCCCATTGTGGAAGCGCAGCCCTTCACGCAGCAGGAAGCAGAATTCCCGCTGGTTATCCAGCACCTCCCACGCTTCGGCCAGGTCGGGCTGCAGCAGGCCATCGCGGTCGATGCGGAGCAGAGACGGGCAGCAGAGCTTCAGGATCACCGTCGCCGAACTGGAATCGGCGTCCCAGCCATTGGCGGCCAGCGAGCCATGCTCGTGGTTGAACAGCAGGTTGAGACGACCAACGCTCACGGGCGGCGCGGCCGGATTGCTGCGGATGGGCGGCCGATCCTGGTTGGGATAATCTGCATATCGGGTGGCACTCCTGCCCGCCCAGTGTTGGCCAGTATGAGCACACACGCAATCTCACCGTGCCAGACATCTGCCGTCATGCCGGTCGCCAGGCGCCTTCCCGGGCCCGGCAGCTAGTCACGCGCAGGTATTGCGCCCTGCACGGTCACTCAATCGCCGTCGGGCAGGAAGCCGAGCAACGCATCGACGCAGGCCTGCGGGGCCGCATCGCCGATATTATGCGGCATCCCGGCCAGTGAGATCAGGCGTGCATCCGGAATCAGCGCCTGCATACGTTCATACTGGTCGTGCGACCCGATCGGCTCATGCCCCGGTGCGACCAGCAATGTCGGGCAACGGATGCGCGGCAGTTCTTCCTCCCAGTCGCGGCTGGCCATATGTGCCACGAAGCGGCCGATGAAGGGCAGGTCGTTGCTGCCGGTCTGGCGGCAGAACCAATCGACCAGACCGGGGTCGCTGTCGGGCGCGAAGCGGTCGGCAATGCCCTGCCGCATGAAGGCCTCGAGCCCCATTTCCGCGGCCTTGGCAGGCCAGGTGCCGGCCTGGCTGTTGCGGAGACCCGGCGTGGAGGCGAACAGGGACAGGGTCGCGACGCGGTCCGGATATTCCATCGCCAGTCGCTGCCCGACATAGCCACCAGCCGACAGTCCCACGACATGCGCGCGGGTGACGCCGAGATGGTCGAGCAACTCCACCACATCCGCCACCAGGCGCTCCACTGTCAGCGGCTGCGCTTCGGTGGGCACGCCGGAGGCGCCGTGGCCGCGCAGTTCCAGGCTCAGTGTGGTCCGGTGCCGGGCGATCTGCGGAATCCAGCTGAACCAGCGCCGATAGGACCCCATGGCGGCGTGCAGCAGCAGCACCGGGGTTGGCGGGGTGCGCCAGGGATCGGTGAAGTCATCGACACGCCAGGCAAGCCTCACATCGTCGCTTGCGATCAGGAAGGACATGTTGGGTTGCAGTCCGGCGGAATGCGGCATCTTCGAATCTCCTTGCGTCTTGACGTGACAGGGTCGTGCGCGACGCGGCATTGCGCAATCCACCCCAGGCATTACGATGCGCCACCGAGCCAAGGGAGGTCGAACTTGCCCATGACGAATCGCCGCACGCTGCTCGCCGCCGCGAGCCTCATGGCCCTCGCAGAACCCGCGCTGGCACAAGGCTTTCCCGAACGCCCCGTTCGCGTCGTCGTGCCCTTCGGACCCGGTGGCGGCACCGATAATCTCGTGCGGATCCTGGAGCCGCATCTGCGCGCCTCGCTTGGCCAGCCAGTGGTGATCGAAAATCGTGCCGGCGCGGGCGGCACCATCGGCGCCGACCTTGTCGCGCGCGCACCGGCGGATGGCTACTCCGTTGTCGTCGTGGACAGCAGCTTTGCCATCAACCCCTCGCTGTTCCCGCAACTGCCCTATGACAGCGCCAGGGATTTCGCGCCGGTCAGCCTGCTGGCCACCGGGCCGGTGATCCTGCTCGCCCATCCTGGTGCGCCGATGCGGACGCTGCAGGAACTGGTGACGCAGGCCAAGGCGCAGCCGGGGCGCTTCAGCTATGCCTCCGGCGGCAACGGCGCCTCGACGCATCTGGCGGGCGAATTGCTGAAGCTGGTGGCCGGTATCGACCTGGTGCATGTGCCCTATCGCGGCACCGGCCCCGCGACGACGGATGTAGTGGCGGGCCATGTACCGTTGATGTTCAACGGAATCAGTGCCGCCCGGCCGCATGTTGATAGCGGCCGCTTGCGTGCGCTGGCCGTGACGGGCACCCAGCGCGCGGCCGCGCTGCCGGATGTGCCGACCTTCGCGGAAGCCGGCCTGCCGGATGTAACCGCCTCCACCTATTGGGGCGCCTTGGCGCCGCGTGGCGTGCCGGCGCCCATCATCGCGCGGCTGTCCGAGGCTTTTCGTTTCGCCGTGACGCATCCGGATGTACAGGAACGACTGCGGGGCCTGGGCTTCGATCCGATCGGCGGCCTTGCCGACGCCTATGCCGAGAATCTGCGGACCGAGACCACGAAATGGGCCGAGGTGGTGCGGCGCGCCGGCGTCAAGCTCGACTGATCGATGCGCTACGCCCTGGCCGAGGCGCGTGAGTGGGTGCGCGCGGAATTGCGCGGCTACATCCCCATCCTCTATACGCCGTTCCTGGCCGATGGCGCGATCGATGAGGCGGGGCTGCGGCACAATGTCCGCCGCACCCTGTCGCTGCCGGGTGTTGGTGGGCTTTCCGTCCATTCGCTGCATCAGGAATTCTGGGCACTGACGCTGGCGGAGCGGGAACGGGTGACGGAGGTGGTGCTGGAGGAGGTGGCCGGACGCGCGCCGGTCGTCATCGGTTGCTCCGACCCCGCGGCGGCCAATGTGATACAATTGGCGCGGCACGCGAAGGCGGCAGGCGCCGATCTGGTGATGGTCTGGCCGCCCTATTACGGCCCGCGCAACGCGGCCGGGGTGCGGGGCTTTTATGAGTATGTGGCGGCGCGGATCGAGATCGGCATGGTCGCCTACAGCACCACCTTGTCCGAACTCGGCTACTACCTGGCGCCGGATCAGGTCGAGGCACTGCTGCATCTGCCGAACCTCTGCGCGGTGCAGAACACCACGCTGGATGTCGCGGCCTATGCGCGGATGATGGAGCGCGTCGGTGACCGCATCGCCATCGCCACCTCGCTGGAGGAATATTTCCTGCACGGCAGGCTCGCCTACCCGGACCGTGCGCCAAGCTTCATGATCGGCTCCTCCCGTTCCGTGTTGTGCCAGACGCCGGAGGTGCCGCATTGCGGGCGCTTCCTCGAAGCCGCGCTGCGCGACGATTTCACGGAGGCCGCGCGCCATATGCGGAATCTCGGCGCCATCGCGAGCCGCCTGCAGAGCCGCTACTTCGCCCAGGGATTCCATCATGTCGCGCTGTTCAAGACACTCGCCGGGTTGCTCGGCATGACGGCCGGTACCGGCTGGCGTCCCGCGCTTGATGCGCCCGATCCACGCGACGTAGCGGAATGCGTGGCCGTGCTGCGGCAGGCTGGCCTGCTGCCGGGCGATGCGGCGTGAGGGCACCGTGGGTCGCGGCACTGGGGGCGACGCTGCTGATGCAGGTCATCGCCTCATTCATGGCGCAGAGCCTGCCCGTGGTGGCGCCATTGCTGACGGGCAGCCTTGGCCTGGCGTCGGAGGCAATCGGCAATCTGTCTGCCATCAACGCCCTGGGCACCGTGTTGTTCCTGGCCTTTGGCGGCCCCTTCCTGGCGCGGCTCGGGCCGGTGCGGATGCTGCAGGTGGGCGCGGCGCTATCGGCCGTGGGGCTGCTGACCTTGGCCGTGGGCACCATGCCGGCGCTGGTCCTGGCGGCGTTGCTGCTTGGCATCGGCTATGGGCCAAGCCCTCCGGCGGGCAGCCGCATCCTGGCCGCGACGGCGCCGCCCACCCACCGGTCGCTGATCTTCTCCGTCAAACAGGCGGGCGCGCCGCTGGGTGGCGTGCTGGCGGGGCTGGTCACCGCGCCGGTGGCAAGCGCCTATGGCTGGGGTGTCGCGCTGCTGGTCTGCGCCGCCACGGCGCTGGTCTCGGCGCTTGCCATCCAGGGTCTGCGACAAGAACTGGACGCGGAGCGCGACCCGGGACGGTCCATAGCGCCGCGCAGCGTTTTCAGCCCGAGGACGCTCGCCGCGCCTTTTGCCGCGCTGCGCCTGTCGCCTTCCCTGTTGCCGTTGACGCTGCTGGCGGTGTCCTTCGCCATGGTTCAGGGCTGCCTGTTCGCCTTCACCGTCACCTGGCTGGTGGAAGCCCGCGGCCTGACACTCGTGCAGGCGGGCGGCGCCTTTGCGGCGATGCAGGGGGCGGGCGTGGTCGCGCGCATCCTGCTGGGCTGGCTGGCTGATCGTACCGGGCGGCCGAGCCTCAACCTGCTGGTGCAGGGCATTGCGGCAGCAGCGGCGGTCCTGGTCTTCGCATCACTGCCGGTGGGTGCCAGCCCGGCGCTGGCGGCGGCGCTCGCCGCAGTCGCCGGCTTCGTCGCGGCGAGCTGGAACGGCATCTACCTGGCTGAAGTGGCCCGGCTGGTGCCGCGGGAGCATGTGTCCGACGCCACATCCGGCTCCACGCTGCTGACCTTCCTTGGCTATGTCGCCGGCCCCGCGATTTTCGCACTGCTGGTGGCGGCGAGCGGCGGCTGGGGCGTGCCAATGGTGGCGGTTGCCGTGCAACTCGCGGTGGTGACGGTGCTGGTCGCGCCGGCGCTGCTGCGCAAATAGATCAGACGAATTTGCGGAGTCGCGTGCGCGGCGGCGGGTCCTTCGGGAAGGCGATGCCGCTGGCATCCACGCCAAGGTCCACCAGCATCTTCGCCTGCGCAATGGCGCAGCGATAGCCTTCCAGCACCGGCACGTCCCAACCCGCTTCCGCCAGACGTTGACGCAGTACCGGTTGCAGCCAATAGGCGGCGGAGCAGCCGAGGATGATGCTCTCGGCGCCATCCTCCTCGATTGCGGCGATGGACTGCGCGACGGCGCTTTCCAGCATGTCCGAAATCCCCTCGCGCCGGTAGCGCTCGCTTTCATCCTGCACCGAGACGCGGCCGGCATGGGCCGGTCGCGGCAGCGGGAATTCCAGGTTGCGAATGGAGGCGCAGCGATCCGCCATGCGGTACTGCACCACCAGATCGGCCATGCGGAGATTGTGGTTTTCCGAGATATCGATGATCGAGAAACGATGCCCGAGCATTCCTGCCGCATGCATCTGTGCATGCGCGCAGGCAGTGACGGCGATGCCGTGGCGATGGCCGATCTCGCGCGCCTCGACATAGCCTGGATCACCGCCGCCAAGCAGTATGATGGCATTGTAGCGGCCGGTCGCGCAGGCCTCTCGCACCACCTTCAGGCGGTTCACGCCGGTGATGGCGAATTCCTCCCGCGTCTCGACGGGCCATTCGCCATGCGTTGCCGGCGCGCCTGGATGCACATCCCACTCCACGCCGGCCAGTAGCGGGGCCAACATGTCGTAGTTCAGCAGCATGTCCTGTTTCCGTCCGCTGAAGGCGCGCATCCGGTACCCCGCGGTGTCGGGCAGTGAGAAGGCGCTGATCAGCAGGAAACGGTAGGGCATGCGCGATTCCTCAATAGGCCGACCGGCCGCCATCGGCCGGGATGGTGGCGCCCGTGATCATCCGTGAAGCATCGGAGGCCAGGAACAGCGCGGTCGCCGCGATATGCTCCGGATCGCCAACCCAGAATGGATAGTCGCGCAGCCGGCCGAGCGGGTCCTGCGGGTCGTTGTGCTTTGCCTGGTCATCCAGCGCACCGAAGGTGCGGATAATGCGGTCCGTCATGACGCGGCCGGAGGCGATGACATTGGCGCGGATGCCCTGCTTCGCATAGGTGCCGGCCAGCGCGCGGGTCAATGACAGGATGGCGCCTTTCGCGGCACTGTAGACGTGAAACGGGCTGGCGCCGCGCAGGGCTGCGCCGGAGGACATGTTGATGATGGCGCCACCGCCCGCGCGGATCATCTCCGGCACCGCATGGCGGCAGCACAGGAAGGTGCCACGGACATCCAGGTTGAAGGTGCGATCGAACACATCCAGCGGCACGTCGGTGACGGTGCCGTCCTGCGGCACCGTGCCGCCGGCGCAATTGTACAGGATATCGAGCCGCCCGAAGCGCGCGACGGCCTTGGCCACCGCGGCCGCCACCTGGGTATCATCCGTGATGTCGGTCGGCAGCGCGATCGCCTCGCCACCTGCCTCCACCACTGCGCCCGCGGTGCGTTCGCAGCGCGCGGCGTCGAGGTCGCAGACCGCGATGCGCGCGCCCGCGGCGGCGAAGGCCAGGCTCGCGGCGTGGCCGATGCCACCGCCGCCACCGGAGATGCAGGCAACCTTGCCGTCGAGGCGCGGGTTCATCGGCTCAGCCTGCCTGCACGCCGGCGGCGCGCACGATGGGTCCCCACTTCGCGAGCTCCGCCTCGAACCGCGCGCCATAGGCGGCCGGGGTGCCGCCGCGCGGCACGAAGCCGAGTTCTTCCACGCGCTGCTTCACGGCCGGCATCGCCAGCACCGCGGTCAGTTCCCGCGCGAAGCGTTCACCGATTGCGGCGGGGGTCGCGGCCGGCAGCCAGAATCCCCAGATCGTCTCGGCATCCATCTGCGGCAGGCCCGCCTCGGCGAAGGTCGGCACAGTGGGCATGGACCCGGAGCGAGCCTCTCCGGTGACGGCGATGGCCTTCAGCCGCCCGGCCTCGACATGCGGCCGGGTGGAACTGATGCCCGCGAACATCATCTGCGTGTGCCCGCCGAGCAGCGCCGCAACCCCCGGGCCGGTGCCCTGGTAGGGCACGTGCACGATGTCGATTTCGCCGACATGGCGGAGCAACTCCCCCGACAGATGCGTCGAGGTGCCGTTGCCGCCGGACGCGAAATTCACGCGACCAGGATTGGCGCGGGCATAGGCCAGCAGCTCCGGCACTGAATTGGGTGAAAAGTTCGGCGCCGTCACCAGGATCACCGGCGCGGTTGCCGCCAGCACCACTGGTTGCAGGTCGCGCTGCGTGTCGTAGGGCAGGTTGCGATGCAGATGCGGGTTCACCGCGATGGCGGTGTCGATCATCAGCATCGTGTGGCCATCTGGCTCCGCCTTGGCGACGATGTTGGTGCCGATGGTCATGCCGCCGCCGGCGCGATTTTCGACCAGCACCGGCTGGCCAAGGCGTTCCTGCAGATGCGGCTGCACGATGCGCGCGAGGATGTCAGTGCCGCCGCCCGGCGGCACCGGCAGCACCACGCGAACCGGCCGGCTTGGCCATTGCTGCGCTGCGGCGGGGCGCGGCAGGGCGCCAAGGGCGAGTGCCACCGTGGCGGCGCCGAGCGTTCTGCGATGCATCGTTCTGTTCCCTGCCTGCTGGTGGTGAAGTCCGTCTCAGCGCACGACCTGGTCGCCCTCGCGCGGCCGCTTCTGCCAGTCGCGCTCAATGGCCAGGATCTCCGGCGGTTCAACCTGCACGCCGAGGCCCATGATCAGCGATCCGGCGGCCAGATAGTAGGCGGCGAGCATGGCGATGTCGGTTGCCTGGCGCGTGGTGAAGCTGGCCGATACCGCATGCCACACCGGTTCCGGCACACCGCTGAAGCTGGTGAAGGCGAAGACGAAATCGCACAGCGCCTGATCGGCCGCGTTCAATCCCTCCGGTGTCCGACCGGTCTTGATCGCCGCCAGCTCCGCCTCCGTGACGCCGCTGTCGAGCGCCAACGGTGCGTGATGCGCCCAGGCATAGGTGATGTTGCGGCCGACGATGCAGATCACCAATTCGCGCTGCCGTTCGCTGAGTTCGGTGCCGTAGCGGCCGTAATGCCCGAGCGCCGAAAAACGCGCGAGGGCGTCCGGCGCGTGGCCCAGCGAGGTCAGCAGGTTGGAAACCCAGCCACGGCTCGCCGCGACCTTGGCGAAGACCGCGGCGGTGTCCGGTGCCGTCTCCGGTGTCGGGTCCGGCAGTCGGCAGGCGCGGCCGGGTGTGGCGCTCCAGGTCGCGCTCATGCCGGCTTGCCGATGCGGCTGCGATATTCCTGCTGCAATTCATCCAGCGTCAGGAACACGGCGCCCTGCTTCACCAGCGCATCGATCAGCTTCTCCAGCATCAACATGCGGTGGCCGCGGCCAACGACATAGGGGTGGAAGGTGAAGACCAGCGCGCCCCATTCCTCCGTGCGTTGCATGTACTCCCAATCCGCCAGCCAGTTCTCCAGCACCGCATTGGCGTTGGACAGGCCGGGCAGGACCTCGGTCTTGGCGCGGATGAATTCGAAATGCGGATGGTCATCGAGTGACCAGCTGATCGGGATTTCCACCAGATCCGTGGTCTCTCCGAATTGCATCGGCGCATCCGCCACCACCACATCGCCGCGCCGGGCAAAGTAGGGGCTGCAATCATGGCCCATCATGCTGCTGTCATAGCGCAGGCCGTACTGCGCGATCAGGTCGATGGTACGGTCGCTGATGTCCCATGAGGGCGAGCGATAGCCGGCCGGCTTGCCGCCCGTCAGCTTGGCGATGCAGTCCATGGCGCGGCCGAACTCATCAGCCTCCCGCTGCGCCTCCAGCCAGGCGGGCGGCACGTGGCTGTAGCCATGATGGCCAACCTCATGTCCGCCCTCGACCACGGCGGCGCAGGCTTCCGGATAGGTCTCGATGACAACGCCAGGGATATACCAGCTCGACCGGATCTGGCGTTCCTTCAGCAGCTTGCGGATTCGCTCCGCGCCGATCACGCCGAATTCGCCGCGCGAGGTCGGTGTCGGCGTGGTCATGCCGCGCGCGGCGAAGCCGGACCAGGTGTCGAAATCGAAGGACAGGCAGGCGATGTGGCGGGGCATGGCGTCAGACCTTCGCTGTGCCGAACTTCGTTGACAGGAAAGCCAGGATATCCGTGGTGCAGCGGTCCGGCATCATGTCGGCGATGTTGTGCGGCATGTGCTCGTACTCGATCATGGTCACGTCCGGGATGCGCTCGCGCATCGAATCGTAGCTGTTGGCGCTGCCCACCGTCTCGCCACCCGGATAGATGACCAGCGTCGGCGCCTTGATACGCGGCAGCTCCGCACTCCACTCCTGGGTTGCCATGTAGCCGATGAAGCGTACGACATAAGCGGGGTCATTCTCCGCCGTCTGTTCCAGGAACCAGCGGATCATGCCCGGGTCGGTGGAGGCGAGGTCGAAGCGCATGTGGATGGTGCGTGTCAGGAAGGGCGTCAGCCCCTCCTTCTCGATCAGCGGCAGCCAGTCCAGGGCGCTTGGGCTCAGCCCCGGCGTGGAACCGACGACGGCAAGCCCCAGAACCCGTTCCGGTGCCGTGATCGCCAGCTTCTGCGCCAGGTAGCCGCCGGCGGAATTGGCGACGATGTGGGCCTGCTTCGCGCCAACCGTATCCATCAGTTCCTCGACGTCGCGCACGAAGCGGTCCATCGAGAGCGGCATGTCCGCGGGCGGGATGTCGGACCCGCCATGGCCGCGCAGATCCATCCGCACCACCCGGAAATGCCGTGCGAGCGCCGGTACCCAGGAATAGAAGCGCTGCGAATTTCCCATCGCCGAATGCAGCAGCACAAGAACCGGTGGCTGCGTCCAGGGATCGGTGAAGTCGTCGATATAATAGGCGATTTTGAGCCCGTCGCTTGCGGTGAAGGTCTGGCGCGTCGTCATGTCGCGGTGGTTCCTGCGGTTATCAGGGCAAGGTTGCCGAGGCCGAGTGGCAGGGCACCACTTTCGGCCTCGGCGATCAGCGCGGCAACCCGTGCATGGGTCGGTGCGGCGAGGCCGAGCCGCGCGGCCTCGGTCGCGATAAAGCCATTGAAGAAGGCGACCTCGGTGGGACGTCCCTTCGACAGGTCCTGCAGCGTGCCGGACATGCCGCCATCCACCATGCTCGCGGCCTGGGCCGCCATGGTGTCCAGCGCCGCGGCTTCGGCTTCGGCATCGCCTGCCGCCGCGCGCAACCAGGCCTCGCCCGGCAGGCCGAACAGGCGCTCCAGCGTGAAGCCCATCGCACGGCCGAGCGTGATCGCCTCGGCGCCGAGGCGGATCGCGATACGGCGCGTTTCCTCGCCCGAATACACGGCTTTCAGGGACAGGCCCGTAAGGCCGGACAGGCCTGATGTCATGGTATTGGCCGTCAGCTTCACCCAACGCTCGGTCCAGAGATCCGTGGTGACGCCGGCGGTATCGACATCCGAGAGCATTGCCGCAATGGCCTCCGCGCGTGGTGTACGGCGGCCATGCATCTCGCCGATCTTGAAGACGGTGCCCCCTGCCGCGCCGCGTTTGCGGGTGCGCCGCACCTCGCCCGGCCCGGCCATGAACACATCGAGCCCGCTGCCGATCCCGCCCAGGGTCCGGCCATGCCCGACGATGCGCGCCACGCGTTCCTCGACCAGCGCATTCTGCATTGTCACGACCGGGACCGATTGCGGCAGCCAGGTTTCCAGCAGCGCCGCCGCCCAATCCGTGTCGTAGAGCTTCACGGTAAGGAACGCGACATCCGGGCGGACATTGCGCAGCCGGTGAGCATCGCCGAGGTGCCAGGCCTGAAGCCGCGCCCGCTGCGCGCCTTCCGGTGTGGTCATCAGCAGGCCATCGGCGCGGATCGCCTCGACATGGTCGTGCCAGCCATCCACCAGCACCACCTCATGCCCGGCGGCTGCGAGCCCGCCGCCGATGAGGCTGCCGACCGCACCGCCCCCCAGCAGCACGACGCACCCGCGTGGCGTCATGTCGGCGTGATGCCGGCGCGCTGTACGATCTCGGCGAACTTCACCTTGTCCGCGGCGATGCGCTGCGCGAAGGAAGCGGGGGTATCGCGGGCGGGCGAGATGCCCTGCGAGGCGAAGCGCTGTCCGAATTCCGCGCCGTCGAGGATCGGGCGCACCGCCGTCGCCACCCGATCGACGATGGCCGATGGCAGACCCTTCGGCCCGACCAGGCCCCACCAGGCGCCCATGTCGAACCCTGGATAGCCGCTTTCCGCCACGCTCGGGATATCCGGCGCCATGGCAAGCCGCTCGGCGCTGGACACGGCCAGGCCGCGCAACCGCCCGGCCTCGATATGTGGCCAGGTCGGCGGGACGGAGATGAAGGAGACCTGCACGCGCCCTGCCACCAGATCCACCAGCGCATCGGCGTCGCCGCGATAGGGAATGTGGTTAAGCTCGATCCCCGCGACGCTCATGAACAGGCTGGAGGTCAGATGCGGGCCTGCGCCGACGCCGGAGGAGGCGTAGCTCAGCTGTCCCGGCCGTGACTTGGCCAGGGCCACCAGTTCCGCCACGTTGCGCGCCGGCACACTCTCATGCACCACCAGGAAATACGGCGCGGAGGCGCACATCGCGATCGGTGTGTAGTCCGCCACCGGGTCGAAGCCGACGTCGCGGCGTACGAAGGGTGCCAGGACCTGCGCGCTCGACATCATGTAGAGCGTGGTGCCATCCGGCTCGGCGCGTTTCGCGGCATCGGCTGCGATGGTGCCGGCGGCGCCGGTGCGATTCTCGACCGCGATCGGTTGGCCAAGCGATTGCGAAAGCGGCGTCGCCACCGCGCGCGCCACCAGGTCGTTCGCTCCACCGGCGGGGTAGCCGACCAGGATGCGGATCGGCCGCGTCGGCCATGCGGCGGGCTGCCCGCGCGCGGGACCTGCGAGCGCGGCGGCGCCGAGGCTGAGCAGCGCCGTGCGGCGCGTCAGGCCGGGCAGGTGGAGCGCCCGGGCCTTCAATGATGGAACCATGATGCCGTCTCCTGTTCTGGCTGATGGTGGCGCGTGACCTGGCTTCCCTGCGATCCCGGGTTCATCCCCCAGGATTCTGCTTGTTCCTGCCATTCCAGTGCGATGGGCAGAATGTCCGGTGCCGCCGCCGCCCCGGCAATGCGGTGCCCTGGCGTCCATGGCGACCGATGGCGGAGAGCCCTCGCGAACCGACCAAGGACGGCGCTGGCGTCCGGGCTTTCAGCCATCCGGTCGGGCGGGATGAGCCTCATGCGCGATCCTTGTTGCCACCATGCGGTGAGACCTGATCCAAGTCTCCGGATCCGTCTGTCCCGGCGGGTTTGGGGCCTTTGCGAGCGACCCATGCATAATATATTAGTGCCACGATGACGCCACCAAAACCATCGCGCAAGCCGTCTGTCGCGTCCGCGCCGACAAAATCGGTAACGCCGGCCCTGGCGCATATTATTTACCCGAGCCGGCAGGAAGCGGTGGCGGCCGCGCTGCGGCTGGACATCCTGCAGGGGCGCATCCCCGCGGGTGCGCGGCTCGACATCGATGAGATCGCAAACCGGCATGGCGTCAGCCGGACACCGGTGCGCGACGCGCTCAAGCAGCTGGAAGGGGAGGGCCTGATCCAGGTTCTTCCCTATCGCGGGGTCGAGGTCACGCGCCTGACGGCCGAGGATCTGCGCGAGCTGTTTGCCATCCGCATCGCGCTGGAGCGCCTGGCGCTCGCGCAGGCGGCGCTGAACGTCACGGATGCCGAACTCGGTCAACTGCGCCGGATCCTGCGCCGGATGGACCGGCACGCGACGCGCGACGAGGCATGGATGAAACTGAATGCGGCGTTCCACGACGGTGTTCATGCCGCATCGCGATGGCCACGCCTGATCGAGCTGATTCGCGTGCAGCGGACCAATGTTGAGCGTTACGTGCGTGCGGGGGCCGCCGACCTTGGTGTCGCGCATCAGCAGGCGGAGCATTGGCAACTGATCGAGGCGATGGCGGCGCGGCAGCCGGAGCTTGCCGCATCCCTCATCGCGCAACATCTGTCGCGCACCGCCGAGACGCTGGCGCGGATGAGCAGCGTGCCCGTTTCCGTCCCTGGGTGACAACGGGCTCCGGTCCGCCGGAGCTTCACGCGGCTGCGGCCCTTGCGCAACGGGCGGACCGCGACGGTCGGTTGATGGGCGGCGCGGTGGCCAAGGCGCTGCTGCTGCCCCTGCGGATCATGTGCGGTGGCTTGCCGGTGGGAGGGCGCAGCAGAAGGCCGCCGGTCTGGCCACGGGCCCATGGCCGCGCCGCGGCTGCTCAACCAGCAGCCATGCCGACGGGGCACTGCCGATCTGCGCAGCGGCGCGCATATCGCCCTCGCCTTGTCCCGCGGTCTGGTGCAACTACAGTGGCTGCGCATCGACGCTCCCCTTTGGTGGGGCCTTTCGGGACATTCGCCTTGACGGAAACTGCAACGGACACACGCAGGTTCAGCGCCGCGGCGCATGCGCGTGAGGCTGCCGAAATCTTGGCCGAGCTGGCCTCCTCCCCCAAGGGCCTGACCAGCGAGGAGGCGAAGCGGCGACTTCTGCAACATGGCCCCAACGCGTTGCCGACAGGAACGCGGCGGCACCCCTTCCTTCGCTTCCTCGCCCATTTCAACAATGCGCTGATCTATTTCCTGCTGGCCGGCGCTTTGGCGGCCGCCGTACTCGGGCATCTCGTCGACAGTGGCGTGATCCTCGCCGTCGTCCTGGTCAATTCCATCGTGGGCTTCCTCCAGGAGGGCAAGGCGGAGAACGCGCTCGCGGCGATCCGCGACCTCATCGCCCCCAAGGCACATGTCCTGCGGGACGGTCAGCGCGTCAGCGTGCCAATGGCGGAGCTCGTGCCCGGGGACATCGTGCTGATCGAAGCCGGTGACCGCGTGCCCGCGGACCTCCGCATCCTGCGGGCCCGCAGCCTGCGGATCGACGAGGCGATCCTGACCGGTGAATCCGTTGCGTCCACGAAGCGTAGCGAGCCGACGGCCGGCGCGGCCGCGCTGGGTGACCAACACGGCATGGCCTTTTCCGGCACGCTGGTGGCGACGGGGCAGGGTACCGGGGTGGTCGTCGCCACGGGGCTCCATACCGAGATCGGCCGGATCAGCGAATTGCTCGGCAACGTCGAGGAGCTGACGACGCCCCTGCTGCGCCAGATCAATCGCTTTGGGCAACGCTTCACCTGGTTCGCCTTTGCGGGTGCAGCCGCCCTGTTCGCCTTTGCTGTCGGCCTGCGCGGCTTCGCCTGGGACGAGGCGCTGATCGCCGTCGTCGCTTTGGCGGTCAGCCTGGTGCCGGAGGGGTTGCCTGCGGTCATCACGATCACCCTGGCGATCGGCGTCCAGCGCATGGCAGCGCGGAACGCTGTGATCCGGCGGCTCCCGGCGGTGGAGACGCTGGGTGCGGTTTCTGTGATCTGTTCCGACAAGACCGGCACGCTGACCCGCAACGAAATGACGGCGCGGCGGGTCGTTACGTCCGGGGAGACGCTGCTGGTGCAGGGCGCCGGCTATGATCCGGCCGAACATCGCCTCTTCGTGGAGGACGGGCCAGGAGGCCACGCCACGGCGCTGTCGCTGATCCGGGCTGGCCTGCTGTGCAACGACGCCAGGCTGCGCCGCGATGACACGGCCTGGCATGTCGAGGGCGACCCGATGGAAGGGGCGTTGGTCACGCTGGCCATGAAGGCGGCGTTCAATGCTGATGAGGCGCGAGCCGAATGGCCGCGCCTCGACGATATCCCCTTCGATGCCGCGCACCGCTTCATGGCGACACTGCACCACATGCCGCTGGCCGAGAAGGTCGTGCTGGTGAAGGGCGCGCCGGAGGCGGTTCTCGCCATGTGTGACCGACAGCAGGAAGCGGGTGGCAACGCGCCGCTCGATGCCGGCTTCTGGTCAGCGCGGATCGCAGAGGCCGCCGGGGCGGGTGAACGGGTCCTCGGCTTCGCCATGCGCCCCATGCCTGATGGCTCGCAGGGCGTGGACTTCGCCGATGTCGTGCAGGGGCTGGTCTTCCTCGGCATCATCGGCTTCATCGATCCGCCGCGCGAGGAGGCGATCCGGGCCATCGCCGAATGCCAGTCGGCCGGCATCGGCGTGCGCATGATCACCGGTGACCACGCCGCCACCGCCCAGGCCATCGCGCGCCAGCTTGGCCTCGGCGCGGATGCGGCGGTGCTGACGGGGCAGGATCTCGACCGGCTGCCGCCTGAGGGCTTTGCCGCCGCCGTACGCGAGACGGTGGTGTTCGCGCGCACGAGCCCCGAGCACAAGCTGCGCATCGTGGAAGCCCTCCAGGCCGAGGGGCGGGTCGTCGCCATGACGGGCGATGGAGTGAATGACGCTCCCTCGCTCAAGCGCGCCGATGTCGGCATCGCGATGGGAATCAAGGGCACCGAGGCGGCGAAGGAAGCCTCCGAGATGGTGCTGATGGACGACAACTTCGCCTCCATCGTCGCCGCCGTGCACGAGGGGCGCACGGTGCATGACAACATCCGCAAGGTTGTCGGCTGGACACTTCCCACGAATGGCGGCGAGGCGCTGACGGTGATCGTGGCGATCTTCTTCAACTTCGCCATGCCGATGTCGCCGGTGCAGATCCTGTGGGTCAACCTGATCCTGGCCGGCACCCTCGGCCTGGCGCTCGCCTTCGAGCCGTCGGAGCCGGGTGTCATGCGCCGCCAGCCGCGCCGGCCCAATGCGGGGCTGCTGACCCCGTTCATCCTGTGGCGCGTGGTCGTGGTGTCGTTGCTGTTCGCTGGCATTTCGCTCGGCGTCTTCTTCTGGACGCTAGGCCAGGGACGGGATCTGGAAACCGCGCGCACCATGGTGGTGAACACGCTGGTGGTGCTGGAGATTTTCTACCTCTTCAGCGTGCGCTACCTGCACACGACCTCCTTCACCTACACCGGGGTGAAGGGCACGACGCCGGTGCTGCTCGCGCTGGCCGTCGTGATCGTCGGGCAGTTGGCCTTCACCTACCTGCCGGTGATGAACGCCATCTTTGGGTCGAGCCCGCTGACGCTCGCGGATGGTGTCCTGATCGTGGCCATCGGCGCGGCGAGCTTCGTGCTGCTGGAAGTCGAGAAGCACTTCCTGCGCGATCGGTTTCGGGGCGAATAGCCGTGGAGCGCAACTCGGTCTGCCCGATCACCATCTCCTCGTAGAAGGAGACCATGGTGGAGATGTCGCCTCCATCGGTCCCCTGTTGCTCGGACCGCGCAATGCTCTGGGGGCGACTGCTCGGCCGCATGGTGCAGGCGGAGCCGTCCGGGATCCGGTGCGGCTGACGCCAGCGCCGTGCCGCTCATCCGCTCGCGGCCGACTTGTCGATGTAGCGCACACCGCCAGGTCGCGCAGCGTGACGAAGCTGATTAGACGGCGCCCCTCGACCTTGCCCCTCGGGGGCTGCGCCTACTACATGGATGACAAGCTGTTAATGGAGGAAGCGACGATGCGATTGCTCTGCGCGACCGACCTGTCATCACGCTCGGACCGCGCGCTGCGTCGCGCGGCGACGCTGGCGCGGGAAGCAGAGGCCGAACTGGTGCTCCTCTCGGTGGTGGATAACGATCAGCCGGAGGTCCTTGTCGCGAGCGAGCGACGGGAGGTCACCTCGCTGTTGGCTGAGCAGGCGCGCGCCATGCCTGAAATACAGGGCCTGGCGCCGCGTCTCCGCGTGGAGGCGGGTGACCCCTTCGACGCGATCATCCGCGTTGCCGAGGAGGAGGTCGTCGACCTCATCGTGATGGGCGAGCACCGCAAGCGCCTGCTGCTCGACATGTTCATCGGCACGACCATCGAACGCGTGATGCGCCGGGGCCGCTGGCCGGTGCTGATGGTGAATCGCCCTGCCGAGCGGCCCTACAAGCGCGTACTGGCCGCGGTGGACATGTCCGAGCCCGCCACGCAGGCGCTGCGCGCAGCGATCCGGCTCGGTTTCGCCGGGCGCGGGGAGCTGACGGTGTTCCATGCCTTTCAACAGCCGGGCCGCGGCAGCATGGTGCTGGCGGATCTCTCGGCGGAGGCAATCGCGGGGCATGTGGCGGCGACCGCCGCGCAGACACGCCGGGAACTCGGCCAGTTCTTGAGCGGCCTCGACCTTGGTTTCGGATCTCGACTGCCGCCCATTGCGCTTGAGGAGGGGGCGCCCGCGGAGGCCCTCCGGCGCGCGGTGGATCGGCTCTCGCCCGATCTCGTGGTGATGGGGACCAGGGGCTCCGGGGCGATCGGGCGGCTCGTGCTGGGCAGTGTCGCCGAGGAAGCGTTGCGGACGCTCGACTGCGACGTGCTGGCGGTGCCGCCACAGGCAACATGACCATCGCGGCCCCGTGACGCAGATGGTGCAATTCGTGACGGATTGCCGCAGCCGAAAGCTCCGCTCGGCCAGGGCGATGTCCACTACCTTCTGCGGCACCCGCAACACCGTGAGTGGTCCTTCGTGTTGCCGGACCGTGCTGGCCAGTTCTGTGCCGGCCGGCCTATGTTCAAGTCATCATCGGGGGAGGCAAAATCGTGCGATACATCCTCCGCGCCTTACGCGCGGCCGTTCCGAAAGCGGCCCCGGTGCTGTTCATCGCGCTAGGCGTGGGCCTGGCTGCGCCGCCGGCTTCAGCCACCGATCAGCAGATCGCGTTGGGCGAGGCGGCGTATACGGCGGACTGCGCTTCCTGCCACCGCACGCCGGCGCGCTTCATGCGGCGCTACCTGGACATACCGCCGCCGGAGCGCGCCGCGACTCTCGAGCGCTTCCTACCGGACCACTATGCGCCGGACGCCGGGCGGCGGGCGGCCATCATCGCCTGGCTGATGACCCACCGGTCACGCTGAGCCGAGGGTCACAGCCCGCGGAGCGCGAAGGCCAGGATACCAAAAGCCACCAGCCCGAGCAGCCCTCGGATACGCCAGCGGAGGCGCCGCTCTGCTGCGGGCAGAGGCTCACGCATAGTCGAACAATTCGTAGACGAGGTGCGCAGAGGGCACGCCCAACGTCTCAAGGTCGCGCATCACAGACATGGTCATCGGCTCCGGGCCGCAGATCATCACGGTGACGTCCTCCGTCGGCATGCCGCGCAGCAGTTCAGCCAGTACCTCGCGGTCAGGGCGGCCCTGCGCGACCCCCTCGGAAGCGGCTTCCTCGGCCAGGAATCGGCAGCGCCAGCCGCGCCGTTCCGCGATCGCCAGCATCTCGGCACGGCAGACCAGGCGGTCGGGCGTGCGCGCGCAATGCAGCAGCGCCACGGGACGGGGGTCATCCACGGCGTCCAAGGCGCGTACCAGCGAAAGTATGGGCGCGATGCCTGCCCCGCCGGCGACCAGCAGCAGCGGCCCGGGGCCGGCGCGCTCCAGCGTGAAGGTCCCATGTGGGCCGTCGAGCCGAACCGGGAGGCCAACTGGCATGCTACCGAGTGTGCGCGTGCGGTCGCCTGCCTCGCGGATCACGAAGCGCAGGTCGGACGCACCCGGCGCCGACGCGACCGAGAAGGGGTTGTCGTCCCAGGGGGCGGCGCGACCGAAGGCGAGCCAGAAGAACTGGCCCGCAGCGAAGCGCGGCGGCGTGGGGCCCGTCACCGTGACGTCCCAGTAGCCCGGACCGAGCGGCGTCACGGCACCGATGCGCCATCCCGCGCGCGCCGCGCGCCAGGGTTTCCAGCCCCATGCCCAGGCCAACAGCAGCGTGGCGCCGATAAGCCCTGCCCACCACAGCGCGCCGAGCGGGGGGAAGCTGGAGTAGAGCCCGACCTCCAGCGCGTGCCACACGCCGGCTGCGGCCGCGACCAGCGCGCCCAACCCGTGCAGCAGCCGCCAGTGCTGATAGGGGATGACCCGTCGGCCGAGTGCGAGCAACACGGTCGCGACCAGGGCGATCCAGGCGATCTTGCCCGTGGTCATGCGGGGGCTCGTGAACATCGCGTGCAACCGTGCAAGGCCGCGCGCCGGATCATCCAGCAGCAGCGGCAGCACGAAAAGCACCGGATGCAGCAGCACCATGATGAGGACGAGGATCGCGGCGGCGCGATGGAAGCGCATGGTGACATCGATGCCGCTGCGGCCGGAGACGAGGTGCCAGCGGCCGGAATGGGCGAATTGCAGCAGCAGCAGCGAAAGGCCGACCAGGCCGAGCGCGATCCCCGCCTCCTCGTGCCAGCCGCCAGGCTCCTCCGCCGCGCCGAGCGCCAGCAACAGCGGCAGCCAGGCCAACAACACAAAGCCCAGCAAAGCCGCGGCAACCGATAGCGTCAGTCCCGTCGCAACCGGCGGCGCTGGCCTGGAGCCGTGGTGTGGCATCTTTCCTCCCGATCGTCGCGTTTCAGGCGCAGCGCGTCACCTTCTGGACATTCGGCGAATGGTCGCTGCGCGTCGGCTACGGACCGCGGCGACACCGGTCCTCTGCCTGATGCGGGAAGGTTTCGCACCTTGCGGTCCGGCTTCGTGACGGAATGGCCGGGCGCTACGCGACCGCGCTGCGTCCGGCAATCCTTCCCATGACCAGGCACATGGTGAGCGCGCCGCCGCCGATGTAGTCCTCGAAGAACGCACCGCCCGCGCCCTCGCCGGCGGCGAACAGGCCCGGAATGACGCGGCCGTCTGCCTCCAGTACCCGCGCGGAGGTGTCGGTCATGACGCCGCCGAAGGTCAGTGTGATGCCGGGGACCAGCGGGTGCAGCGCGAAGAAGGGTGCCTTTTCCACCTTGCGGGCCAGCGTCCGCTTCGGCGGTGAAGCCCCCGGCGCGGCGCCGTCCTGCACCGCCGCATTGAAGGCGTTGACGGTGCGGGCCGTCGCCTCCGGTGGCAGGCCGACCTTGGCCGCCAGCGCCTCGATCGTGTCGGCCTGATGCACGTCGAGGCCGAGGCGGCGGAAGTTTCCGACCACGCCGGCCACGGCTTCGATCTCGGCGATCCGCTGGTCGAACACCAGCGTGGTCAGCCCCTGCGGCTGCGTC
Organism: Falsiroseomonas sp.; assembly: GCF_030695085.1. Lineage (GTDB taxonomy): Bacteria > Pseudomonadota > Alphaproteobacteria > Acetobacterales > Acetobacteraceae > Falsiroseomonas. The sequence continues at coordinate 18,831 of NZ_JAUYTS010000091.1, read as the reverse complement.
AGCACCGCCTTGCCATGCGCGACATAGCCGCGCGATTCGTCGACGAAACGCTCCCCCGCGCGGTTGATGCTGATCGCGTGGGGGATGGCGAAGGCCGGCTGGCCGGCGGCGGTCGAGTCCGGGTCCACCGCCGCAATGTGCAGCGCCATCATCCCGCCCATGCCGCGCAGGCCCGCGCCTGCGGCCTCGGCCATGCGGTGGCCGTCGCCGGTGGCACCGCGATAGCCGCGCACCATCAGGGCGCCCGCATTCGGGTCAGCAAAGGCCTCAAGCATGGCGGTGTTTGCCGCGTAGCCGCCGGCGGCGATCACCACGGTCCGGCCGAGGTAATCCACCAGGCCATCCGGCCCCGCCGCACGGACGCCGACGACATGGCCGCGGTTGTCCATGACGAGTTCACGTGCCTTCACGCCGAAGTCGAAACGTCCGCCGCGCGCCTCGATGCGTTCGCGCATGGCCTGGAACAGCACGGGCATGCCGCGCCACGCCCCTGGCCCCACGGTCCGCACCGCCACGCGGAACGGCGCGCTCTCGCCCTCGGGCCCGAAGGCGACGCCGTTGCGCTCGAGCCAGGCGATGTTCTCGCGCACATGCTCGGCCATCAGCGCGAAGATCTCGGCATTGCCGCGACCCTGTCCGATGCGTTCGTATTCGCGGGCGAAGTCCTGCCGCGCAGCTGCGGAATCGCCCAGCGGCAGCGCGAAGATGCCGGCGGCAAGGATCGAATTGCCGCCAAGGCGCCCGGCCTTGTCCAGCACGATCACGGATGCGCCGCGTTCGGTCGCCTCCAGCGCGGCCGCGCAGCCAGCCATGCCGCCGCCGATCACGATCACATCCGCGCGATGCTGCGTCTGCGGTGTGGGCAGGGTGGCCGCCTGTGCGCCGCCGAATGCCGCCATGCCGGCGCCGAGCCCGACGCTTGCTACCGACAGCAGGCCGCGCCGGTTCGGGTTGTGCGATGTTCGATCTGTCATTTGGCCCTCCCTATTTGTTGCGTTTGCTTCCCATACCGGCTGTTGCTGGTGCGAACGCCTCAGTCCGGGCGCCCGAATCTTCACCCGTCGAAGGCTGGTCTCTGGCCCGGGGGAGGCCAGCGGTGCCCGGATGCTTTCAGGCGTGGCACCGCATATGCGTTGATTGTTAGATGTGCTCGGCCGGGCGCTGCATTGACCTGGATCAATCCGGCCAGCGGCTGGTGACGGATGCGGCCGATCCGCCCTCCCATCAATCGACGAAGCCTCGCACCTTCGGTGATTGAGGCGCCGTGGTCTGCACGCATCGGGACAACCTTGCGCGCCACCTGCGGTTCGCCATGCCGCTTGATGCGCATCAATGCATCACGCCGCAATGTCAGGTGAGAATTCCACCTCGCCCAAGAAACGCACCCAAGAAAATGGAGGACAAGATGCCCCAGACCGATGGCCAGGACGAAGGCCAGCTCCGCGAAATCGCCTATTTCCTCTGGCTCGACGAAGGCTGCCCGGAAGGGCGCGCCGATGACCATTGGATGATGGCCTGCGGCATGCTGAGCGTTTCGCTGCCCGCCACCGGTGAGCAGGAGGTCAAGGCCAGCGCCCTAGCGGCTGATCCGCGCGCAGACACGCCGGTCGTGCCCAAAGGCCCGGCAAAGCACTGAGTCGGCTTTCCGCGAGGCGCAGCGGCGCAGGTCGTCCATGCCGCACCAGTCTCGACCGGTCAGCGAACGAGGGCGGGCAGCGCCGCTGGGCAAATCGGGCCCTGCCGCGCTGCAGCAGGACCTGCGCCTGGGTCTGATCCGGCGGCTTGGCCATGGGTGCACGGACGCGAGCCATGCCAGGTCCGTGGCGTGGCCCAATGGCCTTCAAGGCCAGGCACGCGCCGCAGGCGCGGCCCGATAACGCAAAGGGAGCCACCATGTCGGACGTCGCCATTATCTGGTTCGGGGAACTTGGGCTTCAGGATGTGCCAAAGGTGGGCGGCAAGAACGCCTCACTCGGCGAGATGGCCCGCAGCCTCGCGAAGGAAGGCGTCAGCGTTCCTGATGGCTTCGCGACCACGGCCGCCGCTTTCCGCGACTATGTTGCCGCCAACGGGATCGAGGCGCCGTTGCGCGCGCGCCTTGCGGCACTCGCCGCCGGGGATGAGACGCTGCAGGAGGTGGGCGAGGCGATCCGCGCGCTGTTCCTGGCAGGGCAGTTTCCGCCGGCAACGGCAGAGGCGATCCGCTCCGCCTACCGCGAACTTGGCCGCCGTCGCGGTGGCGCGGCGGCACCCGCCGTCGCCGTCCGCAGCAGCGCCACCGCCGAGGACCTGCCGCAGGCGAGCTTTGCCGGGCAGCAGGAAAGCTTCCTGAACGTGCGCGGTGAGCAGGAACTGCTCGACACCTGCCGCCGCTGCTACGCCTCGCTGTTTACCGATCGCGCCATCAGCTACCGCCAGGCGCAGGGCTTCGATCACCTCGATGTCGCGCTGTCGATCGGCGTGCAGACCATGGTGCGCTCGGATCTGGCGGGCTCGGGCGTGATGTTCTCGATCGACACCGAAACCGGCTTCCCCGGCGCGGTGGTGATCAGCGCCGCCTGGGGGCTGGGCGAGACGGTGGTGCAGGGCACGGTGGAGACCGACAAATACCTGGTCTTCAAGGCGCTGCTCGATGAGCCCCGCTTCACGCCGATCCTGGAAAAGACGCGCGGCGCCAAGGACCGGAAGATGATCTACGCCACCGGCGGCAGCGCCCGCACCGCGATGGTGGAAACCACGCGGCGCGAGCGCGATGCACTGGTGCTCAGCGATGCCGAGATCCTGCAACTGGCCCGCTGGGCCGTGGCGATCGAGCGTCATTACGGCCGGCCGATGGACATGGAATGGGCCAAGGATGGCGAAACCCAGGCGCTGCACATCGTGCAGGCGCGGCCGGAGACGGTGCAGGCGCAGCGCGCGGCGTCGAGCGGCCTGCGCACCTGGCGGCTGAAGGACCGGCGGGCGCGGCCCCTGGTCAGTGGCGCGGCCGTCGGTGACGCGATCGCGACCGGCGATGTCTGCCTGATCCGCGGCCCGCGCGACATCGCGCAGTTCCGCGACGGCGCCATCCTGGTGACGGAGGCCACCGACCCCGACTGGGTGCCCATCATGAAGCGCGCCGCGGGTATCGTCACCGACCAGGGCGGCCCGACCAGCCACGCCGCCATCGTCAGCCGGGAACTGGGCCTGCCCGCCGTGGTGGGCACCCGCACCGCGACGGCGACCTTGCGCGATGGCCAGGCGGTGACGCTGTCCTGCGCCGAGGGCGACCAGGGCCATGTCTATGACGGCACCCTCGACTTCTCCGTGGCGGATATCGACCTGGCCGGGCTGCCCCAGACCCGCACGAAGATGATGCTGAACCTGGCCAACCCCGCCGCGGCGCTGCGCTGGTGGCGGCTGCCCTCGGCCGGCGTGGGGCTGGCGCGGATGGAGTTCATCATCAACGCCCATATCCGCATCCACCCGATGGCGCTGGTGCATTTCGACCGCGTGCAGGACGCGGCGGCGCGGCAGGAGATCGAGACCCTCACGCGCGGCTTCGCCGACAAGACGGAGTTCTTCGTGGATCGCCTGGCGCGCGGCATCGCCAAGCTCGCCGCGCCTTTCCACCCGAACCCCGTCATCGTCCGGCTGAGCGACTTCAAGAGCAACGAGTATGCCCACCTGATCGGCGGCACCGCCTTCGAGCCGGTCGAGGAAAACCCGATGCTCGGGCTGCGCGGAGCCTCCCGCTACTACAGCGATCGCTACCGCGAGGGCTTCGCCCTGGAATGCCGCGCGCTGGTGCGGGTGCGCGAGGAGATCGGCCTCGACAATGTCGTGGTCATGGTGCCGTTCTGCCGAACCCCGGCCGAGGCGGACCAGGTGCTGGCCGAGATGGCGCGGCACGGGCTGGAACGTGGTCGCGACGGGCTGCACGTCTATGTCATGTGCGAAATCCCATCCAACGTGATCCTTGCGGAGGAATTCGCGGCGCGCTTCGATGGTTTCTCCATCGGCTCCAACGACCTGACGCAGCTGGTGCTCGGCGTGGACCGGGATTCCGCGGAATTGCGCGGCCTGTTCGATGAGCGCGATGCCGCGGTGACGCGGATGATCGCCGATGTCATCGCGCGCGCCCATGCCTGCAGCGTGACCGTGGGCATCTGCGGGGAGGCACCGAGCAACCACCCCGACTTCGCCGCCTTCCTGGTCGAGCAGGGCATCGATTCGATCTCGCTCAACCCGGACAGCTTCGCCGGCACGCTACGGCGCGTGGCGGAAGTGGAAACGCGCCTGGCTACCGTAAAGGAAGTGACATCATGACGACGCAAAGTGTGCTGGCCGAGGTTGGGGCTGAGCGGACCCGGCAGGATGCGCAGTGGGGTGGCGAGGAGCGCGATGATGCGCTGCCCCTGGCGAGCTTCGTGCAACTGATCGGGGACTATGCCGCCTGGGCGCGTGTGAAGGCGCGCGAAGGCTCCAACGTCGAGGCGCGGCAACGGCTGGTCCAGGTGGCGGCGCTGGCGGTCGCAGCGGTGGAGGCGCTCGACCGTCGCGGCAGCGCACGGGCTGAGGGCACGCCATCCGGCGAGAATGCCAAGGTCGCAGGCGAGGGGTCTGCCCCCAGGAGCGGTGGGTTGAGCTGGGAGTGACAGGGACGCGCGGCATCGCCCGCGCGACGGCTTCGCTCAGCAGCCTGTCCAGCCCGGCAGGCGGACGGCCTCGCCATGAGCGGGGATGAGCCCAAGCCATTCCGGCACGGGCAGCCCCGCCAGCCTGCCCCGCAGCGCTGCCACCGGGCCGCCATGCGTCACCGCCACCACGCCGCCATCGGTGGGCAGCGTCTCGAACCAGGCCAGTACACGCTGCACGAGCTCCGCCGTTGTCTCGCCGCCGCCGGGGCGGAAGCTGTCGGGCGCCTCGATCATGCCCATCATGGAATCGCCCGTCTCGGCGTGAATCGCATCCCAGCTCCGGCCTTCCCAGGCGCCGAAGTCCCGCTCCCGCAGGGCTGGCACGATCTCGAGCGGCAGGCCAAGGCGGCGGCTCAGCAGCCCGCCCAGCAGCCGCGCCCGGCGCAGGGGCGAGGCCTGCAGGCGCGTGACCCCGGCCACCGGCAGCGCCTCGGCCAGTGCGCGGGCCGCGGCGAGGCCGGCCGCCGAGAGCCCCACATCGCTAACGCCATAGCAACGTCCCTGCCAATGCCACGCCACGGCCGTATGGCGCAGCAGCGTCACCATGCGGCCAGCGCCAAGGTCGTGCCGACCAGACCGGCATAGGCGGCCGCGCCCATCGCATCGCCATTGCTGCCGCCCAGCCGGCGCAGCAGCAGCGCGCGATACCAGGCCAGGAAGGCGAGCCCCGCCGCCAGGGCCAGCGCCATGCCGCCAGGTGCGATCCAGGCACCCGCCAGCAGCACCGGCGCCGCCAGCAGCACCGCCTGGGCGAAGCGCCGCCCATCCATCGCGCCCGCCACCCGCGCGCCCAGCCCGGGCAGCGCCGGCACGCGCCACATCACCGCCAGCATCAGCAGGCGCGACGCGGCCCCGGCCACCACCAGCGCCACCACCGCACGCCCCGGATCCTCCAGCGCCACCAGCCCCGCCGCGCGCAGCGCCACCGCGAAGCCGAGCGCCAGCGCGCCGAAGGCGCCGATCTGGCTGTTCTTCATGATGCGCAGCACATCCTCCGGCGCGCGGCCGCCGCCCAGCCCGTCAACCAGGTCGGCCACCGCATCCTCATGGAGCCCGCGTGTCAGCCAGGCATCGAAGGCCAGCGCCACCAGCACCGCGAGATACAGCGGAAACACCAGCGCCGCCGCCCACAGGACCAACGCCGTGATGGCGCCGAGCAACGCGCCGGCCAGCGGGAAGCAGGCCAGCGCGCGCGGCAGGTCGCGCTCGAAGCGCGCCATTTCCTCGCCGGGGGGCGAGAGGCGGCTGAGGAAGCGCAGCGCCAGCGCCGCGGGCTGGGCCCATTCCCGCATCAGCCGCCCATCGCCTCATCGAGCGTCGCCACCTCGGTCAGCAGGGCTGCGGCGGCATCCAGCAGCGGCAGCAGCAGCGCAGCCCCGGTGCCCTCGCCGAGGCGCAGGCCCCAATCGAGGAAGGGCTCCAGCCCCATCGCCTCCAGCATCCGCGCATGACCCGGCTCGGCGCCGACATGCGCGGCGATCGCCGTCTTGAGCGCCCCAGGCGCCAGGCGCTGCGCCACCAGCGCCGCGGCGCCAACGATCAGCCCATCCAGCACCACCGTTACGCCCTGCTGCGCGCAGCCTGCGATGCAGCCTGCCAGGGCGGCGATTTCATAGCCGCAGACCGCCGCGATCGCGGCGCGTTCATCGCGCTCACCCTGCGCGATCAGGAGACCAGCGGCGACCACGGCGCGCTTGCGGGCGAGGCTTTCGGGCGTGGCGCCGGCGCCGGGGCCGACCATGGCCTCGACCGGCGCCCCGGTCAGCAGCGCGCCGAGCGCAGCGGCGGAGGTGGTGTTGCCGATGCCCATCTCGCCCAGCGCCAGCACGGCGATGCCCTCCGCTGCCGCTTCGGCCGCGATGCGCCCACCGAGCGCCCAGGCGGCATCGAACTGCGCCACCGTCATCGCCGGACCCTGCGCGAAGCTCGCCGTGCCGTGCCCGATGCGCGCATCCAGGAACCCGGGCCCCGGCGCCATGCCCTCGGCGCAGGACCCCGCATCCACCAGCAGGAAATCCGCCCCCGCCGCGCGGCCCAGCGCGCTGGCGGAGGATCGCCCGGCGCGCATCAGCCGCATCATCGCCCCGGTCACGGCGGAGGGCCAAAGCCCCACCCCCTCCGCCACCACGCCGTGATCGCCGGCGAAGACCACCAGGCGGCGCGGCGTGGTGCGCGGGTCAAGCCGGCCCTGGGTGACGGCGAGGCGCGCGGCCAGACGTTCGAGCTTGCCGAGGCTGCCGGGCGGCTTGGCCAGCGCGTCGAGCCGCGCCTGCACATCGATCATCCTGAAGCATCCTCGGCCGCGATCATGTGGAAGAAACTGCCCGAGACCCGGCCACGCTGCCCGCCGGCCGGGCCAAGGTCGCGCCCCTCGCCATCGGCCAGCGTGGCGAAGGCGGTGTCGCGGCCGGGATCGACCTCGGTGGCGTAGTGGAACTCATGGCCGCGCAGATGCTGCCCCGCCGGGCCGAGCGGCCCCTCGGCGAGCAGCCGCGCGCGGCGGTAGCCCAGATGCAGCCGGCGCTTGGCGAAGCTGGTGCCATGCGACAGCAGGCCGGCCATGGCGTGGTCCTGGCCCGCGGCATCGGTCAGCCCGACGCCCAGCACCATGTAGCCGCCGCATTCGCCATGCACCGGCCGCGTCGCCGCGAAATGCGACAGCCCGGCGCGGAAGCGCGACGCGGCGGCCAGCCGCCCCGCATGCAGCTCCGGATAGCCGCCGGACAGCCAGCAGGCATCGCAGAAGTCGGGCGGCGCCTCGTCGGCGAGCGGCGAGAAGGACAAAATCTCCGCCCCCGCCGCGCGCCAGCCCGCCAGCACATGGCCATAGACGAAGGAGAAGGCGGCATCGCGGGCGAGTGCGATGCGCTGCCCGGGCGGGCGCAGCGCCACCGGCGGCGGGCCGGGATGCAGGCGGAGCGGTGCGGCGGCGGCCAGGATGCCGTCCAGATCGAGATGCGCCTCCGCCATCTCGGCCAGTGCCGCCAGCGCCGCGGCCAGGGCCGGGTGCTCCTCGGCCTGGACCAGGCCGAGATGGCGCTCCGGCAGAGCGGGCGGCGCCTCCTTCGGGATGGCGCCCAGCACCGGGATGCCGAGCGGCGCCATCGCCTGCTCCACCAGCCTTGCATGGCGCGGGCTGCCGACGCGGTTCAGCACGACGCCGGCGATGCGCACGGCGGGGTCGTGGGTGGCGAAGCCGCGCAGCACGGCGGCGGCGGTCTGCGCCTGGCCGCCGACATCCAGCACCAGCAGCACCGGCAGCCCGTGCCGCGCGCAGAGATCGGCCGCCGAGCCGCGCTGCCCCTCCGGCCCCGGAATCCCGTCGAACAGCCCCATGGCGCCCTCCGCCAGCAGCAGCTCGGCGCCGGTCGCGGCCTCCGCCAGCAGGGCGTCGCGCAACGCGGCGGGCATCGCCCAGCTATCCAGGTTCAGGCCGGGGCGGCCGGTGGCGGCGGCGTGGAAGGCGGTGTCGATGTAGTCCGGCCCGATCTTCGCCGCGCGCACCGCCACGCCGCGCGCCGCCAGCGCGGCCAGCAGCCCCAGCGTCACCGTCGTCTTGCCAGCGCCGGAGCGCGGCGCCGCGATCACCAGCCCGCGCATCCCGGTCAGGCCAGCAGCCGGCCGGCATGCGCCAGCAGGCGTTCCCGCACGGCCACGATGGCGCCGATGCCGATGATGGCCGGGGAGGGGATGTCCAGCCCCGTCAGCGCATCCAGCCGGGTCACCAGAACGGATTGATCTGGCGTCGTCGCCCCCACCACCACGGCGGCCGACGTCTCCGGCGGCATCCCGCCCGCCATCAGCCCGGCCACGATCGCCGGCAGGGTCCGGGTGGCCATGTAGAGCAAAATGGGCTGGCCGGTGCGGGCCAGCGCCGCCCAGTCGAGCCCGCCGCCATGCTCCGCCGCATGGCCGGTGGCCAGGATGATCGCCTGGTTGGTCTCCCGCATCGTCGCCGGGATATTGGCGGCCGTCATGGCGGCGAGGCCCGAGGTCAGGCCCGGCAGCACGCGGAAGGGGATGCCGGCCTCGGCCAGCGCCACCGCTTCCTCCCCCCCCCGGCCGAAGACGAAGGGGTCGCCGCCCTTCAGCCGCAGCACCCGCCGCCCGGCGCGGGCTTCCGCCACCAGCCGGGCCGAGATCTCCGCTTGGCGGGCGGAGGGACGACCGCCGCGCTTGCCGACGAAGGCGAGCTCGGCGCCGGGGCGGGCGAGGGCCAGCACCTCGGCCTCGATCAGCGCGTCATGGATGATGATATCGGCCTGGCCGAGGGCGGCCAGCACCTCCAGCGTCAGCAGCCCGGGATCGCCGGGGCCGGCGCCGGCCAGCCAGACCTCACCCGGTACCATGCGGCGCGACTGCGCGAGGAGGGCGGCGAGCGTGTCGGTGTTCATGGCTGCACCGCCGGGCATGGCGCGGCGGCCCGCTTGGCGCTACCGGAAAGCGGATGAATGGGGGCAAGGCCTTGCGGCGCGGCTGGACCACCGGCGCCTGTGCCACGGCGGCGGCAAAGGCCGCCTATGCCGCGCTGCGGCATGGCGTCTTCCCCGATCCGGTGACGATCCGCCTGCCCGGGGGCGAGACCCCCGCCTTCGCCCTGGCGCGGGCCGAGTTCGTCGCGGGCGGCGCGATGGCCGCCGTGGTGAAGGATGCCGGGGATGACCCCGATGTGACGCATGGCGCGCTGATCCTGGTGACGCTGCGGCCGCTGCCGCCGGGTGCGGGGGTGGTGTTCCGGGCCGGGCCGGGGGTGGGGATGGTGACGCGCCCCGGCCTGCCGATTCCGCCCGGCGAGCCCGCGATCAACCCCGGCCCCCGCGCCATGATCCGCGCCGCGCTGGCCGAGATCGCACCGGATGCGGATGTCGAGGTGGAGATCGCCATCGCCGATGGCGAGAAGCTGGCGGAGCGCACGCTGAACGGAAGGCTGGGCATCGTCGGCGGGCTGTCCGTGCTGGGCACGACCGGCATCGTCATCCCCTATTCCTGCGCCGCCTGGATCGATTCCATCCATCGCGGCGTCGATGTGGCGCGCGCTATGGGCATTGGCCATGTGGCGGGCAGCACCGGCTCCGCCTCCGAGGCCGCGGTGCAGGCGCTGCATGGCCTGCCCGATGTGGCGCTGATCGAGATGGGCGATTTCGTCGGCGGCTTGCTGAAATACCTGCGCCGCCATCCGGTGCCGCGCGTGACCATCGCCGGCGGCGTCGCCAAGATGACCAAGCTGGCGCAGGGAAGGCTCGACCTGCATTCCAAGCGCGGCGAGGCTGACCTGGCCGCCTTGGGCGCACTGCTGCCGGATGCGGCCCTGGCCGCGCGGGTGGCCGCCGCCAACACCGTCGCCGAGGCTTTCCAGATGGCCGAGGCCGCCGGCCATCCACTGGGCGATGCCATCGCGGCCCGTGCCTGGGACGTGGCGGCGGAAGCGCTCGCCCCTGCGCCCAGCGAACTGGAGGTCGTTGTCTTTGACCGCACCGGCCGGCTGGTCGGCCGTGCGGTGTTTGCAAAACTGCCTCACAGCCCCTCCCTCCCGCGAAACCGCCGCTGATAGTCGGGCGCGTAGAGGGCGCTTTCGCGAAACCCCTCGGGCGCCAGGGCCGGGCCGACCAGAATCAGCGCCGTGCGCTCCACCCCCGCGGCGGCCACCACCGGCGCGATATCGGCCAGGGTGCCGCGGAACACCTGCTCATCCGGCCAGCTTGCGCGCACCACCACGGCGGCGGGGCAGCCCGCGCCGTAGAAGGGCGTCAGTTCATCGACGATGCGCGCCAGTTGCGGCACGGCCAGGTGGATGGCCAGCGTCGCGCCAGTGGCGGCGAAGGCGGCCAGCGTCTCGCCGCCGGGCATGGGGGAGGCGCGGCCGGGCATGCGGGTCAGCACCACCGACTGCGCCAGCGCCGGCACCGTCAGCTCCCGCCCCAGCAATGCGGCGGCGGCGGCGAAGGCGGGCACGCCGGGGGTCAGCGTCACGGGGATGCCGTGCGCCTCCAGCCGCCGCGTCTGCTCGGCGATGGCGGAATAGATGGACAGGTCGCCGGAATGCAGCCGCGCTACATCCTTCCCGGCCGCATGCGCCGCGACGCATTCGGCCTCGATCTCATCCAGGCTCATCGGCGCGGTATCCACCAGGCGCGCGCCGGGCGGGCAATGGGCCAGCATCTCGCGCGGGATGATCGAGCCGGCGAACAGGCAGACCGGGCAGCGCGCCAAAATGTCCCGTCCGCGCAGCGTCAGCAGATCCGCAGCCCCCGGCCCGGCGCCGATGAAATGCACGGTCATGGGGTGGTCTCCGCCAGGGCACAGGTGACGGCGCGGGCCACCGAAATGCGGGGGCCGAGGAGCCGCGCGCCCGGCCCGGCGGAGGCCAGCGCCGCCGCCTCGGCGAGCGAGGGCACGCCCGTCTCGGCAAGGACACGCGCCGAATGGCTGAGGCAGCCGTGCGCGGCGGCCAACAGCGCCGGCCGTGGCACGGCATCGAGCTGCAGGCCTAGCGAAGCCGCCGCCGCGCGCAAGCCGGGTTCTTCTGCCTTGCTGGCGCTGGTGGCCAGTCGCGCCAGTTCCGCCGGCGCGCGTCCGGCCGTTTGCAGCGCCAGGGCAACGGCCGCCGTCACATCCTCGGCCCGCGCCCCGCGCCGGCAGCCCAGCCCCGCGACCATCATGGCTTGTGCCAAACCCATTGGGTGACCGGCATGGCCGGGCGCCAGCCCGTCATCCCGCCCACGGCGACGGCGCGCGAAAGGCCGATGCGCAGCAGCTCGCCGCCCAACGCCGCGTGGCGGGCCAGCAGCAGCGCCTCGGTCTCCAGCGTCACGGCATTGGCGACGAAGACGCCGCCGCGTTTCAGCGCCGCCAGCGCCGCATCGAACACGCATGGATCATTGGCACCGCCGCCGAGGAACAGCGCATCGGGTGGCGGCAGCCCGGCGAAGGCGGCCGGCGCCTCGCCCGACACCAGGCGCAGGCCGGGCACGCCGAGCGCGCGCGCATTCGCCTCGGCCCGCGCCGCGCGATCCGCCCGCACCTCGATGCCGATGGCGCGGCAGGCGGGATGCGCCAGCATCCATTCGATGCCGATCGACCCGGCACCGGCACCGACATCCCAGAGCAGCGCGCCGGGGAAGGGCCGCAGCGCGGCGAGGGTGATGGCCCGCACCTCCCGCTTGGTCAGTTGCCCGTCATGCTGGAACAGGTCGTCCGGCAGCCCGGGCGCGCGCGGCAGCCAGCGCGCATCCGGCCCGGCCAGGACCTCGATGGCCAGCGTGTTCAGCGGATGGATGCCGTCGAGGTCGAAAGCCGCCGCCGTGGCATGGCGCAGGCGTTCATCCGACCCGCCCAGCGCCTCCAGCACCGTGATCGCGCTGGTCGCAAAACCCTCTGCGGCCAGCAGGGCGGCAATTGCGGCCGGCTGGGCGGCGTCGCTGGTCAGCAGGATCAGCCGGGCGCCGGGATGCAGATGCGGGCGCAGCAGCGCCGGATCGCGGGCATGCAGCGACAGCACCGTCACCTCCGCCAGCGGCCAGCCCATCCGGGTGGCGGCCAGGCTGGCGGCGGAGGCCTGCGGGAAGACCCGCGCCTCCCCGGCCGGAATGTCGCGCAGCAGGGTGGCGCCGACGCCGTGCCACATCGGATCGCCGGAGGCGAGCACCGCCACCGCCTGCCCGCGCAGCGCCAGCACCGGCGCCACGCTGAAGGGCGAGGGCCAGGACTGCGCCATGCCGGTGATGCCGCCGGCCGCCAGCCGGAGATGCCGCGCGCCGCCGAACACCGTCCCCGCCCCGGCCAGAGCCGCGCGCGCGGCCTCGCCAAGTCCCGCCAGCCCGTCCTCGCCGAGGCCGATGATGGACAACCAGGGCGCGCCGCGCGAAGCCTCATCCATGCGACCACACCTTCTGCTGCTGGGCGGCACGACCGAGGCGCGCGCGCTGGCCCTGCGGCTGGCGGCGCGCACCGATCTCACGGTCACCTTGTCGCTCGCCGGCCGCACGCTGAACCCGGTCGCCATGCCGGTGCCGGTGCGCAGCGGCGGCTTTGGCGGGGCGGAGGGGCTGGAGGCCTATCTGCGCGCGCATCGCGTCACCGCGCTGCTGGATGCGACGCATCCCTATGCCGCGCGCATCTCCGCCAATGCCGCGCTGGCCGCGCGCCGCGCCGGCGTGCCCCTGCTGGTGCTGCACCGCCCGGCCTGGCTGGCCGAGCCCGGCGATGACTGGCGACCTGTGGCCGATGTCGCGGCGGCCTGCGCCGCCCTCGGCCCCGCGCCGCGCCGGGTCTTCCTGGCGCTGGGACGGCAGGAGGTGGCGGGTTTTGCCGCGGCCCCGCAGCACCGCTACCTGATCCGCAGCGTCGACCCCATCACGCCGCCGCCGCCCATGCCGGAGGTGACCTGCCTGACCGCCCGCGGCCCCTTCACCCTGGCGGATGAGGAAGCCCTGCTGCACGCGCATGGCATCGAGGCGATCGTCTGCAAGAACAGCGGCGGCACGGCGAGCTTCGCCAAGCTGGTCGCCGCCCGCGCCCGCCGCCTGCCGGTGTTCCTGCTGGACCGCCCGGCCCTGCCGGAGGCGCCGCGGGTTACGACGGTGGAGGCGGCGCTCGACTGGCTGGATCATGCCAACGGTCCTAGGCGCTGACCTGCGCACGCCCTAGGCGTGCGAGGCCGCGAAGGCGGCCCGCTGGAAATCCGGCAAGCCAAGGCCGCGGACGCGGCCGCCCGGCGCTCGACTGGCTCGATCATGCGCTGAGCCGCCGCGCGGTATAGGCCAGCGGCGGCAGGCCGGGCCGGGGCACGATGCGGGTGTGCAGCGTGCCGATGATGATGCAGCTCGCCATGCTGGCGGGCTGCGCGGCAGCCTCGGCCAGCGGCACGATCACCACCTGCTCCGCCGCCCGCGCCACGGCGTGGCCAAAGATCACCGGGGTTTCCGGCGGCAGGTGCTGCGCCAGGCAGGCGAAGGCGGCGCCGAGCTGCCAGGGCCGGGCACGACTGATCGGGTTGTACAGCGCGATCGCAAAACCCGCCCCCGCCGCCGCCGCCAGCCGCTGCTCCACCACTGGCCAGGGCTTCAGGTTGTCCGACAGCGAGATGGCGCAGAAATCATGCCCGAGCGGCGCGCCGGCCTTTGCGGCCAGGGCCAGCATTGCGGTAATGCCGGGATGGACGGCGAGCTCCACCGCGCGCCATGCCGGCCGGCCGTGCTCGATGGCTTCGCAGACCGCGGCGGCCATGGCGAAGACTCCGGGATCGCCGCCGGTGACCATGGCCACGCGCGCCCCGGTGGCGGCGGAATCCAGCGCGGCGGCGGCGCGGTCCATCTCCTCGCGGTTGTCGGTGGGGTGGCGCTGCTGGCCTGGACGTTCGGGGACGCGGGCGAGATAGGGGCCGTAGCCATACAGCGCCTCCGCCGCCGCCAGCGCCGCGGTCGCGGCGGGGGTGATCAGCGCGGCATCGCCGGGACCGATGCCGACGACATCCAGACGGCCCGTCATTGCGCCCAGCCCGGGACGAGGATCAGCGAGAAATAGGGCGCCGGCGACGCATCGCGTTCCACCAGCCGCTGCACGCGCTGCGCCGGGGTGCCGACGCGCTCGGCATAGACAGCCTGTTCGAGACGGCCCGCACGCGCCAGCGCAGCGCGGACGCGCGGCAGGTTGCGGCCGAGCTTCATGATGACCGCGGCCTCGGTGCCCGCCAGCCGTGCGGCCAGCGCATCCTCCTCCAGCGTGCCCGGCAGCACGGTCAGCACATCGTCGCCCTGCGCGATGGGCAGGCCGGCCAGCGCCCAGGCGCCGGACATGGCGGTGATGCCGGGCACCACCTCGGTCGGGAAGCGATGCGCCAGGCGGACATGCAGATGCATGTAGGAGCCGTAGAACAGCGCATCGCCCTCGCTCGCCACGGCCACGTCGCGGCCCGCTTCCAGGTGGCTCGCGATGGTGGCGGCGGCCGCGTCGTGGAAGGTGTCGAGCGCGGCGCGATAGGCCGGGTCGCTGCGCGGAATCTCGGTGGTGACGGGATAGAGCAGCGGCAGTTCGACCACGCCCGGCCGCAGCCGGTCCGCGATGATGGCGCGCGCATGGCTGGCGCGGCCCTGCTTCGCGAAATAGGCGACGACCGGCACGGCATCGAGCAGCCGCGCCGCCTTGAGCGTCAGCAATTCCGGGTCGCCCGGGCCGATGCCCAGCCCATAAAGCCGCCCCGTCACAGCCCGACCCTCGCCAGCGCATTGAGCGCGGCCGCCGCCATGGCGCTGCCACCCATCCGGCCGCGCACCACGGCCCAGGGAATGCCGAGCGGCGCTTCCATCAGCGCCTCCTTCGACTCCGCCGCGCCGACAAACCCAACCGGCATGCCGATGATCGCGGCGGGTCGCGGCGCGCCGTCCGACAGCATGTCGAGCAAATGAAACAGCGCGGTTGGCGCGTTGCCGATGACGACGACGCTGCCGGCCAGATGCTCGCCCCACAGCGCCATGGCGGCGACGGAGCGGGTGTTGCCGATCGCCGCCGCCATCTCCGGCACGCGCGGGTCGCGCAGCGTGCAGATCACCTGGTTGTCCGCGGGCAGGCGTGCGCGGGAGACGCCGCGTGCCACCATCTCCGCATCGCACAGGATCGGCGCGCCGGCCCGCAGCGCGGCGCGGCCGGCGGCGACGAAACCTGGCGCGAAGGCGAAATGCGAAGCGGCCTCGACCAGCCCGCAGGCATGGATCATCCGCACCGCCACCTCCTCCTCCTCCGCCGAGAAGCGCGCGAGGTCCGCCTCGGCCCGGATGATGGCGAAGGAGCGTGCGTAGATCGCGGCCCCGTCGCGGATATAGTCATGCATCGGCGGCAAACTCCCGCGCCAGACTGGCGCGTGCTTCCTGGGTGTGAAGGTGCTGCGCCACCGTGTCGCCCGCCCGCCCGCGCCGGATCAAGCCCAGCCCCTGCGGCGTGCCGACCAGGGTGAGCCGGGCCGGGCGCGGATGCGCGCAGCCCTTGGCGCAGCCCGAGACATGCAGCAGGGCGCCCGGTGGAACCAGCGGCGCCAGCATGGCGGCGAGTGCACGCGTATCCAGCAGCGCGGAGGCGCAGGCGGGCGCGCCGGTGCAGGCGGCGACGCGGCCGCGTGCGTCGTCCGGCTGGGTGATCAGGCCGAGCGTGGCGGCCTTGTGGCGCAGCCCGGCAGGGTTCGGCACGCCGAGCGCCAGCAGCACGCGGCCCGGCGCGCCACGCAGCGCGCGTGCGCCGCTGGCTTCGGCGAAGGCGATCAGCGTCGCGGCCTCCAGCCTGCCGAAGGGCAGGCCGACGCCGAGCGCGAGGCCATCCCGCAGGGCGTGCAGGCCGAGGGCTTCCGGTGCCGTCCCCGCCGGCGGGGCCGGGGCGGGGGACAGGTGCCGCGCGGCGGCGGCACGGGCCACGGCCGAAGGCGCGCGCGTGTCCTCCCGCGCCATGGCCTCCAGCAGCAGCAGCGCGGCGGCCAGCGCAGCCTCGGCATCGCCCAGGCCGAGCCAGGCCGCACCGCAGCCTAGCAGCCAGCCCTCCGGCTGTGCCACCAGCCGCAGATCCGCGGCCTCGCCGGCCAGATGCAGCGCGCCGCCGCCATCCACCAGCACGGTCGCCTTGGGCGGCAGGCCGAGTGGCGCGGCGGCCGCAATGCGCCGGGCCAGCGGGCGCGGGTCCGCCACCTCATCGGGGGCATCGCCCGCCAGCGGCGAGGTCATCACCAGCGCGCCGCGCGGCCAGTCCGAGGGCACCAGGCTCTCCGCGAGGTCCAGCGTTTCGGCGCGCAGCCCGCGGATCTGCACGCTGCCGCGGGCGGTGATGTCGAGCAGCCCGTTGCCCGCCTGTTGCGCCGCCCGCGCCAGCGCCACCCAGTCCGCGGGCGGCATGGTGGCGGGCGGCAGCCGGGCCAGCAGCCCGTCGCCGGTCTGCATCGGGGCCGCGAGGCTCGGGCAGGCGCCGCGGCGCATCAGCCGGGCTCCATCAGCAGCGCCAGCTCGGCAGGGATCGCGTTGCCTCGCGGGTGCCACAAGCCGCGCCGCAGCGCATCGCCGAGCCGCAGCGCGATGGCCCGCGCGGCCGCCGGATTCTCGCGGCGGAGGAAGTCGCGCACCGCCGCGTCCTGCACATAGGCCGCATGCACGCGGTCCAGCAGCGCGCCGTCCACCGCGCTGGTGGTTTCCGCAAAAGCCACCAGCCGGTCCACCGTCTCCGCCAGTTCGGAGGCGCCGCGCGGCCCGTGGCGCATCTGCCCCGCCAGGAAGCGGGGGTCCACCGCGCGGCCCATCACCAGCCGGCGCAGCGCGGCATCGAGCGTGCGGGCGCGCGGCCGGGCGGGGTCGGTGGTGTCCAGCGTGATGAGGCTGGGCGAGGCGCCGAGCATGGCTGCGGCGGCAGAAAAACCGCCGAGATGCGCCACATCTGCGCCGCCCTGCAGCAAATCCCGCCCCGGATCGTCGCCGGGATGCAGGAGCGCATCGGCGGTGGCGACCCGCGCGCCGAATCCCGCATCGGGCGTCGCCTCGCCAGCCGTGCCGCCATAGCGATGCGAGGCGCCGGCGAGATAGGCGCGGCCCAGCTCCTCCCGCGCCGTCCAGCTGCCGCTGGCCAGCGCATCCTCCAGCCCCGCGCCATAGGCGCCGGGGGGCGCGCCGAAGATGCGGGCCAGGGATTGGCCGGCGAGGCGCGCCTCGGCCAGCGGGTTTTCCTCCGCCGTCTCGTCGCGCGCGGCCACGGCGCGCACGGCGGCATCCAGCAGCGCGATCTGCGCCGGGAACAGGTCGCGAAACAGGCCGGAGATGCGCCAGGTGACATCGACGCGCGGGCGCCCCAGCACCGCCGGCGGCTGCACTTCCACCCCCGTGACGCGGCCCGTCGCCCGGTCCCAGACCGGCACGCAGCCCAGCAGCGCCAGGCCCTGGGCGATCTCCTCCCCACCCGTGCGCAGCGTGGCGCTGCCCCAGAGGTCCAGCACCAGCCGGCGCGGCGCCTCGCCCTGTTCCTGCGCATAAAGCCGCAGCGCCTCCGCCGCCGCCAGCCGGCCGAGCTCCATGGCGGTGGGGGTGGGCAGGCCGCGCGGGTCGGTGGCGGTCAGGTTGCGGCCGGTGGGCATCACGTCCCGCCGCCCGCGCGACGGCGCGCCGGCGGGGCCGGGCGGGACGTGGCGCGCATCCAGTGCCGCCAGCAGCCCGGCGCGTTCCGAGGCGGCGCAGGCGGTGCGCTCGGCATCGGCACCGGGCGCGGCGCGGCCGTAGATGTGCTGGCCGTCCTGGATGGCGAGCTCCTTCACGTCGCAGATCCAGGCATCCAGCGCGCGCAGCCGGTCATCCGGATCGGCGGGCAAAGCGGGCAAAGTGGGCACGGATTCCGCCGCCTGCTGGATGAGCTGCGCCAGACGCTCGCGGCGGCGGCGGTCCATGCCGTCCGCGGCGGCGAATTCATCGAGCAGGCGGTCGAGGTCCTGCAGCTCCGGCGCCAGGCCGGGCGTGGTCAGCGGCGGCGGCAGATGGCCGAGCGTCACCGCCGCGATGCGTCGCTTGGCCTGTGCGGCCTCGCCTGGATTGCTGACCAGGAAGGGATAGATCACCGGCAGCGCGCCGAGCACCTGTTCGGGGAAGCAAGCGACGGTCAGCGCCACGGCCTTGCCCGGCAGCCATTCCAGCGTGCCATGCGCGCCCATATGGACCAGCGCATGCACGTCGCGTGCGTGCCGCAGCCAGAGGCCGAAGGCGCGCAGCGCGTGGCGCGGCGGCAGGGCAGGGTCGTGATAGGTGGCGCGGCGGTCGCTGGCGCGGCCACGGTCCGGCGCCACGGCCAACAGGATGTTTCCGAATGTGATGGCGCGGAAGTGGAAGGCGCCATCGGCTACGCCCGGGTCCTGATCTGGTTCGCCCCAGGCTTCATCGGCTGTGCCACCCTGCGCCAGGTAGTCAGCGACCGGCCAGCTTGCGGCGGGCATGGCCAGCGCGTCGAGCAGGGCGCGCGGCGTGGCCGGCGGATCGCTCAGCGTGTATCCGGCCGCGCGCAGATCCTCGAGCAGCGCCAGCACGCTGGACGGCACGTCGAGCCCCACCGCATAGCCGGTGCGGCCACCCGCGCCGGGATAGTCCGGCAGCAGGATGGCCAGGCGCCGTTCGGCGGGCGGCGTGGCGCGCAGGCGCAGCAGCGCCAT
>NZ_JAUYTS010000083.1 GCF_030695085.1 Falsiroseomonas sp. | reverse complement strand
GCGCCGCTCGAGCCCAGGCCGAGGAACGAGCCGCCAAGGCACGGGCCGCCGCGGCTGACGGCCACAAGCTACGTGGCCGTTAAACCCAAAGACCCCCACGCCGCCCTGGCCCGTGCCGAAGCCGACCACGCCGAGCGTGCGGCCGTGCAGTTCCATCATCTGCGCCTCGTAGCGCAACCGCCAATCCAGGCCGCGCACCGCGGCATCGGCCGGGATCACCTTGCGGGCGAGGGCCAGCACCAGCGCCATGGCGTGTTCGGCCACGGAACGGGCATTGGCGGTGGGGGTGAAGACGGTCGGGATGCCGAGTGCGGCGGCCGCCCCCAGGTCGATCTCATTGGTGCCGACGCCATGGTTGGCGATGACGCGCAGGCTCGGCGCCGCTCGCATCGCCGCCCCGTCCAGCCCGGCGCTGCGGGTGATGGCGGCGACGCAGCCGGGCAGTTCGCGCGCCACACTCGCCATGTCCGGCGCCGTGGCGAAACGTGGCGTGACGCCGCCCGCCCGCAGCGTTTCGAGACCCGCCGGGTGGATCGGCTGGATGATCAGGCACTCAGTCATCGGGCCACGATCCCGCGCAATGATGTGGCCTGACGACCAGGCTCACCGGCGGCGATACGTCACTGCGCGCGCCCCGGCAACCGGCCGGCGGCGCGGTCGCGCACAGCCTGTCACGCCAGCCCGGCGCGGATGGCCTCCTGCAGCAGCGCGGCGCTCTGGCGCAGCGCCTCCGTCTCCGCCGCATCCGTGTCCGGCAGCAAGGGATGCGAGGCACCGCGGGCGCCGAGCAGATGCGGCAGGGAGACACAGGTCTCGGTCACCCCCAGAAGTTCCTCCATGAAGGTGGAGACGCTGAAGACCGCCTGTTCGTCATTGACGATGCTGCGCGCAAGCCGGGCGATGGAGCCGGCGATCCCGAAATTGGAGACGCCCTTGCCTTCCTTGATCCGATAGGCGGAGGTGCGGACCTCGCTGGCCATCGCTGTTCGCATCTCGGCGGGCAGCGGGCGGCCGATCTGTTCGGCGAAGCGCAGCAGCGGCATGCCCGCCGCCTGCGCGCCGCTCCAGTGCAGCACCTCGGAATCGCCATGCTCGCCCAGCACATAGGCATGGACGGAGCCGGTGGCGATGCCGAGATAGCGCGCCAGGCGGTCGCGGAAGCGCGCCGAATCCAGCGCGCATCCGGTGCCGATCGCCCGCCCCGGCGGCACCCCGAAGCGCCGCACCGCCAGCGCCGGCATGACGTCGACGGGATTGGTCGCGAACAGCAGCACGGCGTCGGGCGCCACAGGCAGCACCTGCTCCAGCACGGCGCTGACCACCTTCACATTGGCGGCCAGCAGATCGAGCCGGGTCTGGCCCGGCTTCAGGCTGGCGCCCGCCGTGATGACCACGAGCTGCGCGCCCGCCAGATCGGCATAGTCGCCGGAGGCCACCTGCGCGGCCGGGCCGAAAGCCGCGGCATGGCTGATATCGGACGCCTCGGAAGCCGCCCGCGCCGCATCCTGGTCCAGCAGGATCAGCTCATCGACGCCGGAGGTCTGCGCCAGCAGAAAGCCGGAAGCGGCACCCACCTGGCCCGCGCCCACAATGCCCACCTTGCCGCGCATGTCAGAGCACTCCCATCATCGGCCAGATCGTGGCCGAGAGCAGCAGGATCAGCCCCAGCCCCGCGAGGGTCATCACCACGCCGACCTTGGCGAGTTGCATCGTGTTGAAGGCGCCGGTCCCGTAGCAGAGCATGTTCTGCGGCGCGTTGGTCGGCAGGATGAAGCCGAAAGAGACGACATAGGCCTGGATCATCACGATGCCGAAGATGGTCTGCGGCCCGAAGGGCAGGGTCTGCGCGAAGGCGATCATGATCGGGATCAGCGTGCTGGCCAGGCCCGTCGCCGAGGCGAAGCCCAGATGCAGGATGATGCTGAACAGCGACAGCGCGCCCACCACCGCCACGACGGAACGCGTCTCCAGCCCCAGCTGCCCGAGCGTGACGCTGGCCAGCCATGCGGCGGCACCGGTGCGCGCCAGCAGGATGCCGAGCGCAATGCCGGCCGCGAACAGCACGATGGTGCCCCAGGGCACCTGCTTCTCGGCCCCCGCCCAGGTCATGACGCCGAAGCGCGGCATCAGCAGCACCGCGATGCCGACCAGCGTGACCGTGGTGGTATCCAGTGGATGCAGCCAGCCCTCGGTGGACCAGGCCACCAGAAGCAGGCCGGCGACCAGCATCAGCCGCCATTCCGCCGGCGTTACCGGGCCGAGGCCCGCAACCTCCTTCGCCAGCCGCGCCTGCGCCTCCTCTGCCGGTGGCACCTGCGGGCGCAGCAGGAGCAGGGAGACGAAGAACAGCACGACGCTCATGGACAGCGTGAGCGGCAGAGCGGTGACGAACCATTCGCCCCAGGTCACCGTGCGCTCGAAGCTGGACTGCATGAAGTTCAGGCTGATCAGGTTCTGTGCCGCACCGGTCTTCACCGCGATGTTGAAGATGGAGCAGGCCTGCGCCGTCACGATCATCAGCGTGGCGCCCAGGCTGCTGGCCACGGGCAGGCCCAGCGCTACGGTCACGCCGATCATGATGGGAATGATGGCGCCGACACGGGCGGTGGCGGAGGGGATGAACAGCGCCAGCACGAAACCCACGATCATGGCGCCCAAGGTGAGCCGGGCGGCCGAAATGCCGACGCGGCTCATCACCAGCAGCGCCACGCGGCGATCCAGACCGGTGATGCGCAGCGCGACGGCCAGGAACAGCGCACCCGCCACGAGAATGACGGCGGAGGAGGAAAAGCCCGCCAGCATCACCGACAGCGCCTCGACCGAGCGCATCGGCGCGCCGCCCGCCTGCAGGGGCTTGCCCATGAGGCCCAGCACGGCACCGCCGATCAGCAGCACGGCGCTGGCGGCGGGCGAGACGCATTCGCTGATCCACAGGATGACCACCAGCGCCAGCAGCCCCAGCGCCACCTGCCCCGAGGCCGAGAGGCCATCCGGCGTCGGCAGCAGCAGAATGGAAATATACGTGCCGATGGCGAGGGCGAGGAAGGCAAGTTTTCGATTTGAGGAAGGTTCGGCTGGGGAGATGAAAGGCATCAGGCGCAGTCCTTGCAGTCGCCCGGACAATCGGCTGGGCGCTGCGCCTTGGTCCTTCTGCGCTGGCGGAGCAAGCGCGGAACGATGACTTCGCTGTTTTTCAATAAATTATTGTGCCGGGACGCTTAATAAGCCGGATGTCTCGGCACAATATTTGGATCTTGATGCCGGATTTTCCCGCTTTCTTGGAAGGCCCGCGGATCGTGACCGGCCCGCGGGAATTTGCCTCACACCACCGCCGTCATCCCGCCATCCACATACAGCAGGTGCCCATTGACGAAGTCCGAGGCGCGGGAGGCCAGGAACACCGTCGCCCCCACCAACTCCTCCACCTTGCCCCAGCGCCCAGCCGGCACGCGCTGGCACAGCCATTCGGTGAACTTCGCATCATCCACCAGCGGCTTGGTGAGGTCGGTGGCGAAATAGCCCGGCGCCACGGCGTTCACCTGGATGCCGCCCTTGGCCCATTCGGCACACAGCGTGCGCGTCATCATCCGCACCGCGCCCTTGCTGGTCGCATAGGGAGAGATGGTGGCGCGGCCCAGTTCGGACTGCACGCTGGCGATGTTGATGATCTTGCCATGGCCGCGTTCCAGCATGCGCTTGGCGACCGCCTGGGCCATGAAGAACACCGCCTCCACATTGGTGGACATCACTTCCCGGAAGGTTTCGGGCGTGACGGAAACGGCCGGGAAGCGGCGGTTGATGCCGGCATTGTTCACCAGCACCTCGATCGGGCCGAGGCGCGTCTCGATCTCGGCGATGGCGGCGTCCAGCGCATGCGGGTCGGTCACGTCGAACCCGGCCTCGGTGACGTCCAGCCCCTCCGCCGCCAGGGTGCGCGTGGCATCCGCCAGCACCTTGGGGTCGCGGCCATTCAGCACCACGCTGGCCCCAGCCTGGCCCAGCCCGCGCGCCAGGGCGAAGCCGATGCCGCGGCTGGAGCCGGTGATCAGCACCCGGCGCCCCTTCAGGTCGAACAGCCCTTGCGTCATTCTCGTCTCCTGCCCTTCATGCGGGGCGAAAATGCGGGGAAACGCGATGTCGGACAAGCCGGGGCTGCTGGTGGTGGGCGAATTGCCCGATTGGGACTACGCCGCATTGGAGCAGCGCTTCACCCTCCACCATTACTGGCAGGCCACGGACAAGGCCGCCCTGCTGGCAGCCGGGCGGGACAGCATCGTCGCCATCTGCACCAAGGGCGAGATCGGCGCCGACGCGGCGCTGATGGATGCGCTGCCGGGCACGAAAATCATCGCCTGCTACGGCGTCGGCGTCGATGCCATCGACCTCGAGGCGGCACGCGCCCGCGGCATCCGGGTGACCAACACGCCGGATGTGCTGACCGAGGAAGTGGCCGACATGGCCATGATGCTGATGCTGGCCGCCGCGCGGAATTTGCGCCTCGGCGAGGCCTGGGTGCGCGATGGGTCCTGGCAGGCGAAGGGCGCCATGCCGCTGACCACGCGGGTCTGGGGCAAGCGGCTCGGCATCGTCGGGCTTGGGCGCATCGGCAAGGCCATCGCAACACGCGCGGCCGCCTTCGGCATGTCCATCAGCTATTCCGGCCGCAGCCCGCAGCCGGGGCTGCCCTACACCCACTTCGCCACGCCGGCGGCGCTCGCCCCGCATGTGGATGTGTTCTGCGTCTCCGCCGCCGGGGGTGCCGCCACCCGCGGCCTGGTGGACCGCGCGGCGATCGCGGCGCTGAAGCCGGGGGTGGTGTTCGTCAACGTCTCCCGCGGCACCGTGGTGGATGAGGCGGCGCTGCTGGCGGCGCTGCGGGATGGGCGGATCGGCGCCGCCGGGCTCGACGTATTCCTGAACGAGCCGGCGATCGACCCGGAATTCCTGACCTTCCCCCACGTGGTGCTGCAGCCGCATGCGGCCAGCGGCACGGTGGAGACGCGCAAGGATATGGGCCGGCTGATGCGGGAGAATCTGGAAGCGCAGCTCGATGGCCGCCCGCTTCTGACCGCCCTGGTCTGAAGCCCTCCCCCTGCTGAGGGGGGAGGGTTGGGTGGGGGCTTGCGGCCTTGTTACCCCTCCAGCGTCGCGTCCAGCGTGATCTCGGCATTCAGCACCTTGGAGACGGGGCAATTCGCCTTGGCCGTCTCCGCCAGCTTGCGGAAGGTCGCCTCGTCGCAGCCCGGAATGCTGGCCTTCAGCGTCAGCGCGACGCGGGCGATCTTCCAGCCGCCCTCCACCTGGTCCATCTCGACCTTGGCCGAGGTGTCCATCCTGGTCGCCTTGAGCTCCGCCCCGGCCAGCTGGAAGGCCAGCGCCATGGTGAAGCAGCCGGCATGGGCGGCGGCGATCAGTTCCTCCGGATTGGTGCCGGGGCCTTCGGCGAAGCGGGTGTTGAAGCCGTAGGGCGCCTGTTTCAGCACGCCGGACTGGGTGGAGACGTGGCCGGTGCCGTCCTTGCCGCCGCCTTCCCAATGGGCGGAACCGCTGCGTGAAATGCTGGCCATGGTGGCTCTCCTTCTGTTGCCGCAGCGGCAGATGGGGCGCCACCGCCCGCATCCCGCATGACAAAGCCGCGCGCGCCCACCTTGCCGCCGCCGCGCCCCACCTGTAGGCGATGAAAAAGTCCTGCCTGGAGAGACGCCCATGCCCGTCGGTTTCCGCATCCTGCCGCGCACCCGCGCCGTGGCCCCCGCGCTGGTCGAGCGCTTCCGCAAGCTGCCCGTCGCCAATGTCTCCGACAGCATGTCCCGCATCTTCGCCGCCGGCCCGCGCCTGCGCCCGATGCACCAGGGCGGCGTGATGGCCGGCCCGGCCTTCACCGTGCGCTGCCGCCCCGGCGACAATCTGATGGTCCACAAGGCGATCGACATGGCCGAGGCCGGCGACGTGGTGGTGGTGGATGCCGGTGGCGACCTGACCAATGCGATCATCGGCGAGCTGATGCTGGCGCAGATGGTGCGCCGCAAGCTGGGCGGCATCGTCATCAATGGCGCGATCCGCGACAGCGGCGCGCTGGCGAAGCAGCCCTTCCCGGTCTACGCCGCCGGCATCACCCATCGCGGCCCCTACAAGGACGGCCCGGGCGAGATCAACGTTGCCATCGGCTTCGAGGGGCTGGTGATCGCGCCGGGCGACATGATCCTGGGCGACGAGGACGGCTTCGTTTCCATCCCCTATGCCGACGCCGAGACGGTGTGTGTGGCCACGGAGGCGAAGCACGCCGCCGAGGGCAAGCAGATGGCGGAGATCGAGGCCGGCACGATCGACCGCGCCTGGGTGGATGCCACGCTCCGCAAGCTGGGCTGCGAGGGCGTCTGAGCCCGGCGCCGGCGGCACCCCGTCCATGACATCCGCGGCGGTGCAGGTGCCGGCGCTCGGCCCTGCGGCGCCGCGCGGGCTGTGCACGGATTGCGGTGTCTCCCGCATGGCGGATGCCAAGGCCTGCGGGCGGGCCTGCCAGTTCATCCAGCCCGACTATGCCCGGCTCGAGACGCAGGTGCATGGCCGGGCGCGCGACCCATCCCGGCCGGATGAGCTGCATTTCGGCCCGCACCGCCAGATGCTGCGGGCGCGCCTCGCCGCTCCCCGCCCCGGCGCACAATGGACCGGCATCACCACGCGCCTTGCCGAGAAGCTGCTGGAGGTGGGCGCGGTGGATGCCGTGCTGACCATGGCGCCGGACCCCGATGACAAATGGCGCCCGGTGCCGGTGCTGGTGACGAAGCCGGAGGGCATGGCGCAGTGCCGCGGCATGCGGATGGGCTACGCGCCGCTGCTGGCGCTGCTGGAACCGGCGCGCGCCGCCGGCCACAAGCGGCTCGCCATCATCGGCATCCCCTGCCAGGTCTATGCGCTGCGGGCGCTGGAGGCGGAGCTGGGGCT
Source organism: Falsiroseomonas sp. (assembly GCF_030695085.1). Taxonomy (GTDB): domain Bacteria; phylum Pseudomonadota; class Alphaproteobacteria; order Acetobacterales; family Acetobacteraceae; genus Falsiroseomonas. The sequence goes on along the minus strand of NZ_JAUYTS010000083.1, from coordinate 78,210 downwards.
GGAGCGCCTGTTCGTGATCGGCACGCCATGCTCCGACAACACGACGACGGAGAATTTCCACCAGTTCCTGGCGCTGCTGGACGCGGATCCGGACAGCATCACCTATCTGGAATTCCGCGCGGATTATCATGTGGAGCTGCGCTTCGCGGATGGCCGGGTGCGGGAAATTCCCTTCCTGCAATTGCCGATCAGCCAGCTGCCCGGCGATTTCTTCCCCCTCACCTGCCGCACCTGCGTCGACTACACCAATGTGCTGGCCGACATCACCGTGGGCTACATGGCCGGCGAGGGCGACCAGTGGCTACTGGTGCGAAACCAGCGCGGGGCGGAGTTGCTGGCCCTGCTCGGCGATGAGGTGATCACCACCACGCCCGGCAGTGCCGGCAAGCGCGCCGGCGCCGTGCGCGGCTTCCTGGCCAATACCGAACGGGCGGCGGGCGGGTTGCCGCTGCGGCGCATGCCAGATTTTCTGCGCGGCATCGTCGGCTGGCTGATGCCGCGCATCGGGCCGCGCGGCCTGGAATTCGCCCGCGCCAGGGTGGAGATGAAGGCGGTGGAAACCGTGCTGCATCTGCGCCGCCAACTCCCGGCGCGGCTCAAGAACATGGTTCCGCCGCATGTCTGGGCGCTGGTCGCGCCCTACGGCTTGCGGCCCGGCGCAGACGAGGCAGTCAGCCAGCCTGCCGGACCCCGACCTGGCACGCCCTCAACCGGCACGCCCCTGCCTGTCAGGCAACCGCCGGCGGCATCTGCGGACCGGGCGGGCTGATGCCAGGCACTTCCGGGTACTGGCCCGGATAGGGCAGGTCCGGTCCAGGCGTCGGTGTGGAGGGCGGCAGATCCGGCGCCGGCCCGGGCATGGTGTCCGGCTCCAGTGGCGGAAGCTCTCTCTCCGGCGCTGGCGGGTTCACGGGGGGCAGGCCGGGCAGTTCCGGCGGCGGCGGCTTCGGCTCGGAGGAGTGGGTCATGGCGCATCAACGCGACAGGCCGCCCACCGTTCAATCGAGTCTGCCGATCAGAGGCGTGAGGCTCAGTCGCGGGTCCTCAGTCGCTGCTCGAGATCCGGCAACAGGGCGCGGGACAGCGGCACCCGCATCTCGCAATCCAGCCCCCCGCCGCGCCAATGCAGCACGATGCGCCCGCCCAGCTGGCCGGCAATGGTCGCCTCCAACACCCGGGACCCGAAGCCGAGCCGCTGCGGCGGGGCGGCAACCGGCGGGCCGCCGCGCTCCAGCCAGCGCAGGACAAGCTGGCGCGGCACATCGTCCCGGCCCGGCGCGCCGCGGGCATCCAGCCGCCAGGACAGGTCGATGCGGCCTTCGCTGACGGACAAGGCGCCATGCTTGGTCGCATTCGTCGCCAGCTCATGCAGCGCCATCGCCAGGGCCTGCGCCGCGGTGGGTGCGATCATCACGGACGGGCCCGAGGCGGTGACGCGGCCTTCGCCCTCCGGCGTCAGGAAGGGCGCCATCTCCCCGGCCACCAGGTCATGCAGCGCCACCCCGTCCCAGCGCCCTTCCGCCAGCAGGGTATGCGCGCGGGCCAATGCGGCAACGCGGCCGAGCACGGCGGTGGCGAAGGCCTCCGCGTCATCCTTCGGCGTCATCCGCACCGCGGCCTGCACGACGGCCAGCGCGTTCTTCGCCCGGTGGTCCAACTCCCGCATCAGCAGGGTCTGGCGTTCCTCCGTCGCCCGCTGCTCCGTCACATCCAGCGCGACGCCCCGCAGCCGCAGCGCGCGGCCGGTGGCCGGGTCGCGCACCAGCTCGCCCCGCGCCGACATCCAGCGCACCGCACTCTCACCGGCGCGGTGGAACCGGAACTCGATGGACCAGGGAACCGCCCCGCTGGTCAGGACCTGGCGCAGTTCGGCATCCACGCGCGGCCGGTCCGCCGGGTGGATCGCCGCGCGCCACAGATCGAGGTCCGCGCCCGCCGCGGGGTTCGTGCCGAACAGGCGATGGCAGCTTGCCGACCAGTGGACGGCGCCGCTGACCACATCCCACTCCCAGGTACCAACCCCGCCGGCATCCTGCGCCAGGCGCAGCCTTTCCTCGCTCTGGCGCAGCGCCGTCTCCGCGCTGCGGCGCTGGATCTCGGCCTGGCGCCGCCCCTCCAGGTCCCGCGCCGCCACGGTCACGCCGCCGCCTTCGGCGGGGTGGACGTTCACTTCGAACCAGCGTCCGGCCAGCGGCGACCTGGCGCAGAAATGCGCCTCCACCCGGTCCGTGAGCGCGGCGGAGATCACCTGCCAGCTCAGGCTGCCATGCACGGCGGGAAACAGGCCCGGGAAGAGCTGGCCGAGCACCTCCTCCGCCCGCATGCCCCACATCTCCAGCGCGCGCCGGCTGGCGAAGCGGATGTGGGCCTGGCTGTCGAGCGCGTAGAGCATGTCGCCCAGGCTCTCCAGCACTTCCCGCGCCCGCTGCACCGATTCGGCCAGCGCCGCCTCGGCCAGCTTCAGCTCCGTCACATCCACATGCGCGCCCAGCATCCGCAGCGCCTGGCCGGCCGGGCCGCGTTCGATCTCGGCCCGCGCCGCAATCCAGCGCACGCCGCCGCCCGGGGTGAGGATGCGGTATTCCTGCGCGTAGTCCGTGGCGCCCGATTCATCCGAGACGGCGTCCAGATAGCGGCGTTCGGCGCGCACCCGGTCCTCCGGATGCAGCCGGGCGACCCAATCCTGGTGCAGTTCCTTCGCCGAGCGCGGCTCCAGCCCCTGCAGGTCCATGTATTCGGCAGAGCGATGGTTCTGGCCGGTCCGCAGGTCGATCTCGAAGCCGCCGACGCGGCCGATCTGCTGCACGCGGCGCAGACGTTGTTCGCTCAGCCGCAGCCGGGCTTCCGCGTGGCGGCGCTGCAAGGCGGGCCAGATGCGACCCGTCGCCTCCCGCACCAGGGCTTCCTCGGCCATGCTCCAGTGACGCGGTGCGGCGTTGTTCAGATGCAGCATCGCAACAAGCTCGCCCCGCTTCAGCACGGGCACCGTCAGGCCGCCGCCATCCTCGCCGAGGCCGAGACTGGCACCAGCCCGCAGCGCCGCCAGCTGGTCCGCGCCGCAATCCTGCAAGGGGTGCACGCCGACGGCGCTCGGCAGGCTGCCGTCGGTCCAGTCGGCCAGGATGCGGCAGGTGGCGGTCGCGGCATCCACCTCGGCAAAGGCGCAGCGCCCGGCGCCGAGGTGGCGGCCGAGATGCGTGGCGGCGGTCCGCACCACGGCCTCCGGCGAGTCCAGATCCCGCAGGGCGGCTTCGAGGTCGAGCAGGAAGGCACTGCGGCGTTCGGTCTGCACCGCGCAGGTGGTCTCGACGGCGGTCAGCAGCACGCCGGCGAGGGCACCTGCCCCGTCGCGCGCCGGCAGGACGGCCAGGCTGAAGAAGGCCGGCCCGCCCTGCCCCGGAAAGGCCAGGGTCTGCGGTGCCATCGGCTGGCCGGCAAGTGCCGCCCGCACCAGCGCCGCGACGCCACCCCCATCGGGCCACAGCGCGGCGCAGCGCCGGCCCTGTGCGGGCGCGCCTTGCGGCAGCAGGGGCAGGAACGCCGCATTGTGCAGGCAGATCAGGTCCGGCCCCCACAGAAGCGCCGCGGGCGCTGCGCTGTCGCGCACCATCGCGGCCAGCATGCGGGGCGCTACGGGCCGGCGGCTGTCTCCGGCGGAATCGCCACCCGGGCTAGGCAGAGGCGCGTGACCAGGCATTTTTGCTCGTCGGTCTCCATTGTCCTGCCACCAGGCCGCCCGCGACCTGGTGCAATCCCGGGGCTTATTCAGGCTAGCGGATTCGGCGCGGCATGCCGCGTCACGAAGACTGAGATATGGGCGGATTTCGGTCCGGCGCCCCAATTCCGCGCGATCTCCGATGCGCGGCGGCGGAACAGCGCGCTTGCCACCTCACGCAACGCGTGACTAGGCTTCCAACCGATGGTCCGTTTTCTCCTGCGCCGGTTCACCGTCGCGATCCTTGTGGCCCTGACGGTGCTGACGCTGAGCTTCCTGCTCACGCGGCTTTCGGGCGACCTCGCCATCTCCATCGCCGGGCCGAATGCAACGCAGCAGGATGTCGAGCTGATCCGTCAGGCCTATGGCCTCAACCGGCCATTGGCACAGCAGTATCTCGACTGGCTGCTGCGCGCCGTGCAGGGCGATTTCGGTGAGAGCTTCTTCTTCAAGGATCGTGTCGCCAACCTGATCGCGCATCGCCTGCCGATCACGCTGACGCTCGGGCTGGTCGGGCTGGCGCTGGCGCTGGTGGTGGCGCTGCCGCTCGGCATCATCGCCGCGGTGCGGGAAGGCAGCTATGTCGATCGCGGCGTGATGCTGGTGGCGCTGATCGGCCAGGCGATGCCGTCCTTCTGGCTGGGCCTGATCCTGATGGTGGTGCTGGGGCTGAACCTCGGCTGGCTGCCGATCTCGGGCACGGGCGGGTGGGAGTACTACGTCATGCCCGGCATCGTGCTGTCCTTCTCCGCCATCCCTTCGCTGATGCGCCTGACGCGCAGCGGGATGATCGAGGCGCTGTCCTCGGACTACATCCGCACGGCGCGCGCCAAGGGACTTTCGCGGCTGTCCATCCTGGTGAAGCACGGGTTTCGCAATGCGGCGATCCCGGTGGTGTCCATCGCGGCGGTGCAGCTGGGTTTCATGCTCGGCGGCTCCATCGTCATCGAGACGGTCTTCGCCATGCATGGCGTCGGCTACCTGGCGTGGGAGAGCATCAGCAAGAACGACTTCCCCGTGGTGCAGGCGGTGATCCTGGTGCTGGCGCTGATCTACATCGCGCTGACGCTGCTGGCGGATTTGCTGAACGCCGTGCTCGACCCGCGGCTCCGTACATCATGAGCGGCCCGGCCTTGCCTGGCCTGGTCGTGCCGGGCACCGGCGCCACGCGGCGGCTGCTGCGGAACGCCACCTTCGTGACGGGCGCGCTGATCGTCGGCTTCGCGCTGGTGATGGCGATCCTTGCCCCGCTGATCGCGCCCTATGATCCCTATGCCATCGACCTCGGCCGCCGGCTGGTGCCGCCCGCCTGGATGGAGGGCGGCACGCCGGCCAACTGGCTCGGCACGGATCAGCTCGGGCGGGATTATCTGTCCCGGCTGATCTATGGCGCGCGGATTTCGCTGATCATCGGCGTCGCCACTGTCATCACCTCCGGCCTGATCGGCACCACGCTCGGGGTACTTGGCGGCTTCTATGGCGGGCGCATCGATGATGTCGTGATGTTCCTGATCACGGCGCGGCTTTCGATTCCCGTGGTGCTGGTGGCACTCGCTGTGGCGGGGCTGCTGGGCACCAGTTTCACGCTGGTGATCCTGGTGCTCGGCCTGTTGCTGTGGGACCGCTTCGCGGTGGTCGCACGCTCCACCACCATGCAGTTGCGGACGCTGGATTATGTCAGCGCCGCCTGGTGCGCCGGCTCGTCGCACGCCAGCGTGCTGCTGCGCGAAATCCTGCCGAACATCGCGACCCACCTGGCGGTGGTGGCGACGCTGGAAATGGCGCTGGCCATTCTGCTGGAGGCGGCCCTGTCCTTCCTCGGCCTCGGCGTCCCGGCACCCCTGCCCTCCTGGGGCCTGATGATCTCGGAGGCGAAGGAATACATGTTCTTCACCCCCTGGGTGATCCTGGTGCCCGGCATCGCGCTGTTCGTGCTGGTCTTCGGCGTGAACCTGTTGGGCGATGCGCTGCGCGACATGCTCGGCACGGATTTGTCGCGTTGAGCGCGCTACTCGAGGTGCAGGATCTGCGCGTGACCTTCGGCGGCACGGCGGCGGTGCGCGGTGCCTCCATGGCGGTGGCGAAGGGGGAGACGCATTGCCTGGTCGGCGAAAGCGGCTGCGGCAAATCCGTCACCTCGCTCGCCATCATGGGGCTGCTGGCGCGCGGCGGGAAGCGGGAGGCCTCGGCACTGCGCTTCGCGGGGCAGGAGATCGGCGGCTTCAACGAACGCGAGATGTCCCGCCTGCGTGGCGACCGCATGGCGATGATCTTTCAGGAACCGATGACCAGCCTGAATCCCGCCTATACGGTGGGCAGCCAGATGACGGAGGTGCTGCGCCGGCACCGGGGCGCCACGCGCGCGCAGGCGGTGGACCGCGCGGCGGAACTGCTCGGCCGCGTCGGTATCACGGCGCCAGGACTGCGGCTCGGGCAATTTCCGCACCAGCTTTCAGGCGGCCTGCGGCAGCGCGTGATGATCGCCATGGCGCTGATGTGCGACCCCGAATTGCTGATCGCGGATGAGCCCACCACGGCGCTGGACGTGACCGTGCAGGCGCAGATCCTGCGGCTGCTGGCCGGGCTGCAACGCGACCTCGGCCTCGGCATCCTGCTGATCACGCATGACCTCGGCGTGGTGGCGCGCATCGCGGACCGCGTTTCCGTCATGTATGCGGGCGAAGTGGTGGAGAGCGCGCCGACGGCGGAGTTGTTCGGAAACCCGCGCCATCCCTATACGCGCGGCCTGCTGGCCTGCGTGCCGGTGCCGGGCAAGGTGAAGCGCGGCGATCGGCTGGGCAGCATCCCCGGCGTGGTGCCGCGCATCCCGCCCGGCTTCGCAGGCTGCGCCTTCCGCGACCGCTGCAACCACGCTCACGCGGCATGCACCGGGCCGATCCCGCGCAAGCAGGCCGGGCCGGGGCATGAGGTGCTGTGCACGCTGGATCTCGCCGCATGACGCCGGCGATCGAGGTCCGCGACCTGCGCCGCATCTTCAATGTGCGCCAGGGCCTGTTCGCGCCGCCGCGCCAGGTGCGGGCGGTGGACGGTGTATCCTTTGCCGTGCCGCCGGGCAGCGTGCTCGGCGTGGTCGGCGAAAGCGGCTGCGGCAAATCGACACTGGCGCGCATGATCCTCGGCCTGCTGCCGCCAACCTCCGGCGAGGTGCTGGTGGATGGCCAGCGCCTGTCGAATATGGACCGCAAGGCGCGCGCGCGGCTGATCCAGCCGGTGTTCCAGGACCCCTTCTCCTCGCTCAACCCGCGCCGCCGGGTGCAGGACATCGTCGCGATGCCGCTGGTGGCGCAGGGCGATATCGACCGCGCGACCGTGGCGCGACGGGTGGGCGAGGCGCTGGAGCGCGTCGGGCTTTCCGCCGAACAGGGCGGGCGCTTCCCCTCCCAGCTTTCCGGCGGGCAGCGCCAGCGCGTGGCGATCGCCCGCGCGCTGGTCCTGCGGCCGCGCATCGTCATCTGCGACGAGCCGACCAGCGCGCTGGATGTTTCCGTGCAGGCGCAGATCCTGAACCTGCTGGATGAGCTGCGCCGCGACCTCGGCCTGACCTACCTGTTCATCAGCCACAACCTTGCCGTGGTGGAACACGTCGCGAGCGAGGTCGCCGTGATGTATCTCGGCCGCATCGTGGAGCGCCAGGAATCGGAGGCGCTGTTCCACAACCCGCGCCACCCCTACACGCAGGCGCTGCTCGCCAGCGTGCTGACGCCGGAGCCGGGCCTCGGCGTGCCGGATGTGGGGCTCGGCGACATCATGCCGGACCCGGCCAATGTGCCGCCCGGCTGCCGCTTCCATCCGCGCTGCCCGAAGGTCTTCGCGCCCTGCGCCACACAGGCGCCGAGGCCCACCGCATTCGCGGCGGGCCTCGTGGAATGTCACCTGGAAGGGTGACGCCTCACTTCCACTTCGCCAGATAGAAGCGCGGCAGCTCGTCCGGGAACGCCTTGAAGTCGAGCTGGCGGGCGAAGGCGTAGGTGTTGACGTAGGTGTGCAGCGGCACCCAGTACGCCTGCTCCGTGATCCGCTTGATGGCGGCGGAATAGGCGGCGTTGCGCACCGCCTCATCGGCGCTTGATCCACCCTCCACCAGCAGGCGTTGCAGCTCCGGGTCGCGGGCGTAGTCGTCGTTGGTGTCGCCGAAGAAGTTGGGCAGGATGGCGGAGACGTCGTTGATCGAATAGCTGCCCCAGCTGCCCATCGACATCGCCAACTCGCCACGCCAGGCGCGCTGGATCTGGGCTGCCACCTGCAACAGGTTCAGCCGCGCGCGGATGCCGACGGCCTGCAGGTAGCTCTGCACCGCCTCGGACCACTGGCGCGGCTGGACGTAGCTGGTCAGCTCGATGTCGAAGCCGTTCGGGAAGCCGGCCTCGGCGAGAAGCTGCTTCGCCTTTTCCGGATTGTAGTCGTACTGCACCGCAGCATCGGCGTTGCAGCCGAACTGGCTGGGGTAGCAGGGCGCCACCGGAACCCGGGACCCGCCGGTGACCAGGCGTTCCGCAATGGTCTGCCGGTCGATCGCGTGCCAGACGGCCTGGCGCACCTTCAGGTTCTTCATCGGCGTATCGCCGCTGCGGCCGGCGGCATCCAGGCTGAGATAGCCGATCCGCATGGATTCCTGCCGCAGGGTCTGCAGGAAGGGGATGCGGTTGACGTTGGGCACCTGGTCCGGATTCATGTTCCAGATCCAGTCGACGCGCTGCGCCAGCAGCTCCGTCAGTTCCGTCGCGGCATCCGTCACGAAGCGCACAGTGATGCGGCGGATGGCCGGCTTGCCCTTCGGGCCGCCCTCATAATAATCGTCGAAGCGCTCATATTCCACGCCGGTGGCGACATCGAACTTCGTGATCTTGTAGGGGCCGGCGCCCATCGGCGCGCGGCTGTAGCCCTCCACGCCGACACGTTCCCGATACGCCTGCGGCCAGATCGGCGTGACGAGCGCCAGATAGTCCAGCGCCGCCGGTGTCGGCCGCTTCAGATGGATGCGCAGCTTGAAGTCGCCATCCGCCTCGGCGCGTTCGATCCAGGCGTAGTTGCTCGGCGTCGCGACGCGGGTTTCCGGGTTGGAGACGGTGTTGAGCGTGTAGACGGCATCCTTCGCGGTGAAGGGGCTGCCATCATGGAACTTCACGCCCTGGCGCAGCGTGAACTCCAGCAGCAAGGGGTTCACCCAGTTCCACTCGGTCGCCATTGCCGGCACCACGCGGAAGGTTTCCGGGTCCCGGTGCACCAGCCCGTCCCAGGCCTGGTGGCCAAGGATCAGCCCGGTGCGCTGGCTGTTGAAATAGGGGTCGATGTTCGGCACCGCATCGCGGAACACCAGGCGCAGCGTATCCTGCGCCCGCTGCGCCTGCGCCTCGCCTCCGATCAGCCCTGGAATGGCAAGCCCGCCTGCCGCGGCAAGGCCTTTGCCGAGCGTCCTGCGTCCGATGGTCATCTCATTGCTCTCCCGTTTGAACACAGCGGAGCGTAGGAACCACGCGCCCCCCATGGCAAGCGGAGAGAGTGCGCTCAGGCCTTCTCGACGTTCCAGAAGATCGGGAAGGAGGATTCCATCAAGCCGGTGAGCGAGGTGCGATAGGCCGCCGGGATGGTGAACTGCCCCCACATGACGGAGGGGGTCAGCTCATAGGACAGGCGCTGGATTTCCTCGGTCAGGCGCCGGCGCTCCGCCGGGGTTTCGGCATTCGCGAATTCCTGCGTCAGCCGGGGAATGCGTTCGTCGCAGGACCAGCCGGGGAAGTCCGCGCAGGTGCTGGCGATATAGAAATGGGTCAGCGGCGTGATCATGTCGACGCCGTTCGAATAGACGGCGAACATGCTCCACCCATCGCGCCGTGCGCGGCGCGCGAGCACGGTGCCCCAATCCATCTGCTGCTCGTCCACCGTGAAGCCGGCCTGCTTCATGTTCTGCACCAGCACCATCGCCGCGGTCTGGGAGATGGAGCCGGCCACCTGCAGGAACTGCACCGGCTGGCCGGCATAGGCGGTCTTCGCCAGCTCCGCCCGCGCTTCCGCGATGGAGAATTTCGCAGCCTCCGCACCGGCATCGGTGCTGTAGGGCGCGTCGCACATCCAGAAGCTGGTGCATTGCGGCGCGCGAAACCGCTCCGGCACGCCGATCGCCTGCAACACCATGTTCTGGTCCACCAGCTTCCACAGCACGCGGCGCACGGCGGGATCGTCGAAGGGGGGTGCTGCATGGTTCAGGCGGAAATTGCCCTGGAACTGATGCAGCCCGCCGAGCGAGAGCAGCCGCACATCGCGGGAACGTTCAAGGCGCGGAATCCAATCGAAGGGCACGTATTGCTGGTAGTCGATCTCATTCGCCAGCAGCGCCGTGGCACCCGTCGCCTGGTCCGGCATGACGCGCAGCGACAGGCTGTCCACCTTCACCACCTTGCCGCCGGAGAGGAAATCCGGCGCCTCGCTGCGCGGCACGTAGTCCGGGAATTTCTCCAGCACCATGTAGTTGCCGGGGCGCCACTGGTCCGGGCGGAAGCGGAAGGGGCCGGAGCCGATGATCTCCGTGATGCGCGTATCGCCCGGGGTCCGCGCCAGGCGTTCGGGCAGGATGAAGGGCACCGGCGCATTCGGCTTGCCGAGCACATCCAGAACCAGCGGGAAGGGTCGCTTCAGCACCAGCTCGAAGCCGAGCGTGCCCTTGGCGGTCAGGCTCTCATGCGCGTCCCGCAACATGCGCCCCAGCGCATCCTTCGGCATCCAGCGTTGCAGCGACAGCACCACGTCGGTTGAGGTGACCGGCGAGCCATCATGGAACTTCATCCCCGGGCGCAGGGTGAAATTCCAGGTCAGCCGATCGGCGGAGGTGGTGTGGCTTTCCACCATCTGCGGCTGGATGCGGCCCTGGCCATCCATCGCATAGAGCGTGTCGAAGATGTGGAAGCCGAAGGTCCGCGTGATCGCGGCCGTGGTCATGTAGGGGTCGAGGATGACCACCTCCGACTCCAGCACCAGGTTCATCTGCCTGGCGGCGCGCGCCTCGGGTGGGCGGATCAGCCCGGAGGCGGCGAGCGCGGTGCCGCCCGCCATCAGGCCACGACGCCCGATCTGGATTTGGGACATGCCTCGATTTCCTCTTCCCCAGGCGGGGTTGGCCCCTCGCCGTTCGATATATCCTATGCCAGCATGACCCCCTGGAAGCGGTCTGCGCAAGAAGGAAACGGGCGATGGACGACACGGATCTGCTGTTCATGCCGGCAACCAGGGCGGCCGCGCTGATCCGCCGCCGCCGGCTTTCGCCGGTGGAGCTGACACAAGCCGTGCTGGCGGCGATCGACCGTCAACAGCCGCGGCTGAACTGCTTCGTCACGGTGCTGCACGACCAGGCGATGGAAAGTGCGCGGCGGGCCGAACAGGCGGTGATGGATGGCGCCGCATTGGGGCCGCTGCACGGCGTGCCGCTGCACATCAAGGACCAGGTCGATACCGCCGATGTGCTGACGACGCACGGCTCCGCCATCTTCGCCAGCAACGTGCCGGTGCGCGACGACGCCACGGCGGCGCGGCTGAAGGCGGCGGGCGGCATCCTGCTCGGCAAGACCACCATGCCGGAATTCGGCCATAAGGGCCTGACGGATGGCCCGAGCTTCGGCACCACGCGCAACCCGTGGGATCTGTCGCGCACCACCGGCGGGTCCTCCGGCGGCGCGGCGGCGGCGGTCGCGGCGGGGCTGGGGCCGCTCGGGCTGGGCACGGATGGCGCCGGGTCCGTGCGAATTCCGGCCGCCTGCTGCGGCATTGTCGGGCTGAAGGCGACGCTCGGCACGGTGCCGTGGGAAGCCTCGGCCGATACCTTCGCGAATAATGTCTACGCGGGGCCGATGACGCGCACGGTCAGCGATGCGGCGGTGATGTTCTCCGTCATCGCCGGACCCAGCGAGCGCGACGCGCAGAGCCTGCGCGGGCCGGGTATCGCGCCGCTGCCGCCGGGGCTGATCGGCGGCGACCTGCACGGGCTGCGCGTCGGCTACATCGCGCGTGCCTGCAATGCCAAGGTGCAGGCGGAGATGGCGGAGAACACGCTGGCCAGCCTCGATGCGCTGGCCACCCGCGGCGCCTTCGTCGAGGAAGTGACGGATGCGATCGACTGGATGGAGCTGCCCGGCCGCATCATGTACCAGGCCGGCTTCTTCGTGAGTTGCACGCCGCATCTGGCGCAATGGCACAACCAGATGGACCCGGTGCTGCTGGCCTTCATGGAGCGCGGCTCGGGCTTCTCCCTCACCCAGTTCCGCGAGGCGCAATTCGCCCGCACCCAGCTGTTCCGCACCATCCAGGGCCTGTTCCAGCGTTACGACGTGCTGGTGACGCCGACGCTGACGCGCACCGCTTTGCCCGCCGATTTCGACGCCGCCGATGGCCAGATCGAGATCGAGGGCGAAATGTGCGGCATCACCCGCCAGGGCTGGTCCAGCTACATGTACCCCTTCAACCTGACCGGCCACCCGGCGGTGACCATCCCCTCCGGCTTTGCCAAGGACGGCCTGCCGACGGCGGTGCAGCTTGTCGGGTCCTGGGGTGCGGATATGAGCCTGCTGCGCCTCGGCGCGATCCTGGAACAGGACCGCCCCTGGGCGCAGCACCGCCCGCCTTCAGCTTAGGCCGCCTTCAGCCCAGGATGCGCGCCAAGGCGGCGAAGCCCTGCTCCGCGGCTTCCAACCCACGATCCACCGCGGCCGCGTCATGCGCGCAGTTCAGGAACATGTTGTGGCGCGGGTGGAAATAGGCGCCCGCCGCCAGCGCCGCCGAACAGAAGGCCTCGCCGAGCCGGAAATCCATGTCGCCGTCGAATTGCAACAGCGGCATTTGCGGCGGGCCGGATTGGATGATGGCCAGGCCGTGCCGTTCCGCACCCGCCGCCAGCCCGTCCCGCAACCGCTGGCCCATCTCGCGCATGCGGGCCGGGCCGTCGATGCGCTGCAATTCCTCCAGCGTTGCCAGCGCCGCGGCCATCGGCACGGCGCCGCACCAGAAGGACCCGGTGGTGAAGACCTCGGTCGCCGCGCGGCGCAGCCATTCGGCGCCGGTCACGGCGGCCAGAGGGTGGCCATTGGCGATCGCCTTGCTGTAGGCGGCGAGGTCCGGCCGGACGCCCACCGTCTCCCACGATCCGCCGAGATGCAGCCGGAAGCCGGCCCGCACATCATCCAGGATCAGCGCCGCGCCGGTCTCGTCGCAGATGGCACGCAGCGCGCGGGCGAAGGCGGGGTCGGGCAGGTCCAGGGTGCGGGACATGTCGTGCCGGAAGGCGGTGACCAGGATGCCGGCCAGGTCGTCCTTCGCCGCCTCCGCCGCGTCCTGCACGGAGGCCACGTCGTTGTAGTCATAGAACACCAGATGCGCGCGATCCTCCGCCGTGACGCCAGCCGTGGAGGGAGAGCACCAGGGCACCGCGCCGTGATAGGACCCGCGCGCCACCAGCACCTTGCGCTTCCGCGTCGCCGCCCGGGCGATGGTGACGCAGGCGGTGGTCGCATCCGTGCCGTTCTTCGCCAGAAGGCACCATTCGGCATGTGGGATGGTAGCGACCAGGCGCTCCGCCAGTTCCACCAGCACCGGCGCCGGGCCGTTCATGCAATCCCCCAGTTGCGCTTGCCGCCGCGCCGCTTCCTCCACCACCGGGTCATGGTGGCCGAGCACGATTGGGCCCCAGGAGGACATGAAGTCCACCACCTCCCGCCCATCCACATCCCATAGCCGGCAGCCCTCGGCGCGGCTGTAATATTGCGGGTAGCCGGCGGGCAGGCGCGCGGCGTTGAGGTGGCCCCAGAGGCCGCCGGGGATCACCCGCCCGGCACGCTCGCGCAGCGCCGCGTCGCGGCTGAGATTGGCGGGGTAGGAATCAGGCATCCGGCGCTCCATCGGCTCGGGATCGATATATCATATGGTGACACCGGGCGAAAACGATTCAAGGATGCGCTTGCAGAAACGGAGACCATGGCATGCGACCACTCCTCGCCGCCCTACTTGGCTTGACGCTGGCCCTCCCTGCCGGGGCGCAGACGCTGCGCATCGGCATTGCCTCGGACCCCGATGTGCTGGACCCGACGCTGTCGCGCAGCGTGGCGGCGCGGCAGGTGTTCATGGCGATGTGCGACAAGCTGATCGAGGTGGATGAGCAGGGCGCGCTGGTGCCGCAGCTCGCCACCGAATGGGAATGGCAGGAAGCCGGCCGCGCGCTGCTGCTGACGCTGCGCCCCGGCGTCACCTTCCATGACGGCGTGGCGCTGGATGCCGCGGCCGCGGTCGCCGGGCTGAACCGCCACATCAACGCATCCGGCTCCACCCGCCGCGGCGAACTCGGACCCGTGACGGCGGTGGAGGAAGCGGGGCCGATGCAGATCCGCATCCGCCTGTCGGAGCCCTTCGCCCCACTGCTCGCCGCGCTGTCGGACCGCGCCGGCATGCTGGTCTCGCCGCGCCAGGCGGAGGTGCTGGGCGCCGATTTCCAGCGCGAGCCCGCCTGCGCCGGCCCCTATCGCCTGACGCGCCGCGTGCCGCAGGACCGGATCGAGCTGGAGCGTTTCCCCGGCTACTGGAACGCTGGCGCGCTGCATTTCGACCGGGTGGTGTACCGGCCGATCCCCGATACCACCGTGCGGGCGGCGAACCTGCGGTCCGGCACGCTGGACGTGATCGAGCGGGTGAACCCCTCCGACGTCACCACGCTGCGGCGCGACGCCCGCGTGAAGCTGCTGGACGGGCCGTCGCTGGCTTCCGTCTATCTCGCCGTCAATGTCGCTCATGGTGATCGCGCCCGGAACCCGCTCGGCCAGGATGCGCGGGTGCGGGAGGCGCTGGAGCTCGCCATCGACCGCAACGCGCTGAACCAGGTGGCTTTCGAGGGGCTGTACCGCCCCGGCAACCAATCCACCCCGCCCGGCCACCCGCACCACATCGCGGCCCTGCCGGTGCCGGGCCGCGACCTGGCCCGGGCGCGCGCGCTGCTGCGAGAGGCCGGGCAGGAACGGGTGCGGGTGAAATTCTCCGTCCCCAACACCACCGAATACGTCCAGGCGGCGGAGGTGATCCAGGCCATGGCGGCTGAGGCCGGCATCGCGCTGGAGATCCAGGTGATCGAAGTGGCGACCCTGCTGCGCGCCTGGACCGCCGGGGATTTCGAGGTGCTGATCATCGCCTGGTCCGGCCGCACCGATGTGGACGGAAATCTCTGGGGCTTCAACGCCTGTGGCCAGAGCCTGAATGGCGGCCGCTATTGCAGCGAGCAGGCCGATGCGGCGCTGCGCGCCGGCCGCACCAGCGTGGAGCCCGCGGCACGGCTGGCCGCCTATGGCACCGCGATGGAAATCCTGCTGCGCGACCGCCCCTATATCTATCTGTGGCACCCGCAGAGCTTCTTCGGCACCACCGCCGCGGTGAGCGGTCTGCGCCTGATCCCGGACGGTCTGATCCGCATCCAGGGCCTGCGCGCGAACTGAGCCGGCAAAAGCCCTCTCCCCCCACAACGGGAAGAGGGCGCCACTCATCGCATCAGCCGCCGCAGCCCCTCCGCCACCTTCGCCGCATCCGCCAGCGCCGCAGCGTTGAGCGGACGGGAGACGGTGGGCGCGGCGCGGCTGCCATGCACGCGGGTGATCTCCGCATCCAGCCAGTCGAAGCAGCGGCGCTGGATCTCATCCACCCAGCGCGCGCCATGTGCCGTGCCATGCGCGGTCTGTTCCGCGATCAGCACGCGGTTGGTGCGCTTGATGCTAGCCTCGATGGCGGGCCAGTCCATGCCCTCGATATCCAGGCTGCGCAGGTCGAGGATCTCCGCATCGATTCCGGTCTCCGCCACCGCCACCTCCGTCTCCGGCACCATGGCGCCATAGGTGAGGATGGTGCAGGCGCGGCCCGGCCGCACCAGGCGCGCGCGGCCGAAGGGCACGATGTAGCCGAGGTCCTGCGGCACCGGGCCGCTGGTCTGGAACAGGCCCTGATGCTCGATCATCAGCACCGGATCCTCGCAGGCCAGTGCCGCATTCATCAGCCCGACATAGTCGTGCGGCGTGGAGGGATGCAGGATGCGCCAGCCCGGAAAGCCCGCGAACAGCCCGGACGGGTCCATCGAATGCTGCGAGCCATAGCCCGCCGCCGGCGAAACGCGCGCGCGCACCACCAGCGGAATGCCGAAGCCGCCGCCGAACATATGCGCGAACTTGCCGATGCCGTTGAACATCTGGTCCGCGGCGACGATGGTGAAGTCGCCGAACATGATGTCCACCACCGGCCGCAACCCACACAGCGCCGCACCCAGCGCCATCCCCGTAAAGCCGTTCTCGCAGATCGGCGTGGCGAAGACGCGTTCGGGGAATTTCTCCATCACGCCCTTCGACGAACCGGAGACGCCGCCACGCAGCCGGTGGATATCCTCGCCGATCAACACGATGCGCGGATCGCGTTCCATGTTGTGCAGCAAGGTGGCGGCGATGGCATCGATGTATTTCATCGGCTGCGCCGGCACCGCACCGGCTTCCTGCACCCGCAACCCACGCAATTCGGCAAGGTCACCGCGGATGCCGTGCTCGATATCCGCCACCTCCGGCAGCAGGCCGGGCCGCAGTTGCGGCGCATTGGCACCGGGCGGCGTCTCCACCAGCGCGGCTGCCGCATCCTCCACAACGACACGCACCCGCGCCTCCAGCGCCGCCAGCCCGTCCGCATCCAGCACGCCGAGCCGGTTCAGGATCGGCGGCAGCGTCGCCACCGGATCGCGGGCGCGCCAGGCTTCCTCCTCCGCCTTGTCGCGATAGCCGAACTGGCTGCCGAGCATCGGGCCGGATTGGTGCAGGAAGCGGTAGCAGATCGCCTCGACGAAGACTGGACCGCCGGTTTCGGCAATCTGCGCGCGCGCCCATTGCATCGCGCGCCGCACCGCCAGCACATCCATGCCGTCGCATTCGACCGATGGCACGCCGAACATGGCGCCGCGCGTGGTCAGCCGCGTCTCCCGCGTCTGGTCCTGCACATGGGTGGAGACGGCGTAGAAGTTGTTCTCCAGGAAGAACACCACCGGCAGGCGATACAGCGCCGCCAGGTTGATCGCCTCCAGCGTCTGGCCCGCCATCAGCGTGCCATCGCCGAAGAAGGCGACCGAGATATTGTCTCGCCCAAGCACCTTGTCGGCCAGCCCGTAGCCCACCGCATGCGGCACATTGCCGCCGATGATGGCGGAGGACCCGACCACGCCGGCCTCCGCGATCCGCATGTGCATCGAGCCACCGCGGCCACCATTATAGCCCTGGGCCAGCCCCATGATCTCCGCCATGGTCCGCTGCACATGGCCGCGCGCTTCCTCCGGCACCGCATCCCGCCGCGGGTCGTAGCCCGCTGGCGTCGCGGCGTTCAGCAGCTTGGCCAGGATCTGGTGATGCGCCCGATGCGTGCCGTTGATCTTGTCCGCGGTGCCGAGCACGGACAGCGCCCCGACCGCGCCACCCTCCTGCCCGATCGAGGCATGGGCGGGGCCATGGATCAGCCCGGCGCCGTGCAGATCCAGGATCTTTTCCTCGAAGCGGCGGATCAGCAGAAGCTGTTCCATCCAGCGGGCAAGGTCGGCCGGGTCCTCCGTTGCCCAGTCGGTGTCCTCGACCTCGAGCCGGAACCAGGGCGTCGCGGTGGCAATCGGGCTGAGCTTCACGCGGCTTTTCCCTTGGCAGGTGCGGGCTGTTCCATCGCCGCCAGATGACGCAGCAGGCCGGCGCCGCCTTCCTCCATATCCGCCTGCACCGCCGCCCGCGTCGCGGCCGCATCCCGCGCCCGCAGCCCGTCCAGTATGTCCAGGTGCCGGTGCCGGCCGGGGTAGGTCGGGCGGGCATCGGGGTAGAGGTAGGTCAGCATCGGGCCGTTGCGCAGCCAGATGCCCTCGATCACCGACAGCAATTCCGGCATGGCGGCGGCGCGGTACAGGCCGTGGTGGAAGCGCCAATTGGCGCGGATGGCGGACGCCCCCTCCCCGGCCGCCTCGGCGCGGACCAGCTCGGCATGGGCGCGTTCCAGGGCGCGGATTTCGGCAGGGGTGATGTGGCGCGCGGCGGCCTCGGCGGCCAGGCCCTCCAGCGCGGTGCGGACCAGGCGCAGCTCCTGGTACTGCGCCAGCGTCAGCCCCGCCACGGTGATGGCCTTGGCCTGTTCCATCCGCAGCGCCCGTTCGCGGACAAGCTGCATCACCGCCTCTCGCACCGGGGTTTCGGAGGTGCCGAGTTGCAGCGCCAGGTCGCGGATCTTCAGCCGCTGGCCGGGCCGCATGCGGCCTTCCATCAGCGCGTTCCGCAACTCGCCATAGACGCGGCCGGTCAGGTTTTCCCGGCCCACGGGGGACAGGAAGTCGATTTCGGTGGAGGGGGGGACGCTTGCGCTCATCGCTCCATCGTATTTGATATATCCAGCCCGCGGCAATCCCGGCCGCGCCGGAGGATATGCCGATGCCGCCCACCCCCGGCCATGAGGCCCTGCGCGCCGCCCTGCCGCCGCTCGATGGCCAGGTGCAGGTGCCGGGGCTGACCGCGCCCGCCACCGTGCTGCGCGACCGCTGGGGCATCCCGCATATCCGTACCGCGGGCGGGGCGCCGGACGCCTTCCGCGCCCAGGGCTTCGTCCATGCCCAGGACCGGCTGTTCCAGATGGAGCTGAACCGCCGCCGCGCGCTCGGCCGCAGCGCCGAATGGCTCGGCGCGGCGGCGGCGGAGGGCGACATCCTCGCCCGCCGCCTCGGCATCGAGGCCGCCAGCCGGCGCGACCACGCGGCACTCGGCGCGGAGGCGCAGGCGATGCTGGAAGCCTATGCCGCCGGGGTGAACGCCTTCCTCGATTCCGGCGCGCCGCTGCCGGTGGAATACACGCTGCTGGAGGCAGTGCCGGAACGCTGGGAGGGCTGGCACGCGATCGCCGTGATGCGCCGCCTCGGCCTGCTGATGGGCTCGGTCTGGTTCAAGCTGTGGCGCGCGGCAGCGCTGCCGGTGGTCGGCGCGCAGCAGGCGGTGAAGCTGCGCTACGATGATGGCGGGCAGGATCTGCTGCTGGTGCCACCGGGGGCGGAGGCGAAGCGGCTGGAGGCGGACCTCGCCGCGCTGCGCCCGGCGATCGAGGCGCTGCTGGGCGGCACGCCGCCGGATGCGACGGGCGGTGGCAGCAACAACTGGGCGGTGGCGCCCTCGCAGTCTTCCACCGGCCGCCCGGTGGTGGCCGGCGACCCGCACCGGGTCTTCGAGATTCCCAACATGTACGCCCAGGGCCACCTGGCCTGCGCGGATTTCGACGTGGTGGGGCTGACGGCGCCCGGCGTGCCCGGCTTCCCGCACTTCGCTCATAACGGCCAGGTCGCCTATTGCGTGACCCATGCCTTCGTCGACATCCACGACGTCTTCGTCGAACGCTTCGACGCGGGCGCGGAGAACGCGCTCGGCCCGGATGGCTGGGTGCCGGTGCAGCGCCGGGCCGACCGCATTGCCATTCGCGGCGGCGCGGCGCGGGAGTTCGAGGTGGTGGAGACCCGGCACGGCCCCGTCATCGCCGGCGACCCGGGCAGCGGCACCGCGCTGGCCTTGCGATCCGTGCAATTCGCCGAGACCGACCTGTCCTTCGACTGCCTACCCCGCATGCTGCGCGCCGGCAGCGTGGAGGCGCTGTTCGAGGCGACGCGCGGCTGGGGGCTGATCGACCATAATCTGGTCGCCGGCGACACCGGCGGGCATATCGGCCTCCAGATCCGCGCCCTGGTGCCGCGTCGCCCGGCCGAGAATGGCTGGCTGCCGGTGCCCGGCTGGCTGGCGGCGCCGGATTGGCAGGGCATGATCGCGCATGAGGATATGCCCCGCGTGATGGACCCGGCCGAGGGGCTGATCGTCACCGCCAACAACCGCGTCGTGGCGGATGGCGGCCCGGACTACCTCTGCACCGATTGCCACCCACCCTACCGCGCCCAGCGCGTGCTGGCCCGGCTGCGCGCGGCGCCGGAAGCCCGCAGCGTGGAGGGTGCGGCCAGCCTGCATGGCGACACGCTGTCGCTGAACGCGCTGCTGTTCCGCGAGAAGCTCGCTGGCCTGCCCGCCCCCGCCGAGCCCGGGGCCGAAGCACTGCGCCAGCGCCTGCTGGATTGGGATGGGCGGATGGCGGCGGATGCCAGCGCACCCGCCGCCTATGTCGCCTTCCGCCGGGCGCTGACGGCGATACTGGTTGAGCGCAGCGGGTTGGGCGCGCTGGCCGGCCACCCGATGCTGGCCGTCGCCCCCGGCGTGCCGCCCGCCAATCAGCTCTGGTGGACCCTGCCGAACCTTCTGCGCGCGGATGATGCCAGCCTGCTCGGCGGCATGAGCTGGCCGGAAGCCCTGACCGAGGCACTGCGCCGCGCGGCACCGGAAGCCGCCGGCACGCGCCCCTGGGGCGAGGTGCATCGCCCGCGCCTGACCCACCCGCTCTCGCCGCTATTCCCGGATTGGGCGGCGCTGCTGGACCCGCCTTCGCTGCCGATCGGCGGGGATATGGACACGGTGCTGGCCACCGGCTTCTTCGCCGCCTCCGGCAACGCCGCGGGCTACGGCGCGCTGGCGCGCTACGCCTTCGATGTGGGGGAATGGGAGAACAGCCGCTGGTCGGTCTTCCACGGCACCTCCGGCCATCCCGGCAGCCCGCATTACGCGGACCAGCACCCGGTCTGGGCCGGCACGGCGATGGTGCCGATGCTCTATGGCTGGGACGGCATCCAGGCGCAGGCGGTGTGGACGCAGGTGCTGGCGCCGTAGGCGCTATTCCGCCACCCCCACCATCGCATCCAGCTCTCGCCAATCCGGCGCCGTGGCCTCCAGCACCCGCCCCGCCCGCAGCACCACGCGATCCGATTGCGGGCGGGACAGCAGCTCCGTCATGAAGCGGGCGCCGTAGAGCACCAGGTCCGCGCTGGCGCCCACGCGGATGGTGCCATGTTCCGCCGCGATGCCCATGGCCTCCGCCGGCCGCGCGGTGGCTGCGGCGGGCCAACTGGCAAAAGGGTGGTCGAGGTGCAGGATGCGGGCGGATTCCCGGAACACCTCGGTCATGTCGAGGTCGCCATAGGCGTAGAACGGATCGCGGGTGTTGTCGGAGGCGACGGAGACGCGAATGCCCGCCGCCTGCATCTCATGCACCAGCGTCACGCCCCGCCAGCGCGGCGTGCGGTTTGCCACACGATCCTGCAGGTACATGTTGCACATCGGCAGCACGACGATGTCGATGCCGGCCTCCGCCACGCGGGCGATGGTCTCCCGCGCGAAATCCTCCGGCTGGATCGAGAGTGAGCAGCAATGGCCGCACTGGATCTTGCCGCGAAAGCCGCGCTTCAGGGCGGTGAGGGCAATCTCCCGCAGGGCACGCGCGCCGGATTCACCGCTCTCATCGACATGCAAATCGAGGTCGAGGCCGCGCGCCTCCGCCAGGCTGAAGAAATGGTCCAGCTCCGCCTGGAAGCTCTCGGGCAGCGCGTCATGGATGCCGCCGGTGTGGCGCGTGACCATGCCGAGCACGCCGCCCGATTCCGCCACCATATCGGCCAGCGTCGTGCCATCCGGCCCCGCGAAACGGTCCAGCGGGCAGATCGAGGACATCTGCAAGGCGATGCGCCCGGCCCATTCCTCCCGCAGCTTGCGGAAGACCCGCCAGGTGGTCACGCCATGCGGCAGGTAGGTGTCCAGATGGGTGCGGATGGCAACCGTGCCGTGGGCATGGGCGCAGCGCAGGGCGAAATCAGCGCGGGCCGTGATGTCGGCCTCCGACCAGGCGGCACCGCGATCGCCCATCACGGCCTGGATCGCGCCGGCGAAATCGCCGGTCGGGTTGCGGGTGCGCGGCCAGATATGGCCCTTGTCGAGATGCGTATGGGCATCGACGAAGCCGGGCCAGACCTGGCCGCCGCGCAGATCGATGCCATCCGGCGCGGTGCCCAGCGGCGCCAGCGCGGCGATGCGGCCATGCTCGATGTGGATGTCCAGCCGCACCAGGCCGTCCACATCCTGCGGGCCTTCGAAGCCTTGCACCAGCGCGGCATGAGTCCGCGCATTACGCAGCCAGAAGCTGGGGCCAACCGAAGCAAATTCGGCCTTCATCGGCGGTCTTTCATGGCGCTTTCATGCCAATGGCGCAGCGCGAGGTGGGAGATCAGGCTCATCGCCAGGAAAATCGCGATGCCGGTCAATGAAACCAGCACCAGGGCGGCGAACATCTTGGGGATCTGCAACTGGTACCCGGCCTCCAGGATGCGGTAGGCCAGCCCCGAAGCCCGCCCGCCCGTGCCGGCGACGAATTCCGCGACGATGGCACCGATCAGCGCCAGCCCGCCCGAAATGCGAAGCCCCGCCAGGAAGTACGGCATCGCCGTCGGCAGCCGCAGATGGCACAGCACCTGCCAGCGGCTGGCGCGGTACAGGCGGAACAGGTCGGTCAGGTTCTGGTCCGCGCTGTTCAGCCCGAGTGTGGTGTTCGACAGGATCGGGAAGAAGGCGACGATCCAGGCGCAGATCAGCAGCGCCAGGCGGATATCATCCACCCAGATGATGATCAGCGGCGCGATCGCCACAACCGGCGTGACCTGCAGGATCACCGCATAGGGAAACAGCGACATCTCGATGATGCGGGATTGCGCGAACAGCACCGACAGCAGCAGGCCGAGGGCTGCCGCCACGAACAGTGCGGCGAAGGTGATCTGCAAGGTGACCAGCAGCGAGACGGAAAGCGACGGCCATTCGCGGATCAGCGCGCGCCCCACCTCCAGCGGTCCGGGCAGCAGGTAGGGCGGGATCTCGTTGATCCGCACCACCGCTTCCCACCCCGCCAGTGCCAGCACGCCGATGAGGCTCGGCGCCAGGATGCGGAACCAGGTCTCCGCCGTCAGCCCGGCATAGCGGGGTGCGTGGTTTTCCTCCGGCGCGTCGGCGGCCTCGTTGGCGGAGAGGGTGACGGTCATGCGCCCATGGCCCTGTCCAATGCGTGGGAAATGTCGCGGCAATGCGCCGCATAATCGGCGGAGGTCCGGAAGGCCTCGCCGCGCGGATAGGGGGCCTCCACCGCCAGGTCCTCGACAACCCGGCCCGGCCGCGCCGCCATCACCACGATGCGACGGGACAGGTACACGCTCTCGAACACCGAATGGGTGACAAAGACGGCGGTGAAGCGCTCCGCCTCCCACAGCGTCAGCAGGTCGTTGTTCAGCTTGTGGCGGGTGATTTCGTCGAGTGCCGCGAAAGGCTCGTCCATCAGCAGCAGGCGGGGCCGCGTGACCAGGGCGCGGGCGATGGAGACGCGCATCTTCATGCCGCCCGACAGCGCGCGCGGATAGCTGGATTCAAAGCCCGCCAGCCCCACCGAGGCCAGCGCGGCACGGGCCCGCCGTTCCGCCTCGCTTCGGGCCGTGCCGGCCAGGCGCAGCGGTAGCATCACGTTCTTCAACGCGCTGGCCCAGGGCATCAGTGTCGGTTCCTGGAAGACGAAGCCGATATCCCCCGTCTCCCCCCCGCCCGCGACCTCGACCCGGCCGGAGGATGGCGCGATCAGGCCCGCCATCATCCGCAACACCGTGGATTTGCCGCAGCCGGATGGGCCGAGTAGCGAGACGAAATCGCCCCGCTGCACCGACAGATCCACGCCGCGCACAGCCAGCGTGCCATTGGCGTAGCGCTTGGAGACGCCTTGCAGCGTGACGACCGCCGCCGGCACCACTCAGGCGAGGCCGACGCGCTTGTTGACGAATTCCAGGCTGTAGGCGCGCGTGTGGTCCATGCCGGCCGGATACAGGCCGACATCGCGCATGCCCTCATAAAACGACTTCCAGCGCGCATCGGTCATCGCGCCGATGCCGAGTTGCAGCGCATCGCCGGATTGCACGATGCCTGCCTCGTTCATCACGCGCACGGCGTAGGCAATCTTGGCATCGTCCATCTCCGGATTGTCGCGCTTGATGGCGGCGTTGGCGGCGCCGACATCCTCACCCTTCACATAGGCGCTCCAGCCCTCGATGGTGGCGTTGACGAAACGCTGCACCAGGTCCTTCTTCTCCGTCACCATGCGGCGAGAGACATCGATGGTGGTCTGGTAGTTCTGGTAGCCGGCGTCGGCAATCAGGAACACCCGTGGCGTGGCGCCGGCCTGCTGCGCGGCGAAGGGCTCGGAACTGATGAAGCCCTGCTGGATCGCCATGCGGTCCGCCATGAAGGGGCCGACATTGAAGGTGTAGGGCCGGATCTGTTCATCCGTGAAGCCGAAGCGCGCCTTCAGGAAGGGCCAGTAGGTGACGCGGCCGGAGGCACCGATCAGGATCGGGCGGCCCTTCATGTCCTCAAAGGAATTGATGCCGTTACCCGCATGGGTCATCAGCACCTGCGGGTCCTTCTGCATGATGGCGCCGATGGTCAGGAAGGGCAGGTTTTCCCGCGCATAGTTCAGCGCCTGGAAGCCGTTGGACATGATGAAGTCCACCCGGCCGGCCAGCAGCAGCTGCGACGGGTTCTGCTGCGGCCCGCCCATGCGGATTTCGCAGTCGATGCCGTGGCGGCGATAGATGCCGGCGGCAACCGCCTGATAGTAGCCGCCGTGTTCGGCCTGGGCGCGCCAATTGGTCTGGAAGGAGACCCGGTCCAGGCTCTGCGCCAGCGGCACCCGGGCGCCAGGTACCGCGGCCAGTGCCAGGCCCACGCCGCCCGCCAGCAGGCTGCGCCGTTCGACTCGATATCGCGTCCGCATCCGCAGATCCCTCCCTCTCTCACCGACGGCCCCGGCGGGACCATAACCGAACCGTATCAGGTGCGGGGTCGCGCCGCTGCAAGGGACAGCAAGGCCCATGCCAGCATGGCCGCCGCCTCTCGGCCGACGGATGGGCCGAAGCTCGCCTCAAACGAGAGCATTCGCAAGTTTTTTGGGCATAAAGGGTGGGGTCTTTCGTATCGCAGTCGCGGATCGGGGCCATCCCCCGCCCTGGCGCCGTGGCATTGCGTTTGCCTAGACTGGCGCGTGACCCAAACCCTCCCCCATCTGGTGCTCGACCGGCTGACCAAGCGCTATGGCGCGCAGGCGGCGGTCGATGGCGTCTCGCTTTCCGTCGGGCGTGGCGAATGCATCGCACTCCTCGGCCCCTCCGGCTGCGGCAAGACCACCACGCTGCGGCTGGTCGCCGGCTTCATCCTGCCGGATGAGGGACATATCCTGCTGAACGGCACGGCGATTGAGCGTGCGCCGCCGCATCGCCGGCAGATCGGCATGGTGTTCCAGAACTATGCGCTGTTCCCGCATTTGACCGCCGCCGGCAATGTCGCCTTCGGGCTGGAGATGCGGGATGTGAACCGCGCCGAGCGCGACCGTCGGGTGGCCGAGGCCCTGGCCATGGTGGGCCTGGCGCATCTGGCGGATCGCTACCCGGCGCGCATGTCCGGTGGCCAGCAGCAGCGTGTGGCGCTGGCCCGCGCGCTGGTGATCCGCCCCGACCTGCTGCTGCTGGATGAGCCGCTGTCCAACCTCGATGCCGGTCTGCGCGTGGAGATGCGGGAGGAGATTGCCCGGCTGCGCGATGCCTCCGGCATCACCACCCTGTTCGTGACGCATGACCAGGAGGAAGCGCTGGCACTCGCCGACCGCGTGGCCGTGATGGATCGCGGCCGCATCGTCGAATGCGCCGCGCCGGCCGAGCTGACGGAACGCCCGCGCCATATCTTCACCGCCGGATTCCTCGGCGCCCGCAGCGTCATCCCCGGCCGGGCGGAAGCGGGCGTCTTTCACGCCGAAGGCCTCGCCGTGACGCTGCCGGCGGATGCGCCGGACCGGCCCAGCCACCTGGTGCTGCGCGCCGCACGGCTGCTGCTGCTGCCCGCCGCCGTCGCCACGCCGCATCTGGCCCTGCCCGGCCTGGTGGAGGCGGCGACGCGGTTGGATGACAGCATCCACTACGAGGTCTCGGTCGGCCCGCACCGCCTGCGCGTGCACCGCCCGAGCGCCGAGCCCGGCTTCCCGCCGGGCGCCGCCATCACCCTGGCCGCGCCGCCCGAGGCGATTGCCTGGATCGAAGATTTCACCGCCACGACCGGAGCCCTGCCATGACGATCTCCCTCACCCGCCGTGGCCTGCTGGCCACCGCGACGCTGGCCGCCCCCGCCATCTGGGGCCGCGACGCCGTCGCCCAGATCCGCCGCGGCGATGAGCTGACCGTCGGCATCTGGGGCGGCGCGCAGGAACGCATCACGCGGCAGTATTGCGCGCAGCCGCTGGAGCGGCAGCATGGGGTGAAGATCAACTACATCCTCGGCGGCACCCCGGAACGCCGGGCGCGGGCCTATGCCGAGCGCGGGCGGCCCTCCTTCGACCTGCTCTATCTCAACATCTTCGAAAGCCGCCAGGCGGTGCGCGACGGCGTCACCATGGCGCCATCGGCCAATGTGCCGAACTTCGAGAACCTGTACCCGCTGGCCCGCATCGGCGGCTATGGCGTGGCCTTCAACCCGGTCACCATCGTCTATGACCGCCGCATGGTCGCGGCGCCGATGACGTCGTGGAAGGATTTCTGGCGCGACGACCTGAAGGGCAAGGTGATCTGGCCGACCTATCCGGGCGCGCAGGGCACCGCGGGGCTGCTGATGACGGCCAAGGTCTGGGGCGGGTCGGAGAACGACATCGACCCGGCCTTCCGCAAGATCGCCGAACTCAAGCCCTTCGCCGCCATCCAAGGCAGCCAGGACCAGCTCTACGGCATGTTCGACCAGCAGGTCGGCGCGGCATCGGTGGAATTCGGCAGCTTCACCCGCACCTATGCGGAAACCCGCAACCCGAACATCGTCATCGCTGAGCCCACGGAAGGCCAGGCGGTCGCCGCCAACTTCGCCTGCATCCCGACCGGCACCCGCAACCAGGCACTCGCCGAGGCCTTCGTGAACCTGCACCTCAGCCCGGAATGCCAGCAGGCCTATGCGGAGCAGACCTACTACAGCCCCACCATCCGCAACATCACCCTGCCGCCGGAGCTCGCCGCCAAGCTGATCATGGGCGAGGAGGCGGTTTCCAAGCTGATCGACTTCGACTGGGATGTGGTGATCCGCAACCAGGCCCGCTGGTCCAGCCGCTTCACCCGCGAGATCGCCGGCTGACGACACCACAGGGCGCGTAGCCGATGCAGGACTCCCCCCGCGCGGGCTGGTTGGCCGCGCCCTATGTGCTGTGGCTGCTGGCCGCCTTCGCGGCGCCGCTGGGGGCTGTCGCGCTGCTCTCGGTGCAGGAAAGCGGCGAGATCTTCGCGCCGATCTCGCTGTGGCCCTCCACCGCGCAATATGCGGAGATCCTGGGCGACAGCTTCTTCCTGCGGCTGCTGCTGAACACCGCGCTGCTCGGCCTGGCGGTCGCCGCGGCCTCCGCCGTGCTGGCCTATCCGCTGGCGCTGTGGCTGACGCGGCTGTCGCCCCGCGCCAAGCCTTTCGGCTTCGCCATCATCCTGGTGCCGCTGCTGACCAATGTGGTGGTGCGCTCGCTCGGCATCATTCTTCTGCTGGCGCCGCGCGGCGTGGTCTCCAACGCCGCGCAGGCGCTGGGTTTCCCGCCGCTCAACCTGCTGTTCGGCTGGTTCGCGGTGGGGCTTTCGCTGGTGCAGGTGTTCCTGCCCTTCATGGTGCTGGCTCTGTACGATGTGCTGGATGGGCAGGAGAAGCGGCTGGAGGAAGCCGCCGCAGGGCTCGGCGCCGGGCCGGCCGTGCGCTTCTGGCGGGTGATCTTTCCGCTGTCGCTGCCCGGGCTGCGCGGCGGACTGACGCTGGTCTTTTTGATGGCGTCCACGGCCTACGTCTCCGCCACGCTGGTCGGCGGGCGGAAGGTGCAGGTCACCGGCATGGTGGTGCTGCGGGAGGGGATGGAGATCCTGAACTACCCGCTGGCCTCCGCACTCGCGATGCTGATGCTGGCGACCTCCATCCTCGTCACCTTCGTCTTCGCCCGCGCCATCGGCGGCATGACGCCCTGGGTGCAGGCCCGCCCGCCGCGAAGCTGGCCCAGCCTGCCGCCGGCGCTGCGCCGCGTCGTGGTGGCGGCGGCGGAGGCGGTGGCGCCGGTCGTCTCACGCATTTTGCTGCTGGCCGCCATCGCCATCCTGCTGTTCCCGCTGCTGCTGGTGGCGGTGGCGTCGGTGAACGACAGCCCGCAGGCCACCGTCGCGCAATTCGTCGGCTTCACCTGGAAATGGTACGCCGCGGTGCTGCAGAATGAGCGCTATCTGTCCGATGCCTGGACCAGCCTGCAGATCGCGCTGTGCTGCGTCGTCATCTCGCTCGGCCTCGCTTTGCCCGCCGCCTTCGCCCTGGTGCGGGCGGGCTTCACGGGGAAGGAGGCGGTGGGCGCCTTCCTGATGCTGCCGCTCGCTTTGCCCGGCATCGCCATCGGGCTTGGCATGTTGCGGCTGTTGCAATGGTTCAACCAGATTCCGCCCTTCCTCGGCGTGCTGGCGGTGCATGTGGTGCTGGTGACGCCCTTCATGCTCGCCCTGCTGCGGGCTTCGGTGGCGCAGCTCGACCGCGGGCTGGAGGAAGCCGCGGGCGGGCTGGGGGCGACGCCTTCGCGCGTGTTCCGGCGCGTGATCCTGCCGCAGCTCGCGCCGGGCATCGCCGTGTCCTGCGTCATCGGCTTCCTGCTGTCCTTCGGCGAGGTCACCGTCACCGCCTTCCTCACCACGGCGCGGCTGCAGACCCTGCCGGTGCGGATCTATGCGGAGGCGACCTTCAGCCTGGAGAACACGGTGAACGCCATCTCCACCATCTTCATCCTGGTGACGGTGGCGCTGCTGGTGCTGGTGAACCGGCTGATGCCGCTGGACCGGGTGTGGAAGCGGTAGGCTTCGCGCCCGGGCCATAGCGCGTGGCGCCAAGCCGCAGGCTGATCTCCGCGGCCGCCGCCTGCAGCGCGGCCAGCATCGCCTGGTCAGGCGGGTCCGGCACGAATTGCACCGAGCCCACGATGCCGATCGAGCCCACCAGCACATGCCCCGCCGCGAAAAGCGGCGCGGCCAGCGCATTGACGCCGAGCAGCGCCTCCGACGGCGCGGTGTCCCACATCCGCCCGCGCACCACCTCCAGCCGCGCCCGCAGCCGGGCGGGGTCGGTCAGGGAATGCGGGGTCAGCGCCTCCATCTTGCCGGCCAGCGCGCGGGCCTCGGCGGCCGGTGGGCCGAAGGCGAGCATGATGCGGCCCTGGGCGGAGCAATGCGCCGGCGGGCGGTTGCCGGGCTGGACGGAGATCTGCACCGTGTTCGGCGCCTCCAGCGCATGCACCACCATCGGGTCGCCGCCGGTCGGCACCGCCAGCAGCACGGATTGCCCCACCGCATCGCGCAGCCGGTGCATGGCGGGCTCCGCCACGCGCTTCAGGTCGAACTGTTCGCCCGCCGCCTGGCCGATCTGGAACATGCGCCAGGTCAGGTGATAGCGCTCCGTCGCTTCCTCCTGCGCCACCAGCCCGGCCAGGCGCAGCGTGACCAGGTGGCGGTGGACGCGGCCCTTCGGCTCGGTCAGCCGGCGCGCCAGGTCGGAGACCCGCAGCGGGCCGCCGGCCAGCGCCATCGCCTCCAGCACCCGCACGGCCATCAGCACGGATCGGACGGCGGCGGTGCCTTCCTCGGTCCCATCCTCCCCGGGTGTCGCTTTTCCTGGACTTGTCATTGCCGCCAGCCTGCGGCCCATGGGGGGGCGCTGTCCATCCCATCAGGAGTCGTCATGGCCGGAACGCCCACCTATGCCACCCCGCCCGGCTTTCTCGGCGTCACGCGGCGGGACCCGCAGGATGCCATCGGCATTGCCGGCATCCCGATGGATATCGGCACCACCAACCGCGCCGGCACGCGGGACGGGCCAAGGGCGATCCGCGCCGCATCCCGTATGCTGGTGGATGGCGCGCATCCCGGCAGCTGGGTGGACCCGGCGGCGCTGCCGCTGGCCGATCTGGGTGATTTCGAACTGGCACTGGGCGACATCCCCGGCAGCCTGGCGCGGATCGAGCAGCAGGCGGCGGCGGTCGGCCATCTGGTGGCGCTCGGCGGCGAGCATGGCGTGACGCTGCCGCTGCTGCGGGCGCTGCGGAAGAAGCTGGGCGTCCCGCTCGGCCTGCTGGTGTTCGACGCGCATGTGGATACCTGGGCCGATAATTTCGGCCAGGCCTATGCGCATGGCTCGGTCTTCTACCACGCGATCAATGAGGGGCTGGTGGAGCCGAAGCGGATGATCCAGCTCGGCATCCGGTCCCCGGTGCAGCGGGAGGTCTGGGACTGGACGCTCGGCCAGGGCGTCACCGTCATCACCGCCCAGCAATTCCATGAGACGGGGCCGGAGGCGGTGGCGGCGCGGGTGCGCCAGGTGCTGGGCGCCGCGCCCGCCTACCTGTCCTTCGACATCGATGCGCTGGACCCCGCCTTCGCCCCAGGCACCGGCACGCCGGAGATTGGCGGCCTGGCGACCTGGCAGGCGCAGGCGGTGCTGCGGCGCCTCGGCGGCGCGGATTTCCGCGGCATGGATGTGGTGGAGGTGGCGCCCGCCTACGACCATGGCGAGATCACCGCCCTGGCGGCCGCCAGCATGGTCTGGGAATACCTCTGCCGCGGCTGAAACCCTTCCGGTCGATCAAGTCGATCACAGGCAGTCCCCCGCGACAATTCCGCAAAGGCCCGAAAAAACCTCTTGCACTCTGCGGAGGTGACCGCTATTTATCCGGCCGTGGCGACGCCTTGTGGCGCGCCGCGGAGACCCGACGCCATCGCACGTGCCGCGAGCCCCCGCCTATCCGGGGCACAGCAACGACGGGACGCGTCCTTTGTTCAGCCGGCCTGCAAGGGCCGGAAGGTTCGAGGGAACCGCCTGTGTCGCCTGATCGCCGCCGCGCGAAGCCGGGATTTCCCCCGCGACTTTCCGCGTGACCGCGCCCGAAGCGCCGCATGCCGCCCGTCCAGACCCGAGGGTCTGAGGCGCCGGCCTGCGACGCTTCCGCCGCCCGCGTCCCGTTCCCCACCGCAAGGTGGCGGGCGTGCCGTGCGCGGTGAACCAAGGGTGCGCGCCGATCCGGCCCCGGTTCCCTCCTTCCCGCCGCCGCGCCCGCCCTTCGGGGCCGTGGCGCGGCGGCGGGCCAAATTGCCCGCGCAGCCGCGCAAACCCCAGGCCCAGGGAGCCCCGCCATGACCGTCCTCCGCTTCCGCGGCGCCACCGCGCCGCTCCGCCGCCCCGCCGCTCCTGCACTACCCCGCAATGTCGCGGGCGTGGTCGCGGCGCTGCGGCCGGAAGATCCGCTGCACTGCCTGCGGCCGGCCACCATCAGCGCGGCGGGCGCCACCTTCCAGGCGGCCTTCCCGGGCACCACCATGTACGCCGTGAAGTGCAACCCGGACCCCACGGTGCTGCGCGCGCTGTGGGCCGGTGGCCTGCGCCATTTCGACTGTGCCTCGGCCGGCGAAGTGCGCCTGGTGCGCAGCCTGTTCCCGCAGGCCGTGATCCACTTCATGCACCCGGTGAAGGCGCGCGGCGCGATCCGCGAGGCCTACGCCACCCACGGCGTCCGCGACTTCGTGCTGGATTCCCCGGCGGAGCTGGCCAAGATCCTGGAGGAGACGGGGGGCGAGGATCTCAACCTCATCATCCGCCTCGGCCTGCCGAAGGGCAGCGCGGTCTATGACCTTTCCGGGAAATTCGGCGCGGAGCCGGCGGAAGCGGTGGCGCTGCTGCGTGCGGCGCGGCCACATGCGGGCAAGCTTGGGGTGTCCTTCCATGTCGGCTCGCAATGCCTGGAGCCTGCCGCCTATGCCCGCGCCATCGCCCTCGCCGCTGCCGTGATCCGGCAGGCGGGCGTGGCGGTGGAGGTGCTGGATGTCGGTGGCGGCTTCCCGGTGGCCTATCCGGATGTCGTGCCGCCGCCGCTCTCGGCCTTCATGGACAGCATCGCCACGGCCTTCGCCGAGGCAGCGCTGCCGGGGGTGGAGCTGTGGGCGGAGCCGGGCCGCGCGCTGGTGGCGGGCGGTGCCTCCATCGTCGTGCAGGTGCAGGCGCGGCGCGATGGCATGCTGTTCATCAATGATGGCGTCTATGGCGCGCTGTCCGATGCCGGCGTGCCCGGCTTCCGCTTCCCGGTGAAGCTGATCCGGCCCGGTTCCGTCAGCGAGGCGGAGACGGTGCCCTTCAGCTTCTTCGGCCCGACCTGCGACACCGCGGACCGCATGGAAGGCCCCTTCCTGCTGCCGGCCGATGTGGCGGAGGGCGACTGGATCGAGATCGGCCAGCTCGGTGCCTATGGCGCCTGCCTGCGCACCGCCTTCAACGGCATGGACCGCGCCGGCGTGGTGGAAGTGGCCGACCTGCCACTGCTGGAAACGCCGGGCTATGTGCAGGACGTGCAAGCGGCCTGAAGACCGGGAGGCGGCGCAGGCCGCCTCCACCCAAGAAACCTGAATGGAGTGCCTGGACGATGAAGCACGCAGAATTCTCCGGCCGCCTGGTCATGCTGGGCTTCGGCTCGATCGGCCAGGGTGTCCTGCCGCTGATCCTGCGGCACATCGACATCCCGTCCGAGCGCATCACCATCGTCACCGCGGAAACCCGCGGTGATGACGTGGCCGCCGAATACGGCATCCGCTTCATCCTGCAGGCGGCAACGCGCGAGAATTTTGCCGATCTGCTCTCGCCCCTGCTGGCGCCGGGCGACTTCCTGCTGAACCTGTCGGTGGACGTGTCATCGGTGGAGCTGATGAAGCTGTGCCACAAGCTGGACGTGCTGTACCTCGACACCGTCGTGGAGCCCTGGGCCGGCGGCTATACCGACACGTCGCTGACGCCGTCGCAGCGGTCCAACTACGCGATGCGCGAAGCCGCCATCGCGCTGCGTCCGGCGTTTGTGGGCGGACCCACCAGCATCACCGCGCATGGCGCGAACCCGGGGCTGGTCAGCCACTTCGTCAAGCAGGCGCTGCTGAACATCGCCCGCGACACCGGCGCGCCAATCGCCACCCCGCCGCCGGCCAGCGACCGCACCGCCTGGGCGCAAATCGCCCAAAGTCTCGGCGTGAAGGTCATCCACATCGCGGAGCGTGACACCCAGGTGGCCGAGCGCCCGAAGAAGCCGGGCGAATTCGTCAACACCTGGTCGGTCGATGGCTTCGTCGGCGAAGGCTGCCAGCCGGCGGAGCTCGGCTGGGGCAGCCACGAGAAGGCATTGCCGCCGGATGGCCACCGGCACGGCTTCGGCTGCGATGCCGCGATCTACCTGATGCGCCCCGGCGCCTCCACCCGCGTGCGCACCTGGACGCCGCTGGAGGGGCCGATGCATGGCTTCCTCATCACCCATAACGAGAGCATTTCGCTGGCGGATTACTACACGCTGCGCGATGACACTGGCGCGGTCACCTACCGCCCCACCGCGCATTACGCCTACCACCCCTGCGACGACGCGGTGCTGTCGGTGCATGAACTCGCCGGCAAGAACTGGGAGATGCAGCCGGAGAAGCGGCTGATGACGGATGAGATCACCCACGGCATGGATGAGCTGGGCGTCTTGCTGATGGGCCACGCCAGGGGCGCCTATTGGTTCGGCTCCCGCCTCACCATCGGCGAGGCCCGCCGCGCCGCGCCGCACAACAACGCCACCTCGTTGCAGGTGACGGCGGCGGTGCTGGCCGGGGTGATCTGGGCCATGGAGAACCCGCGCCAGGGCCTCGTCGAGTCGGACGAGATCGATCATGCAAGGGTGCTGGACATCTGCGCGCCCTATCTCGGCGACGTGGTCGGTGAATATGCCGGCTGGACCCCGCTGGAAGGCCGCGGCGTGCTGTTCCCCGAGGATGTGGACACCACCGATCCGTGGCAGTTCCGCAACTTCCGCGTGACCTGACTAGGCCGAACACCCTCATCGGCGGCATGATGGCCGACGGCTGAGGGATGCACGGCATGAGGCGAGTTGTTCTGGCAGGCGCCGCCTGCCTTGGTGTCTGGACAGGGGCCGGCTGGACGGGGCCCGGCGCCATCGAGGCGCAGGCACAGACGCTGCGCATCGGCATGGCGGCGGAGCCGACCTCGGCCGACCCGCAGCAATACGCGGCAGCCCCCAATTCCACCCTGCACAACCATGTCTTTGAATCCCTGGTCGCGCTGGATGCGCGGCTGAAGGCGGGGCCGTCGCTCGCCACCGCCTGGTCCCGGCGCGACGACACCACCTGGGTCTTCGACCTGCGGGAAGGGGTGAAATTCCACAATGGCCAGGATTTCACCGCCGCGGATGTGGTGTTCTCCTTCTGCCGCATCCTGAACAATGAGGGGGAGCTGGCCAGCTCCTTCTCCTCCATCGTCCGCCGCCTGGACCGGGTGGAGGCGGAGGGGCCGCACCGTATCGTCATCGGCACACGCCAGCCGGAACCGCTGCTGCCGGCGGACCTGTCCACGCTGCGGATCATCCCGGCCGGCCTGGTGCCGGCACGCCCCATCGCCTTCAGCCTGGAAGATCAGTGCGGCGGACGCGGCCAGCCCTGGCCGGCGCTGGCGCAGTTCAACGATGGCTCGGCGGCGATCGGCACCGGCCCCTTCCGCCTGCGGCATTTCGGCCGCAGCGGCGTGACCGAACTGGCGCGGCATGACGGATACTGGGGCGAGACGCCGCATTGGGCGCAGGTGCGGCTGCAACCCGTGACCGCCGCCGGTCCGCGCCTCGCCGGGCTGCTGGCCGGTGACCATGATGTGGTGGAGGCACCCGCCACCGGCGACATCCCGCGGCTGCGCAACAATGCCGCCATCGGCCTGGCCGTCGCGCCGACCACGCGGCTGATCTTCCTGCAGCTGGACCAGCGCAACCCGGCGCCCTTCGTCAATGGCGGCATGGCGCCGAACCCGTTGCAGGATGTGCGGGTGCGCCAGGCGCTGTCGCTCGCCATCGATCGCAACGCCATCGCCAGCCGGGTGATGGATGGGCTCGCTTTGCCCGCCGCGCAATTCCTGCCGGAGGGCATGTTCGGCACCATCCCCGGCCTGCCCGTGCTGCCCTACGACCCGGCCCGCGCCCGCGCCCTGCTGGCGGAGGCCGGCTACGCCAACGGCTTCAGCCTGACCCTGCACGCGACCAACAACCGCTACGTCAATGATGCCCGCGTGATCCAGGCGATCGGCCAGTATTTCGCCCGCATCGGCGTGCGGGCGGAGGTGGATGCGATGCCCTCCAACGTGTTCTTCGGCCGCCGCGCCCGGCGCGAATTCTCGATTCCGATGGGCGGCTGGGCGGCGAGCGCGGAGGAAACGCTGCTGTTCTTCCGCACCTGGATGGCCAGCACGGATCGCGAGCGGGGCGTCGGCGGCAGCAACTACGGCAACTGGTCCCACGCCGCCTTCGACGCCGCGGCGCTGACCGCGCTGACCACCATGGGAGAGCCGGAGCGGGAGCAGTTGCTGCGCGAGGCCAGCCGCATCGGCCTGCAGGAGATGCCGATCCTGCCGCTGCATTTCGAAAGCGCCATCTGGGCTTTCCGCCGCGGCCTCACCTATGCCGGGCGGATGGACCAGCAGACCCTGGCGCAGGAGATCCGCCCGCAATGAGCCCGCCCCTGTCTCCCCTGGCGCTTGCCTTCTCGCAGCCCGGCCGCAGCGCCATTCCCTGGGCGGATGCGGCCTGCGACCTGGCCCGGCCGCTGACCCTGCATGGCTATCGCCCGGCCAGCCACCGGCCGGAGAATCCCGTCGTCATCGTGCAGCACGGCATGCTGCGGAATGGTGACGACTATCGCGATTTCTGGATTCCGGCGGCCGAGAAGCACGGGCTGCTCATCATCGCCCCCACCTATGGCAAGCAGGCCTGGCCGGAGGCCGAGCACTACAATAACGGCCTGGTGCTGGATGACCTCGGCCAGCCGCGGCCGGCCGAGAGCTGGGGCTACGCCATTCCGCAGCGCATCTTCCAGGCGCTGCGCCAGGCTGGCGTGACCACGCGGGACAAG
Source organism: Falsiroseomonas sp. (assembly GCF_030695085.1). Classification (GTDB taxonomy): domain Bacteria; phylum Pseudomonadota; class Alphaproteobacteria; order Acetobacterales; family Acetobacteraceae; genus Falsiroseomonas. The sequence goes on along the minus strand of NZ_JAUYTS010000083.1, from coordinate 42,529 downwards.
GCGCATCTGTTCGGCCATTCCGCCGGCGGGCAGTTCGGCCACCGGCTGCTCTCAACCCAGCCGCATGACTGGCTGGAGGCGGCCACCATCGGCAATCCGGGCTGGTACACGCTGCCGACTCTGGACCGGGCGTTCCCCGAGGGGCTCGGCGGCATCGGGCTGGGGGAGACGGCGCTGCTGGCGCTGCTCGCCTTTCCGATGACCATCCTGGCCGGCGACCAGGATACCGAGACGGACGGCCCCTCCCTCCCCTCCCAGCCCGCCGCGCTGGCACAGGGCCCGCATCGCTTCGCCCGCGCGCACAACTACCTGGAAGCGGGCCGTGCGGAGGCGGCGCGGCGAGGCGTGGCGTGCAACTGGAAGCTCGTGCCGGTGGCCGGCGTGGGGCATGACGGGCGCGCCATGTCCGCCATCTGCGCGGCGCTCTGGTTCGAGGATCGGCTGATCTCGGCGGCGGAAGCGGGCGTCTCAGCGGAGCGGGTTGCCTGAGCCTGAATTGACGGCAGGGGCCGAGGGTTGTCATATCATATGATGACCCAACGCCACCTGACCCGGCTGCCATGATGCGCCGCGACATCGGCATGGCGCCGCTGCGCCCGGCCGCAAACCTGACCGGCGCCCTGGTGCATCGCCTGGCCGAGGAAATCCGCTCCGGCCGCCTCGCTCCCGGCGCCCGCCTGCCGACCGAGCAGGATCTGATGCGGGAAGCCGGCGTCAGCCGCACCGTGGTGCGCGAAGCGGTGGCGGCGCTGCGGGCGGAGGGGTTGGTGGTGACCCGCCAGGGCGTCGGCGCCTTCGTCACCGAGCGCCCCGGCGAGGGCATCTTCCGCCTGACCCCCAGCGAGGCCGAGGGACTGCAACAGGTCATCCAGGTGTTGGAACTGCGCCTGGCGCTGGAGGTGGAAGCCGCCGGCCTCGCCGCCGAACGCCGCAGCCAGGCCGCCTTGACCCTGATCGGCGAGGCCGAGGCGACCTTCGATGCCGCGGTGGCCGCCGGCGGCGATGCGGCGGAGGCCGATTTCGCCCTGCACCGCGCCATCTTCATGGCCACCGGCAACCCGCATTTCCTGCGCTTCCTGGAAGTGCTCGGCCGCCATGCCATCCCGCGCCGCGCGCTTGGCCTGGTCGAGCGCAGCGATGCGGAGCGGAAGCAATATTTGGCGCAGGTGCGCGGCGAGCACCGGCTGGTGGCGGAGGCGATCGCGGCGGGCGATCCGAAGGCCGCCCGCGGCGCCATGCGCCAGCATCTGGAGGCGGCGCGCGAACGCTACCGAAAACTGGCGGCGCAGGCGGCGGCCTAACGCCGCCAGGGCCTCTCGCGCCACAGCGCCCGGTGGGTGGCATCCACCTGGCGCAGGAAGGCCACGTAATCCGCGGGGTTCAGGTAGCGCAGCGGCTGGAAGGCGCGCTCGCTGGTGGCGCGGAAGGCGGGGTTGGCCAGCACCTTGTCCAGCGCCGACGAAATCCGCGCCACCACCTCCGCCGGCATGCCCTTCGGCCCACCCAGCCCGCGCAGCGACCCGCCGCGGATGTCGTAGCCGGCTTCCTTGAAGGTCGGCACATCGGGCGCCATCGGGTGCCGCGCATCGGACATCACGCCGAGCGTCCGCCAGGGCTGGCGCTGGGCGAAGGTCAGGCTCTCACCCAGATTGGCGGTGGCGACCTGGATCTCCCGCGTCATCAGCGCCTGCGCGCCCGGCGCGGTGCCGGCATAGGCCACCGGCTCGAACCGCACGCCGGCCGCCTGTTCCAGCAGCATGACGCTGATGCTGCCGGCGGAACCCGGTCCCTGGTCGGCCACGGTGATGCGGCCCGGCTCGCGCCGCGCCGCAGCGACCAAGTCCGCGATGCTGCGGATTTCGCTGTCCGGGTGCACGGCGAGGGTGGCCGGGTCGTCCACCACGGCGGCGATGAAGGTGAAGCTGTCCATCGACCAGCGCGGCGTACGCTCGATCGGGATGGTGACGATGCCGGGGGTGTTGATGATGCCGAGCGTGTAGCCATCCGGCCGCGCATCGGCCAGCGCCGTCAGCCCGATCTCGCCGCCCGCGCCGCCGCGATTCTGCACCACCACCGGCTGGCCCAGCTCCACCTCCAGGAACTGCGCCATGACCCGGGCGGAAACGTCCGTGCCGCCGCCGGCGGCGAAGGGCACGATGATGGTCAGCGGCCGCTCGGGCCAGGCGGCATGGGCCGGGCGCGTGGCGGCAAGCAGGCCTGCCCCGAGGGCAAGGCGGCGGGTGAGGATCATGGAGCGGTCCCTTGTCTCGATGGGTGCAGCCGCGCCGGCCTTCCTCGCGCCGCGTCCCGCTCTGCCGGCGGGTAGGTTGAGCGCAGGGTCTGGATACCAGCTGCATTTCGTTTTGCCCCCAGCAACCGCGCGCCACGGGCTGGCGCCGGGCGGCGCGCGGTGCATGCTGGCGGCACTGGGACAAACGGAACCGCACGCATGGACAACCCCCTGATCCGCCTCGCCGCGCATGCCGCGAGCTGGCGCGACCGGCCCTTGCCGGAGGATGTCGCGCATCACGCCCGCCGCGCGTTGATCGACTGGTTCGCCGCGTTGCTGCCGGGCGTTTCGCAACCCCCCGCAAGCCTGATGGCCCGCGTGCTGGCGGACCAGCGCGGCAACGGACGCGCCATCTGCTACGTCGATGGCCAGGCGGGCGGGCTGCGCCACGCGGCACTGCTGAACGCCACCGCCAGCCACACGGTGGAATTCGACGACATCTACCGCGATGCCGGCTACCACCCTGGCTGCCCCACGATCCCCGCCGCGCTCGCCGCTGCCCAGGCGCAAGCCAGCGACATGGACCTGCTGCTGCGCGCCATCACCGCGGGCTATGAGGTCGGCTGCCGCATCGGCCTGGCGGTCCAGCCCAGCCATTACCGCTGCTGGCACACCACCGGCACCGTCGGCACCTTCGGCGCGGCGGCGGCCGTGGGCGTCGTGCTCGGCCTGGACGAGACGCGCATGGCCCATGCGCTGGCCACCGCCGCCACCATGGCCGGCGGCCTGCAACAGGCCTTCCGGGGCGAAGGCATGAGCAAGCCGCTGCATCCCGGCCATGCGGCGGAGGCTGGCGCGCTGGCCGCCCTTGCCGCTTCCGCGGGCGTCACCGGCGCGCTGGATGTGCTGCACGGCCCGGTCGGCTTCGCCGCCGCCACCAGCGAGGATGCCGGCAAGTGGGACAAGGCGCTGGCGAGCCTCGATGACCACATCGCCATCACCAGCATGACCTTCAAGAATCACGGCTGCTGCGGCCACATCTTCGCGGGCCTCGACGGGCTGGCGGCGATGCAGGCGCAGCACGGCTTCGGGGCGGGGGATGTCGCCGCCATCCATCTCGGCGGCTACTCCGCCACCAAGGATGTGTGTGACCGGCCGGAGGTGGCGACGGAACAGCAGGCGCGGTTCTCGGCACAATACTGCCTCGGCGCGCTGCTGGTGCTGGGCGGCGTGCGGATTGCCGCCTTCACGCCGGAAAGCCTGGCCGATCCGCGCATCCGCGCGGTGATGCCGAAGGTGACCGTCAGCCTCGACCCGGCGCTCGCCGCCGACTACCCGGCCCGGCGCGCCGCCAACCTCGAGGTGCGGCTGACCGATGGCCGCGTGCTGCGCCACCACCAGCCGACCCGCAAGGGCGACCCGGACGCGCCGCTGAGCGATGCGGAGCTTGCCGCCAAGTTTCGCGAATTGGCGGAGCCGGTGATCGGCACCTCCGCCGCCGCCGAACTCCTCGACCTGCTGCGGCAGGGAACGGCGCTGCCCGGCGCCATTCCCTGAAGCCTCAGGCGGGGCGCGCCACCGGGGCCAGCCGCGCCGGCAATTGCCGCATCAGCGCCTCGCGCGCGGCAGGGGACAGCCGGCTCCAGCCCGTGATCTCCGCCATGGTGCGGCCGCACCCACGGCACAGGCCGCTATGCGCGTCGATCTCGCACAGCCGGGTGCAGGGGCTTTCGATCATCGCGCCGCGGCGCGCCCGGCGCGCAGCCCCAGGGCGAAGGATTGCGCCAGGCCATTGCCCGGCACATAGCCGGCAGCGCCCCGGCCCGAAATGCCGCAGGCCACGCCGCCGGCGGCGAACAGGCGCGGGATGGCGGTGCCATCGGCGCGCAGCACCCGCGCATCCGCATCTACCCGCACGCCGCCCTGGGTATGGGCGAGCGCGCCCGTGACCTCCGCGGCAAAGAAGGGCGCCCGGGGTGGCCCGTCCCAGCGGCGACGACCGAAGCGATCCGGCGCCGCGAAGGTCTCGGCCAGCGCGTCCTCCGGCAGGTCGAAGCGCGCGGCGAGTTCGGACAGGTCGGCGCAGCGCAGCACCGCGCCCAGTTCCACCGCCCGCCGGAACGGGCCGCCGGCCAGCGCCGCCTGCTGCGCCGCCTCCCCCCACACCTCCACCGCCACACCGCCGGGTTGCGCCAGCAGATGCGCGGTGAGTTCGGAGGGGCCGATATCCTCCGCCACGAAACGCCGCCCCAGCCGGTTCACCAGCACCGCGCCCAGCGCCGGCAGCGAGGCGCCGAAGCGCGGCCGCACGCCGCCCACCAGATGCGGCGAGACATGCGGCTGGCCCTGGTAGCTGTCCATGCAGAGCAACTCCGCCCCCAGCGCCGCCGCCCAGGCGATGCCGGCGCCATCGGCGTGTTGGCCGCCGACATGCACCGCCTGCGCCGCCTCCGGGCAGTATTGCGCGACAAGCCCCGGCGCACCGCCGAAGCCGCCCGTGGCGAGCACGATGGCGGCGGCATCCATCGCACCGTCACTGGTCGCCACCCCCTCCGGCCGCAGCGCCGTCACCGCCACGCCATCCTGGAAGCTGATGCGTGGCTGCCGCGCCACCGCCTGGCGCAGCAGTGCCTGCAATTCCGCGCCGCTTTCCGCCGGCGTCGCATGCAGCCGCATGGCGGAATGGCCGGGCCAGCGGGAGGCAGTGTGCAGATGGATCGGCAGGCCCGCGAGATCGGCGAGGAAGGCCACCGCCTCCGCCGCCCCCTGCGTCACCGTCTCCAGCAGCACGGCATCCACCGCCGCGCCGCTTTTCGCCCGCACATCGGCAGCGAAGGTCCCGGGGGAGTCGCGCTCCCCCACCGCATCCTGCCAGCGCGTGCCGGCGGCGGAGATCAAGCCGCCGGAGACGGACAGCGTGCTGGGCGCCGCCGCATCGCGCTCCAGCAACGCCACCTGCGCGCCGCGCGCCGCGGCCACCAGCGCTGCCATCATCCCGGCCGCGCCGGCGCCGGCCACCACAACATCGAAGCTCTGCATCCGGGCGATATGGCCCGCGGCGCGCGACCTGCCAATCCGGCGTCTTGACAGCGGCAGGCGCCCGGCTTGTCGTTGCATCCCGCTGAACACATTCAGGATCTTCGATGCTCCTGCCGAATACCGCGGATCGTGAGCGAGCCGCCCTCCGTCACCGCATGAGCGTCGGGCGCCATTCTGCGCCTCCGCCGGCCACAGCGTCCGGGCCATGAAAGCGGGTATCGCACGCCGCCACCTGATCGCCGCCGGCCTCGCCCTGCCGGTGCGGCCCGCCCGGGCACAGGGCCTGCCCGACCGGCCGGTGCGCTGCGTCAATCCCTTCGCCGCCGGATCGGCCGTGGATGTGGTGATTCGCCTGGTGGCGCAGGATCTGTCGGAGCGGCTTGGAACGCCCTTCATCGTCGAAAACCGCACCGGCGCCTCCGGCAATATCGGCACGGATTTCGTGGCGCGCGCGCGGCCGGATGGTGCCACGCTGCTGGTTGGCTCGCCCGGCACCATGGCGATCAACCCCTTCCTGTTCCGCAGCCTGCCCTACCGGGTCGAGGATTTCGTCGCGGTCAGCCACCTGGTGTCCTTTCCCCAGGTGATGGTGGTGAACCCGAACAGCCCGATCCGCAGCCTGGGCGACCTGGTGCAGGCGGCGCAGGCGCGGCCCGGCGCGTTGAATTTCGCAACCTCCGGCGCCGGCTCCACCAGCCATCTGGCCTTCGAACTGGTGCGCGCCGCAACCGGCATCGAGATGACGCACATCCCCTTTCGCGGCGGTGCGCCGGCCATCCAGGCGGTGATGCAGGGCGAGGTGCAGGTGACGATCGAAGGCCTGCCCTCCCTGCCCGGTTTCCTCTCCTCCGGCCAGCTTCGCGCCATCGCCGTCACCTCGGGCACGCGCGCGGCGATGCTGCCGGAGGTGCCGGCGGTGGCGGAGACGGTGGCCGGCTTCGATGCCGCGGCCTGGGTGATCGTCTTCGCCCCCGCAGGCACGCCGCCCGCCATTGTGCAGCGGCTGTCGGCGGAGATGCAGGCGTCGCTGGCCAGGCCAGCCGTGCGGGAAAGGCTGCAGGCGCTGGGCGCCACCGTCATTGGCAGCGACGCCGCCACCACCACGGCCTTCCATGCAGCGGAATTGGCGAAGTGGCAGCGCGCCGTCCAGCTTTCCGGCGCGCGCGTGGAGTGAACGGCCGGCGGCGCCTCAGCCGTGCAGGTGGCAGGCGACCCCGCCCTGGTTGTCGCCCGCTGCCAGCGTCCAGCCCGGCATCACCTGGCTGCATTGCGGCATGGCGTGGACGCAGCGCGGGTGGAAGGGGCAGCCCGGCGGCGGATTCGCGGCTGATGGGATTTCCCCGATGATGCGCGGCAGCACGCCGCGCCGCGCCGGGTCCGGCACCGGGGAGGCATCGCGCAGCATCTGCGCGTAGGGGTGCATCGGGTTGGCCAGCACGCGGCCGGCCGGACCTTCCTCCACAATGCGGCCGAGATACATCACTGCCACGCGGTCGCAGAACCAGCGCACCACGGACAGGTCATGGCTGACGAACAGGAAGGACAGGCCGCGGCGCTTGCGCAGATCCTGCATCAGCAGCAGCACCTGCGCCTGCACCGAGACATCGAGCGCCGAGACCGGCTCATCCGCCACGATCAGCTCCGGCTCCACCGTCAGCGCGCGGGCGATGCCGATGCGCTGGCGCTGGCCGCCGCTGAATTCATGCGGGAAGCGATCCAGCGCGGCCGGCGGCAGGCCCACCTCCTCAAGCAGCGCACCGGCACGGCGGCGGGCTTCCTGGCCTTCCGCCAGGCCATGCACATGCATCGGCTCCATCAGCGCGCTGCCAATGGATTGCCGAGGATCGAGCGAGGAATAGGGGTCCTGGAATACGATCTGCATGCGCCGGCGCAGCGCCTTCAGCGCCGCACCCTTGGCGGTGAGGACATTCTCCCCCTTCCAGGTGACGGTGCCGGCATCGGGTTCGATCAGCCGCAGCAGGGCGCGGGCGGCGGTGGATTTGCCGCAGCCGGACTCACCGACCAGGCCAAAGGCCTCCCCGGCATGGATGGTGAAGGAGATATCCTCCACCGCCCGCACGCGGATGGTGCGCGGTTTTGGAAACCCCTTCTTCGCGACGAAATGCTTCCGGAGACCTTCGACGATGAGGACGGGTGCGGTCATTCGTTCCTCAGCTTCGGGTCGGTCGCATCGCGCAGCCCATCCCCCACCATGTTCAGCCCGAGCACCAGGAACAGGATGGCGAGGCCCGGGAACACGGCGAGCCAGGGCGCATCCAGGATATTCTCGAAGCCATCACGGGTCATGCCGCCCCAGGTCGCGGTCGGCGGCTTCACGCCGAGGCCGATGAAGGACAGGGACGCCTCGACACGCACCGCGGTCGCCAGCCACAGCGTGCCCATCACCATCACCTCCGACATGATGTTGGGCAGGATATGGCGGAACAGCACGCGGGTGTGGCTGAAGCCGAGCGCGCGCCCGGCCTCGACGAAGGCGCGTTCCTTCAGCGCCATGGTCGGCGCGCGGGCGACGCGGGCGAAGGGGGCGATGGCAGTCAGCGCGATGGCCACCACCAGATTGATCAACTCCGGCCCCAGCAGCGCCACCACGATCAGCCCGAGGATGAGCGAGGGGAAGGACAGCAGCACATCCATCACCTGCATCACGAACAGGTCGAACCGGCCGCCGATATAGCCGGAGATCAGGCCGATGGCGCCGCCGATGATGGCGGCGGCGAAGATGGCGCCGAGCGAGACGGTCAGCGAGATTCGCCCGCCCCACATCAGGCGCGAGAGGATGTCCCGCCCGAACTGGTCCGTGCCCAGCCAGAACTCGGCCGAGGGCGGCTGCAGGCGGTTGAAGATGTCCTGGTCGGCCGGGTCATAGGGCGCGACCCAGGGGGCGAGGATGGCGGCCGCCATGATGATGATGCAGATCACCACGCCCACCGCCGTGGTCGGATTGCTGCGCGCCTTGCCCAGCGCACGCTTCCAGCCGGCGGGCGCGGGCGGTGCCACCAGTTCCTGTGTGGTGCTCATTCCGCCTTCACCCGGGGGTCAATCACGCCATAGAGCAGATCGGTGATGAGGTTCACCACGACGATCAGGAAGCAGTAGATCACCATCAATCCCTGCAGCATCGTGTAGTCGCGCTGGTTCAGCGCGCCGACGATGATTTTGCCCAGACCCGGCCGGTTGAAGACGATCTCCGTCAACACGGAATTGCCGAGCAGGATGCCGACATACAGCCCCACCACGGTGACGATGGGGATCGAGGCGTTGCGCAGCCCATGCACCCAGACCACGCGGCGCCACGGCACGCCCTTCGCGCGCGCCGTGCGGATGTAGTCCTCACCGAGCGATTGCAGCATGGCGCTGCGCGTCACCCGCGTGATGTAGGCCGCCATCACCAGCCCGAGCGCCACCGTCGGCAGCACCAGCTTGTGCAGCCGGTCCCCGTAATCGGACAGGTCGGCGCTGCCGATGACGGGAAACCAGCGCCAATGCAGCGAAAACGCCAGCAGAAGGAAAATGCCGGAGACAAAGACCGGAAAGGACAGGCCGAGCAGCGACAGCACCCGCGCCGCCACATCGACCACGCCATTGCGATGCAGCGCCGCCCAGATGCCGACCGGCACGCCGATGACGATGCCGAAGATCATCGAGGCCAGGGTCAGGTCGATCGTATGCGGCAGCACCGCGCCGACCTCGGCCATGATCGACCGGCCGGTGACCATGGAAACGCCGAAGTCACCGACCAGCGCGCTGGTGATGAAGCTGAAATACTGCGCCCACAACGACCGGTCCAAACCCAGCCGGGTGCGCAGCGCCGCGATCGCTTCCGGCGTCGCCTGGTCGCCCAGGATCACCAGCGCCGGGTCGCCGGGCACGATGCGGACGATGATGAAGACCAGCGTCAGCACCGCGATCAGCGTCGGTACCGCGGCCAGCAGGCGCCGCAGGACGAAGCCGGTCATGTCCGCTTGGCCCCGAGGCGCCTATGCATCCTCACCGCAGCCGGGTCGCTTCGGTGATCAGCGGGCCGAGGCTCATCGACCCCTTCAGCTCATAGCCATAGTCCAGATCCGCACGGCGGGCGAAGACCAGCAGCGTCTCGATCAGCGGCACGCCGCAGACATTCTGCACCAGGATGCGCTGCGCCTCCGCCCACAGGCGCTTCTGCTCCTCCACATCGGTGCTGACCCGCGCCGCATCGATCTGGCTGTCCGCCTGGTCGCAATGCGAGAAGTTGGTCACCGCGGTCGGCGTGCGCACGCGCGACCGGCCATGGAAGAACTGCGTCAGATAGATGTCCGCCACCGGGAAGCGCGCGGCGGAGTAATAGACCATCGGCGACAGGTCCTGGCGGATCTGCTGGTGGAAGGTCGCGTGTTCCACCACCTGAAGGTCGAGCGTGATGCCGGACCGGCGCAGCTGCTGCTGCACCACCTGCATCATGTTCAGCATTTCGGGCAGCTGCGTGTGGATGGCGCGGATGGTGATGCCGTTCGGATGCCCGGCCTCTGCCAGCAGCGCACGTGCCCGCGCCGGGTCCGCCGGCAGCAGGCCGTTATCGGCGCTGAAGCCGAGATAGCCGCGTGGCACCAGAGACTGGCCCTCGCGCGCCACATCCTGGCCGCGGAAGCGCACCAGCTCCGCCCGGTTCACCGCATGGGCCATCGCCTGGCGGATGCGGATGTCGTTGAAGGGCGGCTGGTTGGTGTTGAGGTTGATGATGGCGAGCTCACCCGGCTCGAACACATCCACCACCGTGTTGGGCACGGCGCGGGTGCGGTTCAGCCAGGTCTGGTCGGCGCGGCCGTAATTCACGTCCAGCTCCCGGTTCTGGAAGGCCAGGTCGCGGGAGGCGTCGGAGGGGATGAAGCGGTAGCTGATACGCCCGATCTGCGGCGCGCCACGGAAATACCCCGCATGGGCCACCAGTTCCGCCGACTGGTTCGGCGTCACGCGGTCCAGCGCGAAGGGGCCGGTGCCGATGGGGTTACGCACGAAGGTATCGCCCCGCTCCTCAACCGCGCGCTTCGAGACGATGTAGCCGCCCGCATAATTGGTCAGGATGCCGAGCAGGCTCGGGATGTTTTCCCGCAGCACGATGCGGACGGTGTGGCTGTCCACCGCCTCGATGGTCTCGAGCGCGCGGTAATCGGCGGAGAAGGCGCTGGTCGCCGCGGTGCCGGCCTTCTTCAGCGAAAACACCACGTCATCGGCCGTCAGCTCGCCGAAGCCGCCGTGGAACTGCACGCCGCGGCGCAGGTGGAAGGTCCAGGTCTTGCCGTCGGCGCTGCTTTCCCAGCGTTCGGCCAGGTCAGACTCGATCTCGGCCGGGTTGATGGAGCCGGGCTTGAAGCGCACCAGCCCGTTGAACATCCACGCCACCACGACGCGATCGATGGTGGAGACGGCGAAATGCGGGTCGAGCCGCCCGACATCCTGCGCCGCCATGCCGACGCGCAGCGTCTGGCCCTGTGCCATGGCGCTCGTGTTGAATCCGATGGCCGATGCCACGGCCAGGGCACTGCCAAGCAGCGCCGCCCGAAATCCCCGCATGAAATTATTCCCCGTTTGCCTTGCCGGGGAGCTTAGACCGCTCCGGAGGCTGCCGTGAAGCGTCCGATATCGAAAGCGTCGAGCGGAACCTCGGTGGCGCCGTCCATCACCAGCTCCGACAGCACGGCGCCGACGCCCGGACCGGTCTGGAACCCCTCGCCGCAGAAGCCGAAGGCGTGCAGCAGGCCCGGCGTGGTGCGCGATGCGCCGAGCACCGGGAAGTGGTCCGGCATCTCGCCATCCGTGCCGGTCCAGCTGCGGATCACCATGGCGTCCCGGAGGCGGGGGATCACGGCAATGGCGCGCTGCATTGCACCAAAGGCGGCATCGGGGCGCGGCCGCGTCACGCGGATCTCGGCATCGCTCTCGCCGCGGCCGCCGCCGAAGATGATGTTGCCGCGCGGAATCTGCCGCAGATACAGATCACCACCGACCACGCCCAGGCTTTCGCGCAGGAAATAGGGCAGCGGCTCCGTCACCAGCATGTTCGGGTGCAGCTTCTCGATCGGCACCGGCTCCCCGAAGCGGGCCGCGATGGCGCCGCCCCAGAAGCCGGCACAGTTCAGCAGCCAGGGGGCGGTGAAGCGCTGGCCATTGGCCATCACCTCGAAGGCGCTGCCGTCATGGTCCAGCGTCGTCACCGCATGATGCTCGCGGATATCGGCGCCGGCGGCACGCGCGGCGCGGGCGAGCGCCGGGGCGAGCAGGCGCGGATTGGCGCTGCCATCCTCCTCCATCAGGCTGCCGGCGATGACGACATCGCTGAAATAGGGGTGCTGTTCGCGAATGGCGTTGCGGCCGATCATGCGCGGGCGCAGGCCGTGCTCGGCGGCCAGCGCGTTCCAACGCAGCAGCTCCGCCTCATCTTCCGCGCTGCGCGCCAGCTTCAGATGGCCGCAGGGGTCGAATTCGATGTCGCTGCCGGTGAGTTCGGTGATGCGCGACCAGATCTCGCGCGATTTGCGCGCCAGCGGCAGGCCGGCCGGGTGGCGCCCCTGCTGGCGCACCCCGCCGTAATTCACCCCCGTGGCCTGGCCACCGACCAGCCCACGTTCCAGCAGCACCACCCGCACGCCACGCTGCGCCAGGTGCAGCGCCGCGGAACACCCCGCGCCGCCGCCGCCAATGACCAGCACATCGGCACGCGTCATCACCCCACCTGTTGCAGCGGCACCGGCTTCACCGGCGGCTGGCCGCGCAGGCGGCCGACCTCCGGCACCTCTACGGCCAGCGCGCGGGCCAGTACGGCGGCGGCCGGCGTGCCGCAGAGCCGCCCCTGGCAGCGCCCCATCCCGACGCGGGAGAAGGCCTTGGCGCGGTTCAGCTCCGGCGCCTCCGCCGCCGCGGCGGCGCGCAGCTCGCCCGCCGTGATCACCTCGCAGCGGCAGACGGAGGTGCTGTCCTCCATCCGCGACGCGAGGCGCGCCGGGTAGGGGAAGGCGCGCTCCAGCGCCGCACGGAAGCGGCGCTCGGTCCGCAGCCTGCCGTCGAGATGCTTGCTCAGCGCCATGTCGGACGGCAGCTTCGCATCCGCCAGCAATGCCAGCGCGGCGCGCGCGCCGCCCAGTTCCGCGACATCCACGCCGCCAATGCCTGCGCCATCGCCGGCCAGGTACACGCCCGCCACAGGGGACCGCCCGGCGGCATCCTTGCGCGGCACCCAGTTCTGCTGCGTGTCGTCATAGTCGAAGGGCACGCCGGCGAGGTCGGCCAGCTGCGCCTCCGGCTTCAGGCCCCAGCCGAGCGCCACCGCATCGCAGGGGGTGACATGTTCCTTCCAGGCGGCGTCGCGCCAATGCACGGCAGTCACCTTGTCCACGCCCTCGATCGCCAGCGGCGTCACATCCTCATACATCTTCACGCCGCGCAGCTTCAGGCTGGCGTAGAGGCCCATGCCGCGCAGCAGCGTCGGGATGTTCCACAGCATGCCGCCGCCGAAGCGCGCCTTGGTCAGCAGGTCCGTGGTGTCGAGCACCGCGGCGGGCTTGGCACCGGCCTTGGCGTATTGCAGCGCGGTCAGCCACAGCAGCGGCCCGGTGCCGATCAGAACGGGGTTCGCGCCGATGCCCACTCCCTGCGACTTCAGCGCCGTCTGCGCGCCGCCCAGCGTGGTGGCGCCCGGCAGCGTCCAGCCCGGCAGCGGCAGCACCCGGTCCATCGCGCCGGTGCAGAGGATGACGGCATCATAGGACACCTCATCCTGCGCCGCGCCATTGGTCAGGGTGTGCAGCACCCTGGCATCGGGGCGGATGTTCCAGACCAGCGTGTCCGGCCGCCAATCGACGCGCGCCTTGAGGGAATCGAGCGCCGCATGCAGGCGCTTGGCGCGGCCGGCATCGGCGCCGTATAGCGCGGCGTGGCTGCGGCTGAATTCAGCCGGCGGGCGCTGCGTGATGCGGCCGCCGCCATCCGGGCCTTCCTCGATCCAGGTCGGGAACACGCCCGCGCGCACCAATTGCTCCACCGCGCGGATACCGGCCGGACCGGCGCCAACAACCACAACCTTCATCGCCTGATCACCTCAATCCCGGTTTCGACCAATGTCGTGCAGGCACGCCGAACGCCCTTCCCCACCACCACCACCCAGCAATCCTGGCAGGCGCCCATCCAGCAGAAGCCGGCCCGGCCGCCATCGCCGAATTCGCTGGTGCGGACATGGCCGAGGCCGGCCGTCAGCATCGCCGTCAACAGCGTATCGCCCTGCTTGGCCGGGACTTCCACGCCATCGACCGTGAAGATGAGCGCGGGCCGGTCCTGGTCAACCAGGCGGATGGCCGTCACAGAAGCGCCTCGAAGCGGCAATTCACCTTGATCTCGCCGACCGCCGCGGTGTTGGGCAGGCGCAGCACCATCTCGACCAGGGTGGCCACATCCTCCGGCCGGCTCATCGCCTCCCGTGGGTATTTCGCGTGCAGGGTCATTTCCGTCTGCACGAAGCCGGGGCAGATCGCGGTGGCGCGGATGCCGTGTTCCCAGCCCAGCCGGCGCACCTCCTGCGTCAGCGCCACCACGGCGAATTTGCTCATGGCATAGCCAAGGTTCTCATTCGCCACGCGCTTGCCGGAGAGCGAGGCGAGGTTCACCACCCGCCCCTCCCCGCTTTCGATCAGATGCGGCCAGGCGGCGCGGATGACGCGCATCGGTGCCTTCACGTTGACCTGCCACATCGCGTCATGCGGCGTTTCATCCGCATCCAGCAGGCGGGCCATCGGGTTGATGCCGGCGGCGTTCACCACGGCGTCGATGCGGCCGAAGCGGGCCATGGTGGCGGCCACCCAGGCCTCCGCGCTGCCTTCCTTCTCCGCATCCCAGCGATGCAGCATGAGGTCCGGCCCGGCGACCAGCTTGCCGGCGCTGCGGATGCCGGCGCTGATCATCCAGCCGGAGCCATGCAGGCGGCGCAGCACCTCCCGCCCGATGCCGCGGGACCCGCCGGTGATGAGGACGACGCGGCCGACGGGATCAAGCATGCATCAAGGCTCCGGTTGCGACATGGCAGCGTGCGGCATGGCCCTGCGCGACCTCGGCCAGCACCTGGTCCCGCTCGCATCCCGCCCGGGCCAGCGGGCAGCGTGGCGCGAAGCGGCAGCCATCCGGCATGGCATCCAGCGGCGGCACGCGGCCGGGGATGGCGGACAGCGCCTGGCCGGGCTGGTCCAGCCGCGGAATCGCGGAGAACAGCGCGCGCGTATAGGGGTGCTGCGGGTTGGCGAAGATCGCCTCGACCGGCCCCTGTTCCACGATCTCCCCAGCATACATCACCGCCACCCGGTCCGCGATCTGCGCCACCACGCCCAGATTGTGGGTGATGAACAGCACCGCCATGCCGAAGCGGGACCGCAGGTCGGCCAGCAGGCCCAGCACCTGCGCCTGGATGGTCACATCCAGCGCCGTGGTCGGTTCATCCGCCAGCAGCACCGCCGGTTCGCAGGCCAGCGCGATCGCGATCATCACGCGCTGGCGCATGCCGCCGGAGAATTGGTGCGGATACTCGTCCAGCCGTTGCGCGGCGGAGGGGATCTTCACCTCCTCGAACAATTCCAGCGCACGGGCGCGGGCCGCCTTGCGGTCCATGCCGCGATGAATCCGCAAGGCTTCCGCCACCTGGTCACCCACGGTCATCACCGGGTTCAGGCTGGTCATCGGTTCCTGGAAGATCATCGCCATGCGGTCGCCGCGCACGGATTCCAGCGCCTGGTCGGACAGCCCGGCCAGGTCCTGCCCATCCAGCAGGATGCGCCCGGCCGCCACCCGGCCAAAGGGCGGCTGCACCAGCCCCATGACGGAGAGCGCGGTCACGGATTTGCCGCAGCCGCTTTCGCCGACCAGCGCCAGGGTCTCATCCCGCATGAGGGTCAGCGACAGGTCGCGCACCGCGGGGTGCCAGCGGCCGCCGATACGGAACTCCGTCCGGAGTCCCACCAGTTCCAGGGCAGGTTTCGTCATCATGGCCGAGCCTGCGCCAGCCAGCGGCCGGCATCAAGCCGGAATGGCGAAGCGGTCCTGGGTGAAGGGCGCGATCGGCAGGTTGGTGGCACCGCGCGCCATCAGCTCCGCCACCGCGGCGCCGGCCGCAGGCGAAAGCTGGAAGCCGTGGCCGGAGAAGCCGAAGGAATGGAACAGCCCCGGCAGGCTGCGGCTTTCGCCGATCACCGGCATATCGTCCGGCGGCCGCGCCTCGGTGCCTGTCCAGGTGCGGATGATCCGCGCGCCGGCGACGCAGGGGAATATTTCGGCGGCGATCCGGGCCGCGAAGGCCAGGCTGCCGAACAGGACGGAGGAGGTTTCCGCCGCCCGGTCATTGATGCCCTGGTGCCCGCCGCCGATCACCACCGTGCCGGCGGCCGTCTGCTTGAAGGACAGCGCCCGGGCGGTCGCCCCCACCGTGGGCTCGACGAAAGGCGGCAGGCGCTCCGTCACGATCATCATGCTGGCCTTGGTGCCGCAGGGGATGGTCTCGCCCGCCAATGCGGCGAGGTCGGGTGCCCAGGCGCCGGCGCAATTGGCGACGCGCTCGGCCTCATGGGGTCCGTGGTCGGTTTCGACGCGGATGGTGCCATCGGCGGTGGCCGCCAGCCCGTTGACGGCGACGCCCTCGATGATCGTCACCCCGGCCTGTTCCGCGGCACGCCGGAAGGCCATGACGGTCCGCATCGGGTCGGCCGAGCCATCATCCCGCGTCACGATGGCGCCGACCACGTGGCGGGACACGGCCGGCAGCAGGCGGCGGACCTCAGCCTGGTCCACCACCTCCTCATGCGTCCAGCCCAGGGCGCGGACCTGGGCGACGCGGGCGTGGTTCCTGGCCATGTCGGCCTCGCTCTCGGCCACCTTCACCTGGCCGGTGGCGCGGAAGCCGCAATCATCGCCGACCAGCGCGGTGATGCCGTGCCACATCTCGGCGGCCACCACCGACAGCGCGATCTCCGGCAGCGCCCGGCCGAGGCGCCGCACGCCGCCCGCATTCACCCCGCTGGAATGCCGCCCGACATGGCGGCGTTCCAGCAGCGTGACCTGCCAGCCGGGGGTGCGGGCCAGGTGCAAGGCGGTGGACAGGCCATGCAGGCCGCCGCCGATGACGAGGGCCTTCCTCATGGGCGGGTCAGAGCCGAGGCCGGCGCCCGTCTCATCCCGCCAGCGCCGCCAATTCGCCGAGCGTCAGCGGCTTGGTCGGGAAGCGGGTGCGGAACGGGTCCACCTCGCCCCCCGGCACGCCACGCGCGGCGGCGATCACGCCATGCACCGCCGGCCCGCAGATGCGCCCCTGGCACGGCCCCATGCCGGCGCGGGTGAAGGCCTTGGTCTGGTTGGCGCCGAGGCAGCCCAGCCCGACCGCCTGCCGCACCCGCCCGGCCGTCACCTCCTCGCAGCGGCACAGGATGGTCTCATCCGGGATGGCGGCTTCCGGCAGCGGCGGGAACATGGCGTCGAGAAACGGCCGCGGGGCGAGCTGGCGGTCGCGCAGCAGGCGCAGCGGACCAGCACGGCCGTCGCGTTCATCGGTCGTGATGCGGCCAAGCGCGCGCGCCGCCTCCAGCGCCGCGATGCGGCCGGACAGCGCCGCGGCGCGGGCGCCGCCGATGCCGCCCGAATCGCCCGCCACCATCACGCCGGCCACCGCGGTGTTGCCCCAGAGGTCCAGCGCCGGCCGCCAGCAGCGCTGCACCGGGTCCCAGCCATGCGTCAGCCCGGCGATGGCCCGCGTGACCTGCGTATTCGGCACCACGCCATCATGCAGCAGCAGCAGATCGGCCGGGTGGGCGACGCCATCCACCAGCATGCGTGCGAGCTGCCCCTCGCCTTCCGCGCGCAGCTCCCGCGCCTGGATCACCCGCGTCGCGCGCTTCACCCGCTGCTGCCAGACCAGGCCGCGCAAAAGATATTCCGGCGCCTTCAACGCGCGCAGCAGGTGCGGCCGCGCCCGCGAGAACCCGCCCGGCGGCGACAGGTCGATGATGCCGGCGATCTTCCCGCCCTTGGCCAGCGCCTGCACCGCATAGAGCCACAGCAGCGGCCCCTGCCCGGCCAGCCAGACATTCCCCTCCGGCACCAGCCCCGCCGTCTTCAACGCGATCTGCGCGGCGCCGACGCTCATCACCCCCGGCAGGGTCCAGCCGGGGATCGGCAGCGGCCGCTCCGTGGCACCGGCGGCCAGGATCAGCCGCTCCGCCTGGATGCTGCGCGCAGCACCGCTCTCGGACCAGAAAACCTTGCCGCCCGGTTCCACCGCCCAGAGGGTGGCGCCGGGCCGGTACTGCGCGCCGGAAGCCCGGAATGCCGCCGCCAGCTTGGCGCCGTCCTTGTCCTGGCCGTCAGAAACGGCGCCCTTGGCCAGACGCGCCTCGACCGCGCGATGCACCTGCCCGCCCGGCGCGCCATTCTCATCCAGCACCAGCACCCGCATGCCATGCGCGCGCGCCTCGGTCGCGGCCGCCATGCCGGCCGGGCCGGCGCCGAGCACCAGCAGATCCACCGTCTCCGCCACCGGCGCCACCGCCTCCCGCCCGGCGGTCCATTCGTCGGCGACGCTCATGCCGCATCTTCCTCGAAGCTGCGGGCGCCGTGCTGAATTCCGGCGACCAGTCCAGGCGTCACCGGCACCAGGCAGGCCTGCATGTTCTGCACGCCCGCCACCTCCACCAGGCAGTCGAAGCAGGCGCCCATCAGGCAAAGCGGGCCGCGCGCCGCACCCGTCACCGGCGTCTCCCGGAAGCTGGTGATGCCGGCGGCGAGCAAGGCCACGGCCAGGCTCTCCCCTTCGCGGGCCGGCAGGTCACGCCCCTCCCAGACGATGGTGCAGTCGGTGGGTTCAGTGCGACGAAACATGGGTCATCCCAAGGAAGCGGTCCGGGTGCAGGTCGCGCGCATGGTCCGGCAGCGCGCCGGTCAGGATCGCCTCCGCCAGCGGTCCGGCATGCACGGCGGCGAGCGTGACGCCGGAATGGCAGGTGGCGACGAAGCAGCCGGGATGGGTGGGGCTTTCGGCATAGGCGGGAAAGCCATCCGGCGTCATCGGCCGCAGCGCCGCCCAGCCCCGCACCATCCGCGCCTGGCCGAGCACCGGCAGCACCCGCAGCGCGCGGGCCGCCATGCGGGCCAGGGCGGCGGTGGTCGTCGCCGTCTCGAAGCTGCCGTCATCCTCGCTGGTCACGCCGATCTGCACCGTGCCGTCGCCGGTCTGGCGGATGGCGCTGGCGGGCAGCGGCAGGATCGGCGCCAGGCGTTCGGTGACGATATTCTGCCCGCGCACCGGCCGCACCGGCACGTCGAGGCCGATCAGCGCCGCGATCGGCGTGGTCTTCACCCCGGCGGCCACCACGATGCGCGTGGCGCAGACCTCGCTGCCATCGGCGCGGGTGATGCGGTAGCCACCGGCCACAGGCTCCACCGCCTGCACCGCCGCGCCGGGCAGATGGGTGCCGCCGGCGGCCCGCATGCCGGCCTGCAACCCGCGCAGCAGGGTCAGCGGATCGACATGGCCATCGGCGGGCTGGAAGCTGGCGCCAAGCACCTCCGGCCCCAGCGGGCAGCCGGGCATCAGCTCGGCCAGTTCGCGCCGGTCCAGCATCCGCAGGCCTTCCTGGCCCTGGTTGTGCATGCGCTGCACGAACAGGCTGCGCGCCGCGAATTCACCCTCATCCAGGCAGAAGGTCAGCCCGCCCACCGCGCGATACTGCACGTCCCGCCCCGCCAGAACCGAGGCGCGTTCCGCCAGCACGGGCCACAGCCCCACGCTCTGCCGCGTCCAGGCGGCATAGGCCGGCATGCCATCGCCCTTGGATTGCGACCAGACCAGCCCGAAATTGCCGCGCGCCGCGCGCAGCGCGACATCGCCCTCATCCAGTATGGCGACCCGCGCGCCACGTTCGGCACAGCCGAAGCCGATGGCCGAGCCCACCATGCCGCCGCCGATGATCGCCACGTCAAACATATCAGGGGAAGACATGCTTGCGAGGGTGGCGCGGCCCGGCCCATCCTGCAAGCCGGGAAGGCTCTCGGAAGGACAGAACACATGCGAAGCACGCTGCTGGCCGTTGCCCTGGCGCTTGCGCTGCCGCTCACCTTGCCCCCGGCCGGGCAGGCGCAGACCCTGCGGGTCGGGCTCATCGCACAGGATATGGGCACCACGGACCCGCACCGGGCCAGCGCGACGCAGGACAAGGCGCCGCTCGCCTGGGCCTATGACGGGCTGGTACGCTTCCCGCCCGGCTCCGCCGACCCGGCGAAGCTGGAGCCGGATCTGGCGGAGCGCTTCACCCGCAGCGCCGATGGCCTGACCTACACCTTCCACCTGCGGCCCGGCGTGCGCTTCCATGATGGCAGCCCGCTGGAAGCCGAGGATGTGGTCTTCTCCCTGCGCCGCGCCGCGGACAGCGCCCGCAGCGCCTTCGCCAGCAGCTACGCGCCTATGACGGCGGTGGAGGTGGTGGACCCGATGACGGTGCGCGTCACGTTGAATGAGGCGGTGGCCGGCGCGCTCGGGCTGTTCGCCAACTACCATGGCGGCATGATCGTCTCCCGCCGCGCCGATGCCGGCGGGCAGCCGCCCGGCACCGGGCCGTTCCGCCTGGACCGCGCCGGTGGCGGTGCCGCGCGGATGCTGGCCTTCGACGATCATTGGCGCGGCCGCCCGGCGATCCGTGAGATCGACCTGCGCTTCATCACCTCCGACGCGACGCGGGAACTGGCCTATACGGCCGGGGAGCTGGACCTGTTCATCGGCCGGCGCGAACAGCGATGGGTGGCACGGATGAAGGCGCATCCGAATACGGTGGTGGAGGTCTTCTCCCCCGGTGAATTCCGCACCCTGCTGATCAGCAGCCGCAGCGCGCCGTTGAATGATGTGCGGGTGCGCCGTGCGGTGCAGCACGCGATCGACACGCAAGGCATCGCGCGCTTCGTCGGGCTGGATGTCGCGACCCCCTGGGCCAGCCCGGTGCCGCCCGGCTACCTCGGCGCGACGGAGGATGTGCCGCGCTTCCCGCACGACATCGCCCGCGCCCGCGCCTTGCTGGCGGAAGCCGGGCACCCGGATGGCGTGACCATCCGCGCCGTCGTCTCCTCCAACTCCGCGCAGCAGCCGATCATGGAGGTGATCCAGGCACAGCTGCGGCGCGCCAATATCCGGCTCGACATGGATGTGGTGGAACACGCCACCTACCACGCCCGCATCCGGCAGGACCTGTCGCAGCTGACCTTCTACGGCGCCGCGCGCTACCCGGTGGCGGACAGCTATCTGAGCCAGTTCTACCATTCGCGCAGCGCGCCCGGGCAGCCGACCATGTCGCTGAACTTCGCCCATTGCAGCGCGGCGGATGCCGAGATCGACGCGGCGCGGGCGGAGCCGGATGAGGCGAAGCAGATGGCGCTGTGGGCGACCGCGCAGCGCAAGGTGATGGAGGCCGGCTGCAGCCTGCCGCTGTTCGACCTGAAGCAGGTCTGGGTGCGCCGCAGCGGCCTGAACCTCGGCTACCGGCTGGAGGGAGCGCTGAACCTGGGTCCGGCGATCACCGCGGCCACGCGCCTGGAATGAGAGGGCCCCGGTTGCCCCGCCCACCACCTTCGCTAAGGTCGTGCCCCCGCAACCCAGGGCGACTCCATGACCGATATCGCGACACGTGTGGACCAGGCAGCCGAAGCAGGGGGTGAGGCAGCCGTGGTCTTCCTGCGCGACCTCATCCGGCTTCAGGCGGGCGGGGAGGAAGCGGTGCAGGCCCGCGTCGCCTCGGCCTTCGAGGATCTCGGCTGCATCGTGGAGACCCGCCGGTACCATCCCGCCAGCATCGTGCTGCGGGAGGAATTCGCCAGCGAGACCGCCATGGCGACGGAGGAACGCGCCGCCGTCATCGCCCGCTTCCCCGGCAGCGGCGGCGGCCGCAGCGTGATCTTCTTCGCCCATCCGGATGGCGAGGCCTTCCAGCCCAACCATGGCTGGCTGCACGACCCGATGGCCGGCGAGATCGACAATGGCCGCATCCATGGCTGGGGCGTGGCCGATGACCTGGCGGGCGTCGCCACGATGGTGGAGGCGCTGCGCGCCGTGCGTGCCGCCGGGCTGACGCCGAAGGGTGATGTCATCCTGACCTCCACACCCTCGAAGCGCCACGCGCGCGGCGTGCATGCGCTGCTCGCCAGCGGCATCACCGCGGATGCCGCAGTATATCTGCACCCGGCCGAATCGGGCATCGGGATGCGGGAGGTGAAGGCGCTCGCCTCCGGCCAGCTCGTGTTCCGCATCGTGGTGAAAGGCCGCCTGCCGGCGACGCAGGAGCCGGGCCACGCCGCCTTCGCCCACACCGCGATCAACCCGATCGACAAGGCCACGTCGGTGCTCGCGGCCCTGAAGGCGCTCGATGCGAAGCGCGGCGCGCGGGTGCATCACCCGGCGCTGGATGCCGCGGTCGGGCGCAGTACCAACCTGCTGGTCGGCGACTTCAAGACACTCGGCGATGGCCGCGCCGCGCGCGTGCCGCCGGCCGTGCAAATCTCCTGCGCCCTGTCCTTCCCGCCTGGTGAGAAGCTGGCCGATGTGCAGGCGGAGGTGGAGGCCGCGCTGGCCGAGGCGGTGGCCGCCGATGCGGACCTGATGCTGGAAACCAGCTTCCTGTCCGGCGTCACCGGCGCCGAGGTGCCGCTCGACCACCCGCTGTGGATCGAGACGAGCGAGGCGGTGCGCCGTGGCACCGGCACGCTGCCGGAGATCAACCCGATGCACACCTCGTCAGATATCCGCAACCCGATGGTGCAGTCGGGCATTCCCTGCGTCGGCCTCGGCCCGCTCTGTGGCGACCTGACGCAGAATGGCGGGCGCGACGAATGGGTGGATGTGGCGGATTACCGTCGCGGGGTCGCCGTGGTGGCGGCGCTGATCACCGGCTGGTGCGGCGCCGCCTGACCGGGGCAGGCGCGGCTTTTTGCGTGGCGCGGCGGCGTGTGGCAACGCACCCTGCCGCCCCCTTCAGGAGCTGCCCATGAGACCCCCGATCACCATCAACGAACCGGCCTGGCTGGCGGAGTTCAAGGCCTTCATCATGCGCGGCAGCGTGGTGGACCTGGCCGTCGGCATCGTCATCGGTGCGGCCTTCACCGCCATCGTCGGCAGCCTGGTGGAGGATCTGATCAATCCCCTCATCGGCCTGATGATCGGCGGGATCGACTTCTCCAACGTCTTCCTGGTGCTCAGCGGCGAACGCCAGACCACGCTGGAAGCGACGCGCGAAGGTGGTGCGGCCGTGCTGGCGGTGGGCCGCTTCATCAACGCCATCATCAAGTTCCTGATCGTGGCGATGGCGATCTTCTGGCTGCTGAAGGCGCTGACCCGGCTGCGTGTGCGGCAGGAGGCGGTGAAGGGGCCGAGTTCCACCGACCGGTTGCTGGCGGATATCCTGGCGGAGCTGAAGGCCAGGCCGCCCCTTACGGCGCCCACTCCGCCCCCTGCCACGCCTCCGGCACCCTGACCGCACCCTCCAGCACCGCCGCGCGCAGCGCATCCAGGCGTGCGGCGAGCCCGGCCGGCACATCGGCCGCCAGCGCAAGCCGCACCGCCTCCGGCGCCTCCAGCCCGATGCGGCGATCGGTGAAATCGCCGGCCAGGAAGGCCTCGATCGCCGCCTGCATCGCCACGCCATTATCGGCGATGGCGGAGGCGAGGAACACCGTATCCTCCACCGTCCAGTCGCGCACATTGCCGATGGCGCGCATGCCCGCTGCCTTGCAGGCCGCGATCGCCCCGGCGCGGCCACCATCCAGCATGGCGAAGTTCAGCGTGGCGCCCGCCGCCGCCTGGCCTGCGATCCAGCGCGCCGCGAGGTCCGGGTCGTGCTGGTTGCCGCAGAAGCCACTCAGCAGCCGCGCATCAGGGTTGGCATGAGCGAGGCCCGCGGCGAAGCCGGCGCGCCCGCGCAGGCCGGGTGGAACCGGCTCGCCCGACAGATGCGCGGCGATCCCGCCAGGGGCGATCCACCAGCCGGCCAGCGCCCCGGCGAGGAAGGCCGATTGCTCCTGCAGCACCTCGAATCCCGCGATGTTCGGGCCGGTGATGCGGCCCTGGGTCACGGCGAAGGCGACATCCGGGAAGGCCGGTGCCACGGCGGCCACCGCCGCCTCCCCCTGCCCGCCATGCGCCACCACCAGATCCGCCCGCGCCGCCGCGGCCTCGATGGTCACGGTGCGGCGGGCGGGATTCGGCTCCCACATCGTCTCCAGCCGCACCGGCAGGGCGGCGGCGCGGGAAAGGCCCTGCACGCCCGCGGCGTTGAAGGCACCGATCTCCAGCGGGTCCGTGCCCGGCCGCCCGAACAGCACGGCGACAACCCGGGGCAGGCTGCTCATTGCGCGGTGAGGCCCAGCGCCTTCACCGCGCCGCCGACCACGCGCACCTGATCCGCGACGAAGCCCGTGAATTCCGGCTGGGTCATCGGCCGCACCGCGATGCCGTGTTCCAGGATACGGGTCTTCATCATCGGCGCATCGAGCGCGGCCGCCACCTCCCGGTGCAGCGTGGCGACGATGGGCGCAGGCAGGCCGGGCGGGCCGGCGAGGCCGAGCCAGTTCTCCGCCAGCAGGCCAGGGAAGCCGGCCTCCGCCGTGGTCGGCACCTCCGGCGCCATCTGCTGCCGTGTGGGGGCGGTGATGGCGATGGGGCGCAGGCGTCCGGCGCGGATGTTCTCGACATTCTGCGGCAGCGTGTCGAAGGACAGCGGAATGGCGCCGCCGAGCAGATCCGCCTGCATGGGTGCGCTGCCGCGATACGGCACATGCGTCAACGCCGCGCCGGTGCGGCTTGAGAAAGCCTCGCCGAAGATATGGGCGACGGAGCCGGCGCCGGAGCTGCCATAGGCGGGCGGCGCCGGCTGCGCCTTCATCCAGGCGACCAGCCCGGCGAGGTCCGTCGCCGGCACCAGGCGCGGGTTCACCAGGATCACCAGCGGCGTCGCGCCGAGATAGGCGATGTGGGTGAAGCCGGCGACCGGATCATAGGGCACATTGGCATATATGGGCGGGGAGGTGACGATCGGCGCGGTGTTCGACAGCAGCAGCGTCAGCCCATCCGCCGGCTGTGTCGCGACATAGGCCGCGCCCAGCGTGCCGCCGGCGCCGGGGCGGTTTTCGACCATCACGCGCTGCGGCAGGCGCTGGGACAGCACCTCCGCCAGCACACGGGCGACGATGTCGGAGGACCCGCCGGGCGGGAAGGTGACGATGATGCGGATCGGCCGCGCCGGCCAGGCTGGCTGCGCGCGCGATTCATTGCTGGCGGCAAAGGCGGCGAGTGCCGCGATAACGGGCAGATGGCGTCGGCGCATGGGCAGGATCCTCGATCGGACCGCCAGCGACGCAATTGCCGTGCCGCGCGATGCCGGTGCAGGCTGGCCGCATGAACGCCCAAATCCTGATGCCAGACCGTTTGATGCCCGAGGCACCCCGCCTGCTGGCCAGCATCCTGCCCTCCGCCAACACGGTGGTGGAGCGCACCACCCAGGCGCTGCTGCGCGACCTGCCGGGCGTGATGCCGATCTTCACCCGCGTCGCCAAGCGCGGCGCCGTGGACCCCTTCCCGGACAGCTATGACTGGGATGCGATGATGCAGGCCGCCGAATTGCTGGCGGATGCGAAGCCGGATGCCATCATCTGGTCCGCCAGCAAGGGCGCCGTGATCGGGCTGGAGCATGACCGCGCGCTGGTGCGGCGGGTGCGGGACGCCACCGGCCTGCCCTGCACCACCTCCGGCCTCGCCTTGCTGCGCGCGCTGGAACTGCTCGGCGCCACGCGCGTCGCGCTGATCGGGCCGCATACGGCGGAGTACAACCGGCGCGCCGCCCGTGGCCTGGCGGCGGAGGGGGTGGAGATGGTGGCGGAGGCCAGCCTCGGCATCACGGACAACCTGGCCTTCGCCTCGGTGGGTTATGGCGCGGTGGCGGCGCTGGCGCGGCAGGTGGCGCGGCCGGGGGTGCAGGCAATCATCCTGTGGAACACCAATTGCGCCGGCGCGCCTCTGGCCGCGGCGCTGGAGGCCGAGACCGGAATCCCGCTGCTGGATGCCACGGCGCTGGGCGTCTGGGGCGGGCTGGGCGCGGCCGGTATTCCGGAAACCCCTGGCCGGGGGTGGGGGCGGTTGTTTACCCTGCCCGCAAAGGGGAGTGGCTGATGTCGGCTGGTATTTCGGTGCATGCGGTGGATGTGGCCAGTGGGCGGCCGGGCCTGGGGATGAAGGTGGAAATCCACCGCATCCTCCCCGATGGCAGCCGGCAAGCCGTGGCGGAAGGCCGGCTCGGGGCCGATGGCGCGCTGCACCACCCGGTGACGAAGGGCGAGGGCGTGCAGGAAGGGGTGCATGAGGTGCTGTTCCATATCGGCGCCTTCTTCGCCGAATCGGCCAGCCCGCCACCGCCCTTCCTGGAACTGGTGCCCTTCCGATTCCGCGTCTTCGACGCCAGCCTGCATTATCACCTGCCGATCAAATTCACCCCCTGGGGCTTCTCGCTGTATCGCGGCGCATGAGTGCGCTGCCGGCCGGCCTCCCTGGGGGCATGCCCCCCGCCAGTCGCGACCTGGCCGGCCGGGCCGGCGCACCCATTGCCGCGTCCTGGCCCGGCGGCGCGAAGCTCGCCTTGTCCTTCGTGGTGAATGTGGAGGAAGGGGCGGAACTGGCGCTGACCTCCGGCGATGCCCGCAACGAGGCGACCTACGAAGCGCGGGAGGAGGTGGTGGGCCACCCCGACCCCTGCATGGAAAGCCACTTTGGTTATGGCAGCCGCGTCGGGCTTTGGCGGATCCTGGATGCCTTCGATGCGCATGGGGTGAAGGCGACCTTCTCAAGCTGCGGGCGCGCCGTGGCCGCGACGCCGGTGCTGGCCGCGGCGCCACATGCGCGCGGGCACGAAATCTCCGCCCATGGCTGGCGCTGGGAAAGCCATGCCGGAATGCCGGAGGACACCGAGCGCGCTGTCATCGCCGCCACCGTCAGCGCCATCCGCGACGCCACCGGCGAACGTCCGGTCGGCTGGCACACGCGCAGCGCGTCCTCCATCAACACGCGTCGCCTTCTGCTGGAGGAAGGCGGCTTCCTGTATGACAGCGACACCTACGACGACGACCTGCCCCGGCGGCACGGCGCCAGGCATGTCCGCCTGCCCTACGCCTTCGACACCAACGACATGCGCTTCGCCCCCGGCGGCGGTTTTGTTCATGCCGAGGATTTCTCGCGCTATTGCATCGCGGCGATCGACTGGCTTTTGGCCGAAGGCGCGCCGCGCATGCTCTCCATCGGCCTGCATCTCCGCATCATCGGGCGCCCGGCGCGCATGCCCGGCCTGGCCGCGGTGCTGCGGCATGTGGCGGGGCGCGAGGATATCTGGGTGGCGCGGCGTTGCGACATCGCCCGCCACTGGCTGACGCAGGAGACGCGGATTTGAGACTGCTGGTGGTCAACAGCAACACGACCGAGAGCGTCACCACCCGCATCGGCGCCGCGGCGCGCCTGGCGGCTTCGCCCGGCACGGAGATCGAGGCGGTCTCCGCCCCCTTCGGCCTGCCGCTGATTGTCACGCGCGCCGATTGGCTGGTGGCGGGGCCGGCGACCCTGGCGGCGCTGGCCGCACGGCGCGGCAGCTACGACGCTGCGGTGATCGCCTGCTTCGGCGACCCGGGCCTCGATGCCGCCAAGGAATTGCTGGACGTGCCGGTGCTCGGCATCAGCGAGGCCGCCTTCCACGCCGCCGCCATGCTCGGCCGCCGCTTCGGCGTGGTGTCCTTCACCGCGGCGCTGCGGCCGATGTTCGAGGAGTGCCTGGCGCATCACGGCCTGGCTGGCCGCTGCGCCGGCTTCCGCATGGGCCCCGCCTTCGCCGGCGACCCCGGGCTGGTGGCGGAGCAGCGCGCCGAATTGCTGGTGGATCTCTGCCGGCAATCGGTGGAGCAGGACGGGGCGGAGGCGGTGATCCTGGCCGGCGGGCCGCTGGCCGGCCTGGCGCCGATCATCGCGGATCGCGTCCCGGCGTCGCTGGTGGATGGTACGGCCGCGGCGGTGCGAATGGCGGAGGCCCTGGTCGGCCTGGCGCCACCGGGCGCCGCCCGCGCCAGGCGGCCGCGCGCGCTGACGGGCTTCGCGCCGGAAATCGCCGCACTGTACAGCGCGGGCTGAGATGCGCCGGCTTTTCCTGCTGCTGGCGCTGCTCGCCGCGCCGTCCGCCCATGCGGACACGCTGGCCGGCTTTCGCATCACCCCCGCCGGACGCGACGCGCCCGCCTCCCTGCTGATCCCCGGCTCGCATCAGGGCGAGGCCGGGCTGCCCTCCCCCGCGCCCGCCATCTTCGAGGGCCGCGCCGCGCTGCTGCTGGAATCGGTGCAGGAGACGGAGGATGTCAGCGACCTGCTGCGCGCGCCGCGCGGCTTCGAGGTGCTGGCCCCCTTCCCGCCCGCCCAGCGCCGACTGCTGGAGGCCGCTTCCGCCTGCGCACGCCTCGGCGTGGAGCCACTCAGCCCGATCGGCCTGTTCCTGGCCCTGATCGTCGCCAGCGCGGACCCGCCCTGCCCCGGCCTGCCCGCGCCACAGGCCACATCAAACGGCCCGCCCTCCGGCGGCGACCCGGCGCTGCGCGCCCTGGCCGAGGCGCGCGGCATCCCCATCGAGGGGCTGGAAACCCGGCGCGAGCAGCTGACGGCGCTGCAACGCATGGGCGGTGACGCGCTGCTGCGACTGGTCGCGCGGATGGTGGAGGAGATGCAGGCAAGCCGGCCGCCCGATGGCCGCTCCAACCTCGATGCCGCGATGGTCCAGGCGCTGCTGGCCGGGGATTTCGCGGCGCTGCGCACGCACACCCTGGCCACCATGGCCGCCGACCCGCCACTGCGCGCCGCCTTCGCCCGCTTCATGCTGGATGAGCGCAGCGCGCTGATGGCGAGGCGCCTGGCGGCGCGGCTGCCGCGCGAAAGCCTGGTGATCGGCATCGGCGCCGCCCACGCCAGCGGGCCGCAGGGCGTGGTGGCGCTGCTGCGCCAGGCGGGCTTCACGGTGGATGCGGTCCGCATCCCCGCCTTGCCGCCGCCGCCCTAGCCCACAAGGCACGGCATTTGCATCCGGGTCCGTCACAAGACCCGGAGAGACACCATGACCACCCGCCGCCAGCTTCTCGCCGCTGCCATCGCATCCCCGTTGACCGCCCCCCTGGCCGCCTCCCTCGCCGCCCCTGCCCTGGCCCAGGGCGCCTGGCCGAACCGCCCGGTCCGCATCATCAATCCCTATGCCCCCGGCGGCACCAGCGACCTGATCATCCGGCCGCTGACCGAGCGCCTGGAACGCGCCTTCGGCCGCCCCTTCGTCGTCGAGAACAAGCCCGGCGCCGGCGGCACCGTCGCCACCGCGGAAGCCGCCCGTGCCACGGCGGATGGCCACACGCTGCTGATCTCGAACACCGGGCCGCTGGCCGTGGCGCCTTCCCTGTTCCGCAACCTGGCCTATGACCCGCAGCGTGCCTTTTCCTGGGTCAGCCTGCTCGGCGGCGCGCCCATCGTCTGTGCGGTGAAGGGCGACAGCCCGCTGAACACGCTGGCCGACTACAAGGCGATGGCCGCCCAGGCGCCGGAGACGGTGTCCTTCGGTTCCTCCGGCGTCGGCTCCGTCGGCCACCTGACCGGCGTGATGTGGGCGATGGAGGCCGGGGTGCAGATGCTGCATGTGCCGTTCCGTGGGGCTGCGGAGGCGCAGCAGAACGTGCTTGGCGGCAACACGACGTCCTTGTGGGATACCTCCGGCGCCAATGCGCCGGCGATCCGCGCCGGGACGCTGAAGGCGCTGGCCGTCTCCTCGCCCGAGCGGGTCAGTGCCTTGCCGGAGGTGCCGACGCTGGTGCAGGGCGGCTTCCCCGGCTCCGTCTCCACCAACTGGTTCGTCATGGCGGCACCTGCCGGGCTGGACCCCGCCATCGCGGCAAAGCTCAACACGGAATTGCAGGCGGGGCTGGCGGACGCCGCCATCAAGACCCGGCTGGAAAGCATTGGCGTGGTCTCGCTCGGTGACCTCAGCGCGGCGCGGATCGGCGAATTCGTCGCCGCCGAGGCGGCGCGCTGGGCGCCGGTGGTGCGCGCGGCAGGCGTGCAGCCGAGCTGACGGCATCGAGAGGGGGCGCATCCGCATCGCGTGCCCCCTTCGCGCCGCAGCATCGGGGTGCCAGCATGTCATGGCACCTTTACGAGTGATTGCGGATGCCTGAGCTTCTTCGGCGCGGCCTGCTCGCCTTGGCTGCGTCAATCCCCGGCCTGGCCGTGGCCCAGAGGGCGCGCTGGCCGAATCGCCCGCTGCGCCTCATCGTCCCCTTCCAGCCCGGCGCTGCCCCGGATCTGCTGGCGCGTGCCTACGCCCCGCGACTGGCGGAATTGCTCGGGCAGCCCGTGCTGATCGAGAACCGCGCCGGCGCCAGCGGCCTGGTCGGGACGGAGGTGGCAGCGCGCGCGCCGGCCGATGGTTACACATTGCTGCTGGCCAATGCCTCCGTTCTCGCAATCAGTCCCGCCATCCGCACCAACCTGCCCTATGACCCGATCGGCAGTTTCGATCCGGTGGCACTCGTCGGCACGGACGACAGCGCGCTGGTGGTGCGTGCCGACTCGCCCTTTCGGCGCGCGACGGATGTGCTGGCGGCGGCGAAGGCCTGGCCGGATGGGTTGAGCTACTCCTCCGGCGGCATCGGCAGTTCCACGCATATGGCAGCCGAGTTCCTTCAGCAGATGGTGGGGGTGGACCTGCTGCACGTGCCCTATCGTGGCAGCCCCCAGGCGCTGGCGGGCATGCTCACCGGGCAGGTGGATATGACCTTCACCACGATGAATGCGGCGATGGCGGCGGTGCGGGGCCGCGCGGCGCGCGCGCTCGCCACGACCGGCGCGACCCGCGACCCGTTGCTGCCGGATGTTCCGACCTTCGCCGAGCTGGGCTTCCCCGCCTACGAGGCGAGCGGCTGGCTCGGCTTCGTGGTGCCGGCGGGCACGCCGCCGGACATCGTGGGCGAGCTGGCCGGCGCCATCAGGCAGGTTGCGGCCCAGCCAGGCACCGCCCGGCGCGTTGCGAGCCTCGGCATCAAGCCCATCCTCAGCACCCCGGCCGCCTTCCGTGCCATCCTTCCCCCGGAGATCGCCCGCTGGAGCGAGGTGGCGCGCCAGGCCGGGGTGCAGCTGGAGTGATCCGGCGGCGGGCAGCCCACGTTAGAATGCTCGTGCCATGATCATGGCCAGGCTGCGGCGCATCGGCGCGCTGGCGGCGCCGACTGCGGTGGTCGCGCTGTTGCAGGTGTTCGGGCAGCTGTTCGAGACCTGGCTGGCGGCGCGGCAGGGCACGGCGGCGCTGGCGGGCTGGGCCACGGTGCTGCCCTTCGCGCTGCTGATGCAGATGATGTCCACCGGCGCCATGGGCGGCGGCGTGGTCTCCGCCATCGCGCGGGCGCTCGGCGGCGGGCGGCGGGACGAGGCCTCCGCCATGGTGCTGCATGCCGGGCTGATCGCACTCGCCGCCGGGCTGATCTTCGCGCTGCCGCTGGCGATCTTTCCGCGTGCCATCTTCGGCGCCATCGGCGGGGCGGCGGTGGCGGAGGCCGCTGCACCCTATGCGATGTGGCTGTTCGGGGCCGGGGCGGTGCCGGTCTGGATGACCAATACGCTCGCCTCCGTCCTGCGCGGCGGCGGGCGGCACGCGCTGGCGGCGCGGGTGCTGGTGCTGGCCTGGCTGGCGCTGCCGCCGGTGAGCTGGGCACTGGCGGAACCGCTCGGCATGGGGCTGGCGGGGTTGGGGGCCGGCATCGCCCTGGTATTCTGGGTGGCGACGCTGGCGATGGGCTTGGTGGTGCTGCGCGGCGGCGCCGGCTTCGTGCCGACGCTGCGCATCAGGCCGAGGGCGGCGGTCTTCGCCAAGATTCTCTCCGTGGGGCTGGTGGCGAGCGGGCTGGCGGTGGTGGCGAACCTGTCCACCATCCTGGTGACGGCGCAGATGGCCACTTATGGCGCCGTGGCGGTCGCCGCCTATGGCATCTCCGCCCGGCTCGAGTTCCTGATGATCCCGCTGGCCTTCGGCATCGGCTCCGCGCTGACGGCGCTGGTCGGGCGCGCGGCGGGCGCGGGGGATTGGGCGGAGGCGCGGGCCCTGGCCTGGACCGGCGCCGCGATGGCGCTGCTGCTGACCGGCACGGCGGGGCTGGTGGTGGCGCTGTGGCCGGTGCCGGTGGCGTCGCTGTTCACGGATGATGCGGCGGTGCTGGCGATCGCGGCGCGCGGCCTGGCCTATGTCGGCTTCGGCTTCGGCGGCTTCGGGCTGGGCATGGCGCTGTACTTTGCCAGCCAGGGCGCCGGGCGGATGGGCTACCCGGTCGCCGGCGCGCTGTCCCGGCTGCTGTTGGCCGTGGGCGGCGGGGCGCTGCTGGCGGGGCCGCTGGGCATGGGGTTCGAGGGGCATTTCCTCGGCGTGGCGCTGGGCATCACCGCCTATGGCGCGGTCACCGCACTCGGCGTGCGCCGGGCAGTCTGGCCGGGACGCGCCTGACACGGCAGGATGGGCCCCAAGAATTGGGGGAACGCCGCATTGGCCTTATCAGGGGAACTCGCCGCCCTGCGGGAGACGGCGCGCCGCTTCGCTGAAGCGGAAGTCGCGCCACGCGCGGCAGATCTGGATGAGACGGAAGCCTTTCCGGCCGACATCTACCGCGCGCTCGGCCGGCTCGGCCTGCTCGGGATGACAGTGCCGGAGGCGCTGGGTGGCGCGGAGGCCGGGGTGCAGGCCTATGCGATCGTCATGGAGGAATTGTCCCGCGGCTATGCCAGCGTGGCGGACCAGGTGGGGCTGGTGGAATTGCTCGGCACGCTGCTGTCCGAACATGGCACGCCGGCGCAACAGGCGCGCTACCTCACCCCGCTGCTGCGCTACGAGACGAGCTGCGCCTATGCGCTGACGGAATCCGACGCCGGATCGGACCTGGCCAATCTGAAAACCACTGCGCGGCGGGACGGCGCGGATTGGGTGCTGAACGGCGAGAAGATGTGGATCCATATGGCGCCCCGCGCGGATTTCGCCGCGGTGCTGGCGCGGACCGACCCCGCCGCCGGGCATCGCGGCATGTCGATCTTCCTGGCCGATCTGAACGCGCCGGGCGTGGAGCGGCTGCGGGCGGAGCACAAGATGGGCCAGCGCGCCTCCCCGGTCGGCGGGCTTCGCTTCACCGACGTGCGGCTGCCCAGCGAGGCGCTGCTGGGGCCGGAAGGGCGCGGTTTCCACATGATGATGTCGGTGCTGGACAAGGGCCGCATCGGCATCGCGGCGCTCGCGCTCGGCATCCTGCAACGCGCGCTGGAGGAAAGCGTGAGCTACGCGAAGCAGCGGGTGCAGTTCGGCAAGCCCATCGCGGAACAGCAGGCCATCCGCTTCCTGATCGCCGACATGGCGAAGGACGCGCATGCGGCGCGGCTGATGGTGCGCGATGCGGCACAGGGCATGGATGAAGGTCGTCGCGTGACGCTAGAGGCCAGCATGGCGAAATGCTTCGCGAGCGACGCCGCCGTGGCGCGCACCGCGGATGCCGTGCAGATCCATGGCGGCACCGGCTACATTCGTGGCGTGACGGTGGAGCGGCTGTATCGCGACGCCAAGATCACGCAGATCTACGAAGGCACCAACCAGATCCAGAGGGTCATCATGGCACGCGAGATTCTTTCGTGACGCGCCCCGTCGCACTCGTCACCGGCGCGCGCCGCGGCATCGGCCGGGCCGCCTGCGTGGCGCTCGCCGCCAAGGGCTATGATGTGCTCGGCTGCGACATCGGCGCCGATGGGTTCGATGAAACCGCGCAGGCGGTGGAGGCCGAGGGCGGCCGCTTCGCCTGGCACCTCTGCGACGTCTCCGACCTCGCCCAGATCGAGCTTCTGGTCGACTGGGCCTGGCAGATCTGGGGCGGGGTGGAGGTGCTGGTGAACAATGCCGGCGTCGGCGCCATGCAGCGCGGCGACCTGCTGGAGGTTTCGCCCGAATCCTGGGACCGCTGCCTGGATATCAACACCCGCGCGCCCTTCTTCGTCTCCCAGCATGTGGCGCGGCGGATGGTGGCGGAAGGCGCGCCGCAGCGTGGCAACCGTTCGCTGGTCTTCATCTCCTCCGCCAATGCCGCGCTGGTCAGCGCCGACCGCACCGAATACAGCGCAAGCAAGGTCGCCGTCAGCATGGTGGCACGCTGCTTCGCCGTGCGCATGGCGGAGGAAGGCGTGCCGGTCTACGACATCCGCCCCGGCGTGATCCGCACGGACATGACGGCCGCCGTCACCGCGCGCTACGACCAGCGCATCGCCGACGGGCTTTCCCCGGTGAAGCGCTGGGGCGAGCCGGAGGATGTGGGCCGCGCCATCGCCGCCCTGGTCACCGGCGCCATCCCCTTCTCCACCGGCGATGCCTTCCACATCGACGGCGGCCTGCATCTGCATCGCCTCTAGGATTGGGGCTATGAAAATCGACCCCGCGCTGCTGCGCTATGAACAGGTGGAGCCGGGCCTCGTCATCGAGACCGGCGGCATCACGGTGACGGAGGCGCATATCGTCGCCTTCGCCGGGCTGACCGGCGATTTCTTCGACATCCACATGGATGATGATTATGCCCGCGGCCTCGGCTATCCCGGCCGCGTCGCGCATGGGCTGCTGGGGCTGGCACTGTGCGACGGGCTGAAGAACCGCGCGCCGACGCGGTTTGCCGCCATCGTCTCGCTGTCCTGGCGCTGGTCCTTCACCGGACCGATCCTGGTGGGGGATCGCATCGCGGCGCGGATCACCGTGCTGTCGAAGCGCCTGACGAAAAATCCGGCGCGCGGCATTCTCACCATGGGGTTCGACCTGACCAATCAGAAGGGTCAGGTCGTGCAGAAGGGGGAGAACGACATGATGGTGCACACCCTACACATCGACGAAGGCGCCTGATTCCGAACTCCGCAGAATCGCCTCGATGGCGTGCAGCACGGGCAGGCCGGTGGTGCCGTCATTCATCGGCGCGCGGCGCTGCGTGATGGCGGCGCAGGTCTCGGCGATCATGGCGCGGTGCGGGCCGTGGTCGAAGGCCATCGGGTCGGCGCCGCCACCGCCGGCCATGGCACCTTCCACGATCTCCACCGGGCGGCCCTTCACGTGCAACTCCAGCCGTTCCGCCACCAGGGACGCGCTGCCGCCGGTGCCGGCGATCTCGACGCGCTCGGGGTAGCCCGGCTCCGCCACCGTGGTCGCATCCAGCGCGCCGATCGCACCGCTGGTGAATTGCAGCGCGGCGCAGGCCATGTCCTCCGTATCGATGGCGCGCAGGCCACTGGTCCTGGCCAGGGCACCGACGCGCGCCAGCGGCCCCGCGATGTGCAGCAGCAGGTCCAGCGTGTGGATCGCCTGGGTCAACAGCACGCCGCCGCCATCGCGCGCCTTCATACCGCGCCCGGCCTGCGCGAAATACGCCGCATCGCGCCACCAGCGGATGGAGGCCGAACAGGACAGCAATGTGCCAAGCTCACCGCCCGCGACCGCCTGCTTCAGCCGAAGTGCCGCCGGCCGGAAGCGATGCTGGAACACCACGCCAAGGGTCACGCCGGCCTCCCGCGCCAGCTGCACCAGCGCCGCGCCTTCCGCCGCGCTGCGTTCCAGCGGCTTCTCCACCAGCAGGTGCTTGCCTGCCGCCGCCGCGGCCTGCGCCACCGGCAGATGCGCGCCGGGCGGCGTCAGCACCAGCACCAGGTCCAGCCCGGGCGCGGCCAGCAGCGCGTCCTGGCTGCCAAACACCGGCGCCTTCCAACGCAGCGCGAAGCCGTCCCGCCGTTCGGCGCTGGGCGAGAAGCCGCCGATTAGCCGCGCAGTTCCGGCCGCTTCCAGATCGCGGATCGCCAGCATGTGCGGCTGGGTCGCCATGCCCAGCCCGACAATTCCAATGCCGATCATCGTCCCGGTCCTTCCCGCATGGCTGCCAGGCACAGCACGTTCATCTCGTTCTCATAGGCGAGCCCCGCGGTCAGCGGTGCCTCCAGCGATTGCCGGACCGCCGCCTTCACCGCCTGCACCGCCACCGGGCTGAGCGCCGCCAGCCGGGCGCACAGCGTTCGCGCCGCATCTTCCAGCGCCGCATCCGGCACCAGCTGTTCCACCAGCCGCAGCCGCAGCGCCTCCGCCCCGTCGATCGGCTCGCCGGTCAGCAGCAGCCGCATCGCCTGGCCGAAGCCCGCCACGCGCGGCAGCATCTGGGAAGCGCCGCCGCCGCCGACCCAGCCGCGCGTCACCTCCGGAAAGCCGATGCGGCTGGATTCGGCCGCGATGCGGATATCGGCGGCCAGCGCCAGTTCGAAGCCGCCGCCCAGCGCCCAGCCCTTGATGGCGGCAACCACCGGCTTGCGGATGGCACGCACGGCGCCGGGGTAGTCCGGCCGATGGCGGAAATCCCAGGCGGTCGGAAAGGCCTCGATGGCGCGCAGATCCATGCCCGCGCAGAAGGCCCGCGTCCCGGCGCCACGCAGCAGCACCGCGCGCACCGCATCATTGGCATTGATGGCGCGCGCATGGTGCATGAGCTGTTCCGCCATCGCATTGGTGATGGCGTTGTGCTTCGCCGGGCGGTCGAGCGTCAGCGTCGCGACGCCCTCCGCCACCTCCAGCGTCACCTGGCCGTCTTCCATCCCGTTTCCTCCCACGCACCGCACCGCTAGACTGGCGGCAACACGGTTGGGGAAACGGGCGCAATGCGCAAGGTCACGGCGCAACAGGCGGCATCGCTGGTGCGGGATGGCGACACGCTGCTGATTGGCGGCTCCGGTGGTGGGCATGCCGTGCCGGACGCGCTGCTCGCGGCGCTGGGCGAACGCTTCCGCGACTCCGGCGCACCGCGCGGCCTGACGGCGCTGCATCCGGTGGGCGTGGGCGATGGCGGGTCCCGCGGTCTCGGCCATCTGGCGCAAAAGGGTTTGCTGCGCCGCAACATCGCCGGCAGCTACGTGAACAGCCCACCGATCGGCGCCATGGCCCTGGCCGATGAGATCGAGGCCTGGTCCCTGCCGCAGGGCGCCCTCAGCCAGTTGATGCGCGAAATGGCCGCTGGCCGCATGGGCCTGTTCACGAAAACAGGCCTGCACAGCTTTGTCGATCCACGCCTCGGCGGCGGCCGCCAAAGCCCCTCCGCCAAGGAGGATCTGGTGGAACTGGTGACCGTGCGCGGTGAGGAGATGCTGTTCTTCAAACCCTACCATGTGGACATCGCCTTCCTGCGCGGCACCACGGCCGATGAGGATGGCAATGTTTCCATGGAGCAGGAGGCGGTGACGCTCGAGATGCTGTCCGAGGCGCAGGCGACGAAGCGCTGCGGCGGCATCGTCGTGGTGCAGGTCAAGCGCATGGTCCGCCGCGGCAGCCTGCATCCGAAGATGGTGAAGATCCCCGGCATCCTGGTGGATCTGGTGGTGCTGGCGCCGGAGCAGGAGCAGACCTTCCTCACGCCGTATTCGCCCGCCTATTCCGGCGAATTCCGCATGCCGCTGGATGATATTCCCCGGCTGAAACTGGATGCCCGCAAGGTGGTGGCGCGGCGCGGCACGCTGGAGTTGTTCCCCGGCGCCATCTGCAACCTCGGCTCCGGCATCTTCACCGGCATCGCCAATGTGGCGGCGGAGGAAGGCTGCCTGGACGCCATCTGCCTGACCAATGAGCAGGGCAATATCGGCGGCGCCCCGGCCTCGGGCGGCGAAGCCGGGGCGGCGATGAATCCGGACGCCACGGTGGACCAGCCCTACCAGTTCGATTTCTACGATGGCGGCGGGCTCGATCTCGCCTTCCTGTCCTTCGCGGAATTCGACGCGGCGGGCAATGTGAACGTCTCCCGCTTCGGTGGGCGCATCATCGGGCCGGGCGGCTTCATCAATATCAGCCAGAACGCGCAGCGCGTGATCTTCGGCGGCACGCTGACCGCGGGCGGCAAGCCGAAGGCGGTGGCGCAGGTGGAACAGGTCACCTTTTCCGGCGCCTTCGCCCGCGAACGCGGCCAGCCGGTGCTGTATGTGACGGAAGCCGCCGTCTTCCGCCTGGGCGAGACCGGCCCCGAGCTGACGGAAATCGCTCCCGGCCTGACGGTGGAGGAGGTTTGCGGCCGCATGGGCTTCCGGCCGGCCATCGCGCCCGATCTGCGGGAGATGGAGGCGCGGCTGTTCGCGGAGGCGAAGATCGGGCTCGCCGCGCATATCGCCGGCCGCCCCGCCAAGCCTGCCTCGCCGCGCCTGGCCGCGCTGTGACGCTCGGCCTGGAAATCGGCGCGGAGGCGCGCTTCAGCAAGACGGTGACGGAACGTGACCTGCTGCTGACGGCGGAGATCACCGGCGACCACGACCCGCTGCATGTGGACGCGGCCTATGCCGCGACCACCGCCTTCGGCCAGCGAATCGCCCATGGCGCGCTGGTGCTCGGCGTGCTGTCCGCAACCGCGTCGGAAATCGCCCATCGCGCCATCGCGGCGGGCTGCGCGGGCATGCCGGTTTCCCTTGGCTATGACCGGGTGCGCTTCCTGGCGCCGGTGTTCATCGGCGATGTGCTGGGGGCGGAATACCGGGTGGAGGCGCTGGACGCGGCGCGCGGGCGGTCGGAAGCCGCTTGCACAGTCGTGAACCAGAAGGGGGAGACCTGCCTGGTCGCCCGGCACATCATGAAATGGGTGCCGGCCGCTGGGTAACTGGGCAGTTTCCAGCGCGGCGGGACCGGGCTAAACTAGGCGGGCAACCGGGCATATGACCCGCAACCAAAGGGGAAGCTATCCATGGAACGTCGTGCACTGCTCGGCGGCCTTGCCGCTGCAACCGGCCTTCTTGCCACGCCGCATGTGGCCCGCGCTCAGGCGCCGATCACGCTGAACGGCGCCAGCCAGTTCAACGAGGAACATGTCTTCACCCGCGCGATGAAGCACTTCGCCGAGAAGGTGGTGGAATATTACGGCCGCCCGGTGAACTTCGTCTGGCACCTCAACAGCTCCCTCGGCCTTGAGAAGCAGTATTTCGAGTATATGTCCGCCGGCCGCGCCGTGGATTTCGGCATCGTCAGCCCGGCGCACATGTCCACCTTCAGCCGCGCCGCGCCGTTCATCGA
This sequence comes from Falsiroseomonas sp., assembly GCF_030695085.1. GTDB lineage: Bacteria > Pseudomonadota > Alphaproteobacteria > Acetobacterales > Acetobacteraceae > Falsiroseomonas. The sequence goes on along the minus strand of NZ_JAUYTS010000083.1, from coordinate 4,084 downwards.
CGCGCCCTTCCTGTTCCGCGACCTGGCGCATTGGAACAAGGTGCTGGACGGGGACATGCTGAAGCCCGTCTCGGACGAGGTGGAGCGTCGCGCCCGCGTCGCCCTGATCGGCTATGCCGGCGGCGGCACGCGCAACATCTTCTCGAACCGCCCGGCCACCAACATGGCGGAACTGCGCGGCCTGCGCGTCCGCGTGCAGGGCGCGCCGATCTGGTCGCGCACCTTCCAGGCGATCGGCATGGCGCCGCAGGTCATCGCCTATAACGAGGTCTACAACGCCATCCAGAACAACGTCATCCAGGCCGGTGAGAACGAGGCCGCGGGTGTCGAGCAGATGCGCTTCTACGAGGTCGGGCCGAACCTGATCATGACGGAGCACGCCATCACCGTGCGGCCGCTGTGCTTCTCCGCCCAGACCCTGTCCCGCCTGCCGGCGCCGCTGCAGGAAGCGATCCGTCGCGCAGGCCGCGAGGCCGGCGTGTTCGGCCGCAACGCCGAGAGCAGCGAGGACGCACAGAAGATCACAGCGCTGGAATCCGCCGGTCGCCTGAAGAAGATCGCCTTCACCGAGCGGGCGCAGATGAACGCCGCCGTGCAGCCGGTTATGGAAGCCTATGCGAAGGAGATCGATGCGGACCGCATCTTCTCCGCCATCAACGCATTGACCTCCTGACTCCCCAGGGCGGGGCGCCGCGCGCGCCCCGCCCTGCCTTTTTCACCAAGCCCGAAATCGAAGGATTCCCAGCCGCATGCCGCCACCGGGCGCGCGCGGATTGTTCCGCCGCATCACCGCCTTCTATGCGCGTTTCCTCGAAGTGCTGCTGGTTGTCACCGTCGTCGGCATCATCCTGCCGGTCACCATGCAGATTTTCGCACGCTTCGTGGATTTCATCCCGCGCTACATCTGGACCGAGGAGCTGGCGCGTTTCCTGCTCGTCTGGATGATCATGATCGGCGCCATGCTTGGCGTGCGCGAAGCCACGCATTTCAACGTCGACCTGTTCTACAACCTGCGCGGTCGCGCCAAGGCGGCGATGGACATCCTGGCTTCGCTTTTCGTGCTCGGCTTCGCCTATGTCTTCATCGTCTATGGCTGGGAATTCACCGATACCGCCTGGTACCGGATCAGCGAGCTGGCGGAACTGCCGCTCTGGACCATCCACATCGCCTGGCCGATCGCCGGCGTCACCTGGGTGATCTTCGCCGGCGAACGTGTGTGGGACGACCTGCAGATCCTGCTGCACGGTGAGAAGGCGGAACACTGATGGGCGGCAATGTGTTGGCCACGGGCGATGCCGCGTGGATCATGTTCGGTATCTTCTTCACCCTGCTGGCACTGCGCGTGCCGGTGGCGGTCTCGCTCGGCATTGCCTGCCTGCCGGCCTTCATCCTGGAAGACCGCCTCTGGCCGATGATCCTGGTGCAGGAGACGTTCAACTCCTACAACTCTTTCATCCTGCTGGCGGTGCCCTTCTTCCTGCTGGCCGCGAACCTGATGACGGCCGGCGGCATCACGGACCGGTTGGTCACGCTGTCCAGATCCATGGTCGGCCACCTGCCGGGCGGCCTGGCGCAGATCAATGTCGTGCTGTCCGTGTTCTTCGCCGGCATCTCCGGCAGTTCCACGGCAGACGCCGCCAGCCAGGGCCGCGTCTTCATTGAGGCGCAGATCAAGGAAGGTTATTCGCCGAGCTTCTCGGTGGCGATCACCGCGGTGTCCTCCGTGCTCGCCGTGGTCATCCCGCCCTCGATCCTGATGATCGTCTGGGGCGGCGTGCTGACCACTTCAATCGGCGCGTTGTTCCTGGCCGGCATCCTGCCCGGTCTGATGCTGGCGATGTCGCAGATGGGCACCGTCCACGTCTATTCGAAGATCCGCAACTACCCGACCTACCCCAAGGCGACCTGGGGCGAGCTTGGCTACGCGCTGTTCATCTCGATCCCGGCGCTGATGACGCCCTTCATCATCATCGGCGGCAAGATCTTCGGCTGGTTCACCCCGACGGAGGCCGCCTGCATCGCGGTGCTCTATGCGCTGGCGCTGTCGCTGCTGGTCTATCGCAAGCTGGATATGCGCGGGCTGTATGACGCCTTCAGCCGCACCGGCCGTTTCGCCGCCATCACGCTGTTCGCCGTCGGTACCGCCAGCGTCTTTGGCTGGCTGATGGCCTTCTACCAGATCCCGCAGGCGCTGCTGGCGGGCGTTTCCTCCTGGGAGATGGGGCCGATCGCGGCCGGGTTCTTCATCGCCGCCACCTTCCTGGTGGTGGGCTGCTTCCTGGATGCGATTCCGGCCATCATCATCGTCGGCACCATCCTGCAGCCAATCGCGGCGGCGGCGGGCATCCACCCCGTCCACTTCGCCATGATCAGCATCGTCTCCCTGGCTTTCGGGCTGGTGACGCCACCCTATGGGTTGTGCCTGCTGATCTGCTGTTCCATCGCCGGGCTACGGCTGGTGGATGTGCTGAAGGACGTGATGATCATGCTGGTGCCGATGTTCCTGGTGCTGGTGCTGCTGATCCTGTGGCCGGACATGGCGCTGATGATCCCGCGCTTCCTCGAGCCGGGGTTCATGGAGTAGCCGCCCGGGACAGGGCAGCCCGGTTGCGAAACGGCGGGGCGGGGCGCATTTAGCGGGGGTGTCCATTGCCCCCTCCCCCCGCCCACCGGCGGCCGCACCCGTGGCCTCGCCCGCTGCCTCCTTGGGGCTGCTGCTGCCGCATCTGCGGCCCTATCTGCCGCGCGCCCTCGCCGCCGGCTTTGCACTGATCGCTGCCTCCGGCCTGACGCTGGCGCTCGGCCAGGGCTTGCGGCAGTTGATCGACCGCGGCTTCACCGGCGGCGCCAGCGCGCTGGACCAGGCGGCGATCTTCATGGGCAGCGTGGTGGCGCTGCTGGCCGTCGCCACCTCCGCCCGCTTCTACCTGGTGTCCTGGCTGGGGGAGCGGGTGGCGGCCGACCTGCGGCGGCGGGTCTTCGACCATGTGCTGTCGCTGTCGCCCAGCTATTTCGAAACGGCGCGCACCGGCGACATCCTGTCCCGAATGACCGCAGATGTGGCGCTGCTGCAATCCCTGATTGGTTCCGCCATCTCCATGGGGCTGCGGAACACGCTGACCGGCCTTGGCGCGCTGGCCATGCTGCTGGCGACCAGCGCCAAGCTGGCCGGCATCGTGCTGGCCGTGCTGCCGCTGGTGATCGTGCCGCTGGTGGTGTTCGGCCGGCGCGAACGCCGGCTGTCCAAGGTGGCGCAGGAACGCGTGGCGGATCTGGCCGCGACGGCGGAGGAGGCGCTGAACGGGCTGCGCATCGTGCAGGCCTTCACCCACGAGCCGGAGGATCGAAGGCGCTTCTCGCGGGAGGTGGAAGGCTCGGTCGCCGCGGCGCTGAAGCGCATCGCCTCCCGCGGCTTCCTGATCCTGGCGGTAATCCTGCTGGGCTTCGGCGCCATCACCTTCAGCCTGTGGGTCGGCGGGCATGATGTGGTGGCGGGGCGGATGACGGGGGGCGAATTGACCGCCTTTGTCTTCTACGCCGTGCTGCTGGCCTCCTCCGGCGCCTCGATGAGCGAGCTGTGGGGCGAGATCCAGCGCGCCGGGGCGGCCGCGGACCGGCTGCTGGAACTGCTCGCCGCCCGGCCGGACATTCCCGTGCCGGCCAACCCCACTCCGCTGCCGCAGCCGGCACTGGGGCGGGTTGTCTTCGAGAACATCCGCTTCGCCTACCCGACCCGCCCCGGCCAGAATGCGCTGGAGGATTTCTCCCTGGTGGTGGAGCCGGGGGAGACGGTGGCGCTGGTCGGGCCATCGGGCGCCGGCAAGACCACGGTGTTCCAGTTGCTGCTGCGCTTCTACGACCCGCAATCCGGCCGCGTGCTGGTCGATGGGGTGGATGCGGCGCAGGCGGAGGTGGCGGCGCTGCGCGGCCGGCTCGGCCTGGTGCCGCAGGACCCGGCCATCTTCTCCACCTCCGTTGCCGAGAACATCCGCTATGGCCGGCTGGATGCGACGGATGCCGAGGTGGAGGCAGCGGCGGTGGCCGCGGCGGCGGATGACTTCATCCGCAAGCTGCCGCAGGGCTA
>NZ_JAUYTS010000080.1 GCF_030695085.1 Falsiroseomonas sp. | reverse complement strand
CTGGCGGCGTGGGCGCAGGGGCAGTGCTATTTCGCCGCCGCGCAGATGTTGTTGCAGGCGACGCATATGGGGCTGGGCAGTTGTCCGATCGGCGGGTTCGATGCAGCGGCGCTGATGCAATCCCTATCGCTGCCGCCGGGCGAGGTGCCGGCGCTGGTGATTGCGCTGGGCCAGTGTGCCGAGCCGGCACCGGTGCGGATTCGCAAGCCGCTTGACTAGTCACTTGAATTAAAGCGCGCGGCGAAGCGTGCGTCAGCGGTCCCAGTACGGCTCGCCTTCCAGATGCGCGGCCAGGCAATCGATCAGCGCGCGCGCCCGGCTCGACAGGTGGCGGGTGGGCGGATAGACGGCATACGCGGCGAGCTCGGGCCAGACATGGTCGGCCAGCAGCGTCACCAGTTCGCCGGCGCGCACCGCATCATGAATATAGAAGGTCGGCAGCAGCACCACGCCTTCGCCGGCTACGGCCGCGCATTTGAGGAAGTCGCCGCTGCTGGCCGCCAGCCGCACCGGCACCCGCACCTGTCCGGCCGTGCCGTCGGGCGCGTGGTAGTGCCACAGGCCGGGGTCGCGCACGTTGCTGTAGGCCAGGCAGTCATGCTGCGCCAGCTCGGCCGCGTCGCGCGGGGTGCCGCGCCGCGCGAGGTAGGCGGGGCTGGCGCAGACGACATGGTGGATCGGCGCCAGGCGGCGCGCGATGAGGCTGGAATCTTCCAGCGTGGCAATGCGGACGGCGAGGTCGAAGCCTTCCTGCATCAGGTCGATCTGGCGATCGTTGAAATCGAGTTCGAGCCGTACCTCGGGATGCCGGGTCATGTAGGCCTGGATCGGCGACGTCAGGTGCAGCAGGCCGAACGCCAGCGGCAGCGCCACCTTGAGCCGGCCCTTGAGCGCGCCGTGCGCCTGCGACACCGCGGCGGCCGCGTCCTCGACGTCAGCCAGGATGGCGACGCAGCGTTCGTAGTAGGCGCGTCCGCTGTCGGTGAGATTGAGCCGGCGCGTGGTGCGCTGGATCAGCGAGACGCCGAGCTGCGCCTC
>NZ_JAUYTS010000078.1 GCF_030695085.1 Falsiroseomonas sp. | reverse complement strand
CTGCGGCAGGTTGGGAAGGGCGTCGGTCAAGCGTGCGGCTCCGCGGGTGGGTCGGGACGGCCGACCTAGATCAGTTCGACCCCGCCCGCGAGGGGCTGATCGCCGGGCCGCCTCGCCGATGGACTTCCGCCCGTCGCCGCGTCAGCGTGCCGGGAATGGCCGAATCGTCGATCAGCGAACCCGCGTCCCCCGGCTTCTACGAATTCTTCGCCGGCGGCGGGATGGTGCGCGCCGGCCTCGGCGACGGCTGGCGTTGCCTGCTCGCCAACGACCTTGATCCGAAGAAGGCCGAATCCTATCGCGCCAACTGGGGCGGCGACGCCCTGGTCGTCGGCGACATTGCGGCCCTCGGCGCCGCCGACCTGCCCGGGACTGCCGCGCTGATGTGGGGATCGTTTCCCTGCCAGGACCTGTCGCTGGCGGGCGCCGGCGCGGGTCTCGGGGGCGCGCGCTCGGGGACGTTCCACGATTTCTGGGCCCTGGCCCGGGCTCTGGGAGCCGAGGGGCGGGGCCCCCGGATCGTGGCCGTGGAGAATGTGTGCGGCACGCTGACGTCGCGCGGAGGGCGGGATTTCGAGACCATCTGCCGGACCTTCGTCGAGGCGGGCTATCGCTGTGGCGCCTTGGTGGTCAATGCGGATCGCTTCCTGCCGCAGTCGCGGCCGAGACTGTTCGTCGTCGGCGTGCGCGGGGACGTGGCGCTGGCGCCCGGACTGACCACGACCGGTCCGGACGGACCGTTCCATCCGCCAGCGCTGCGAAGGGCGACCGAGCGTCTGCCGGCGGCGTTGGCCCGGGGCCTGATCTGGTGGCGGTTGCCGGAGCCCGGGCCACGGCCCGACGGGCTGGCGGCGCTGATCGAGTCGGACCCGTCGGACGCGCCCTGGCATACGGTGGGGCAGACCGCGCGGCTGCTGTCGCTGATGTCGCCCACCAATCTGGCCAAGGTCGAGGCGGTGCGGCGGGCCGGAGACCGCCGCGTCGGCGGCCTGTACCGTCGCACCCGACGGGACGCCGACGGCAGCCGCCTGCAGCGGGCCGAGGTTCGCTTCGACATCGCCGGCTGCCTGCGCACCCCCGGCGGGGGATCCAGCCGCCAGACCGTGCTGGTGGTCGAGGACGGCGCGGTGCGCTCGCGGCTGATGTCGGCGCGGGAGACGGCCCGCCTGATGGGCCTGCCGGACAGCTACCGCCTGCCGGACTCCTACAGCGCTGCCTGCCACCTGACAGGCGACGGCGTCGCCGCCCCCGTGGTTCGCCATCTGGCGGCCCATCTGTTCGAGCCGCTGCTGAGTCCCTTTGAGACGTGCGCTCGCGCGGCCTGAGTCACCCCTTGCCAAAGCCGTCCGTCGGCGCATCATGCACGGGAGTTCGGAGGGAACTGAGATGAAAGCCATTCTGACAGGGCTGGCTATATTGGTGGGGGCGACGCCGGCGGCTGCGGAGACGTGGCACGCGTTCTCGCGCAGCGCCAATGCGGCCTAT
>NZ_JAUYTS010000068.1 GCF_030695085.1 Falsiroseomonas sp. | reverse complement strand
GCGCCCGCTATATGACCCTGGAAGCCATCAGCACCGTCAGCGATAATGCCACCGTCAGGCTCTCGGCCGTGCCCGCCTGATATGGCGGCCCAGCCCGCCAAAGATCATCGCGCTCCTACACCACGCGATGGGACACGATCGACGCGGCTCAGGTGGCGTTGGGCCGGAGGTTCCAGGGTGCGAGTTCGCCGCTGCGGTTGATCGGGTGGTCGGCGATGCGGTCGAGGAGCACGCGCAGGCAGGGGAATCGGTAGGGTGGCTCGCGAAAGGGCTTGAACGCACGGGAGCGAGCATCGCCTCCGCCAACACCACGTAACCTTCTGGACCTCGCCGGCGTAGTAATGGTTCTGGTAGGGACGAAGCAAGTTTGATGGGTCTAGGCACCGCCGTGTCTATCGTCTGCAAGACGCCGGGTATCGGCGGAGGAAAGTCGCGCCTTCGGCCGTTGCTCGGGGTGGAAATGGCACAACGCCTCTCCGCCTGCTTCATCCGCGACGTTGCCGTGGCCCTGGAAGCCATTCCCGAAGGGCTCGGCCGGCAACTCTACGCGCTCTTCAGCCCCGCCGGATCGGAGGCGGTTCTGCGCGTGCTCCTGCCACCGCCCTGGACGCTGGTGCCGCGCCAGGAGGCATCCGTCGGCACCGTGCTGCAGGCAAGCATGGCGGCTTTCCTCGCCGACGGACATGACTGCGCGATCATGGTGAATGGCGACAGCCCGACCCTGCCGACCGCGTTTGTCGAACAGGCGATCGCCGCACTGCGCGAGCCCGGCGACCGCGTCGTCCTTGGCCCCGCGCGCGACGGCGGCTACTATCTCGTTGGCCTGAAGCGCCCCCACCCACGGCTGTTCGAGGACATCGCCTGGAGCACGCCGGAGGTTCTCGCCTGCACGCTGCAGCGCGCAGAGGAAATCGGCCTGCCCGTCGTAATGCTGCCGACGTGGTACGATGTGGATGAGCCCCACGACTTCCTGCGGCTGCAGGCTGAACTCTCCGGGCAAGCGCCAGGCAGAGGCGCCGCGGTGACAAGCGGCCCGGCGCACCACACGCGCGCCTTCCTGGCTGCTTGGACGGCAGCGCAGGCAGTGGCCCCGTAACCTTCCCGGTACTTCCGTCGAACTGCCTGAGGAACCGAACGAGCACCAGCCACGATGGATGCGACAGGGGCGCCCCCCGGACTTCGCACGCGCCGCCCCCGGCTGCACGACGGGGTGCTGCATTCCGACCTCTGCATCATCGGCGCAGGCTCTGGTGGCCTCTCGGTCGCGGCCGGCGCCGTGCAGATGGGGGCGTCCGTCGTCCTCGTCGAGAAGCACCAGATGGGCGGCGACTGCCTCAACCCGGGCTGCGTGCCGTCCAAAGCGCTGTTGGCCGCGGCGCATGCGGCGCAGGCCGTCCGCGGAAGCGCCAGGTTCGGCGTGAAGGCGCGCGCATTGGGCGAGGGCATCCGGCGCAACGCCACATCCTACCTGCTGGTGCTGCGGCTGGTGCCTCTGTTCCCGTTCTTCCTGGTGAACCTGGTGCCGGCCTTCGTCGGCGTGCGGCTGCCGGTCTATGTCGCCACCACCGCGCTCGGCATCCTGCCGGGTATTGCGGTGTTCAGCCTGGCCGGCGCCGGCCTCGGCGAGGTGCTGGCGATGGGCGGCGCCCTCGATCCGCGCGCCGTGCTGACGCCGCAGATCCTCGGCGCGCTGCTCGGCCTCGCGGCGCTGTCGCTCGCCGCCATCCCACTGAAGACGCGCTTCGCTAAGGCCTGAAGGACAGCACCATGCAGACCCGCCGCACCTTCCTCGTCCTCGCCACGACCGTCGCGCTACCCGCGCGGCGAGCCGCGGCCGATTCCGATGCCGTACTGGATGCGCTGCTCGCGCGCTACGTGGCGGACCACCCGGATGGCGTGACCCGCGTGCGCTACGGCGCCTGGAAGGGCAACGCGGTCGACATGCGCGCGCTCGACGCCTGGATCGCTGAGGCCGCGTTGCGCCGGCCTTCGGCTATGGCGCGGGAGGAGGCCTTCGCCCACTGGGCGAACCTGTACAACGCGCTGACGCTGAAGGTGGTGCTGGAGCGCCATCCGGTGCGCTCAATCCGCGACATCCGCTCGAGCGGCGTTCCGCTCGACCCCAAGGGCTGGACCGGGCCCTGGCGCACGCGGCTGGTCACGGTCGAGGGCCGGCGCATGTCGCTCGACGACATCGAGCACGAGACGATGCGCCCGACCTTCCGCGATCCGCGCGTGCACTACGCGGTTAACTGCGCCTCGATCGGCTGCCCTAACATCTGGCCGCGTGCCTGGCGGGCGGCGACTCTGGAGCGCGAGCTGGACGCGGCGGCGGCAGCCTTCGTGAACCACCCGCGCGGCGTGACCGTGCTGCCGGACGGGCGGCTACGGGTCTCCTCGATCTACAGCTGGTTCCGCGAGGATTTCGGCGGCAGCGAGGCCGGCGTGGTCGCGCATGTGCGCCGCCACGCCGCCCCGCCGCTGGCGACGCGCCTCACCGAGCGCACCGCCATCGCCGGAGATGCCTATGACTGGGCCCTGAACGACGCCCCGGCGGGCACATGAGGCGGCTGCGCTTAGCCGCCGCCCATCCGCGCCAGCAGCCGGCCCCAGGCCGCGTCGAAGGGGTGCACCCCCGTCGCGCCCGGGCCGAGTTCCAGCGGCCGCGCCTCCGCATGCCAGCGAAAGATGCCGCCGCGAAGGTTGAGCAGCGCCGCGGCCGGGGCCTGCGTCACCGCTTGCCGGATGCCCTGCACCATCAGGCCGGAACGCCAGCCGACGGCGCAGTAGAGCACCACGGTCGCGCCGGCCATGCGCGCGCCGTGTTCGGCCAGCACCGCGGCGGCCGGCGCTCCGGGCGAGACGCGCAGCGCGCCGGGAATGCGGCTCTGCGCGTATTCGGCCGGCTCGCGCACATCGAGCAGCAGGATGCGCTCTCCCGACGCGATCCGCCGGGCGAGGTCCGCCGAGGTGATCTCCGGCACCGGCAGCAGGCGCGTCACGGAGGCTTCGACATCCTGCATCGTCGTGCCGGGATCGGCGGGGTCGGGCAGGCCGCGCCGCCAGGGCCAGGCGAGGGCTGCACCGGCCGAGACGACCAGCACGCCGGTGCCCGCGAGCAGCAGGCGGCGTCGGGCCGGGCGGAAGGGTGGCGGCATGGCGTTCGATCCATCAGCAGGAGCATGGCAGGGTTAGCCCATATCCCAGATCGCCCGGGGCCGGCCCATGGTTACGCATGACGAGTCGTGACACCATGCCTTGGGCGGGGCAGCGCCTGTGGGTGATGGCGGCCCTCCTGGCCGGCGCCCAGGCGGGCATGATCGCCCTCGCCCCCGGGCTGCTGGAGCGGGCCGACCCCGCGCCGACACGGGTGCTGGCCTTCATCGTGCTGGCAATGCTGGGTGGCGCCGCGTGGTTCGCGGCGATCGGCCCGCTGGAGCGGCTGCCCCCGCGGCGCGTGGCGATCGGCGCCATAGCGGTCTTTGGCGCGGCGATGCGCCTGGGATGGCTCGGGACGCCGCTCGTCCTCGATACCGACGCGCTGCGCTACCTCTGGGATGGAGCGCTGGTGGCACATGGGATCTCACCCTGGGGCGCGCCGCCGGCCGCCGGCGTGCCGCAGGGGTTCGGCGAGGCCGGGTCGGCGCTGCACGCCGTGCTGCCATTCGCGGGGCTGCGGAGCATCTACCCGGGCACCGCGCAGCTCGCTTTCATGGTGGCGCACTGGATCGCGCCCTGGGATCTGCTCGGGCTGCGCATCGTGATGCTGGGCGCCGAGGCCGCGGGGGTGCTGCTGCTGGCGGCGCTGCTGCGGCGCGTGGGTCTGCCGGTGATGCGCGCCGCCGTCTGGTGGTGCTGCCCGCTGTTGCCGGTGGTGTTGACGAACGCAGCCCATGTGGATGCGCTGCTGCCGCCGCTGCTGTTCGGTGCGCTGCTGGCGACGCTGTCCGGGCGCGGCGCGCTGGCGGGCGGGCTGCTCGGGCTGGCGGCGGGGGTGAAGGTCTGGCCGCTACTGCTCGTGCCATTGTTGGCGCGCTGGCTGCCGGCCGGCACAAGGGTTCCGGCCGTCGCCGCCTTCGGGCTGATCGCGGCCGCCACGCTGGCGCCGATGCTGGCAACGGTCGCGGCGCCCGATGCGGGCCTGGCCGCCTATGCGCAGCGCTGGCTCGTCAACAATGCCCCGATGGCCTGGGTGCAGGCTGCCTTCGGGTCGGGCGCCGGCGCGGCGCTGCGGCCACTGGTCGGGCTCGCGGCGGCGGTGGTGGCGCTTGCCGTCGCGCGCCAGGCGCCGGGCGAACCAGAGGCGTTGCTGCGCGGCGCCCTGATCGTCGCGGCCGCCACCTTCTATCTCTCGCCGGCGCAATACCCCTGGTATGCGGTCTGGTTCCTGCCATTCGCGGCGGCGCTGGGCTGCCGGGCGCTCCTGCTGCCGGCGGTGCTGCTGCCGCTCTACTACGCGTTCTTCCCGCTCGAAGCGCTGGGGCTCGGAGCGGTCTTCGCCCAGGGCGTCGCGGCGATCCACCTCATAGGAGTGTTGCTGATGCTGGGCCTGTCCAGGATACGCCAGCCGGGGAACCAATGAGCGCGCCCGGCGGGTTGCGCATTGGCGTCATCATCCCCGCCCGCAACGAGGCGGCGGCGCTGCCCGGGGTGCTGGACGCGATCCTGCCGCGGGTGGCCGAGGTGATCGTGGTCGACACCGCGAGCACCGACGGCACGCCCGAGATCGCGCGCCGCCTCGGTGCGCGCGTGGTCGAGGAGCCGCGCCGCGGCTATGGCCGGGCGTGCCTGGCCGGCATTGCCGCGCTGTCGCCGGAGGTGGACACGGTGCTGTTCATGGACGCCGATGCCGCCGACCGTCCGGAGGACCTCGCCGCGCTGCTCGCCCCGATCGAGGCGGGCGAAGCGGATCTGGTGATCGGCGCGCGCACGCTTGGCGTGGAGCGCGGTGCGCTCACCCCGCAGCAGCGCTTCGGCAATGCGCTGGCCTGCCTGCTGATCCGGCTGGTCTGGGGCGTGCGCTACACCGATCTCGGACCGTTCCGCGTCATCCGGCGCGGCGCTCTCGCGCGGCTTGGCATGCGCGACGAGACCTGGGGCTGGACGGTGGAGATGCAGGTCCGTGCCGCCCGTATCGGCCTGCGCGTGGTGGAGGTGCCGGTCGGCTACCGGCGCCGTATCGGGACCTCGAAGATATCGGGGACTCTCTCCGGCACCGTCAGGGCCGGCTGGAAGATCCTTTGGGTGATCGGCTCCGAGGCGGTGGACGGAGTGCGAACCCGATTCCGATCGCGCCCCCGCGCGTAACCTCGCCGAGGCTTCCGGCGCAGGGATGGAGCGACACCGCGCATCGCCCGAAGGAACGCCGCCTTGTCCGTCGGCACGATCACCCGGCCCGCGCCACGCATCGCGAAATTCGCGGATGCCGCCCTGACAGCCATGGGGGAGCGCCGCGCCACTGTGGCTTTGCAGGGGGTTGCAGAGGCCCTGGATCAACACCGGGATGCTCTGTAACATCGCCTGCGCCAGCTACTCCATCGAGAGCCGCCCGCGCAACGACGCGCTGTCCTGCATCTCGCCCGCGGAGGTCACTGCCTTCCTCAATGAGGCGTCCGTGCGCGGCGAGCCGCTGGAACAGGTCGGCTTCACCCGCGGCGAGCCTTTCATAAACCGCATCAGCCGGATCACCTCGCGCAGGGACAGCGCGTTCTCCCAGCGCGACATCGTCGGCCGCGAACACAGGTCTCGCCGACTGTCGGGCAGCCGACCGCAGGCCAGCTTGAAGCCAGGATCCCGGCGGAGGTGGTCGAGGTCGTCGGCATCCTCGTAGCCACAGGCGATCGCCAGGATGCGGGCCCGCAGGATGTCGGCCAGCGGGTGGATCACCCGTGACGGATCACGCCGGGTGGGAGATCAGCGCGGCCAGCCGGTCGCACAGACCGAGCTGGCGCTCGGCCGCGGCCAGCAACGTGACCCCGCCGTCCGACGTCAGGCGCCCACCGTCAAAGGCGGCAGTCAGCCTCTTGCGGCTGATCGCTGGAAAGCCGAACCGCTCGGTCGTATCGTTGTCCATGGCGGGTGTGGCGCGGCCTGAGGGTGCTACGGGTTGGTCTCGACACCCAAATTCGTAAACGCATCCAGCAGCTTACGCCACGCGCGCCAGACTCACGCAGGCCCGTGGTGAATAAGAACAGCTAGGCCTTTCCCGAAGAATTTGCCGCGCCAACAGGTAGAGCCTCATGGACCCGATCGCAGCCAACCGCCTGAACTGGGACGACCGCGCGGAGATCCACCTGCGCGACAGCACGGGCTTTTACGGAATCAATGCCGTGCGTGCGGGGGAGAAGCGGCTCGATCCCATCGTCGATGGCGAACTCGGCGATGTCGCTGGACTGCGCGTGGCGCATTTGCAGTGTCATTTTGGGCTCGACACCGTACGCTTGGCGCGGCGCGGCGCCATCGCCACCGGGCTCGACTTCTCGCCCCGGGCCATCGCCGGCGCGCGGGCGCTGGGCGCGGAGCTTGGCCTGCCTGTGCGCTTCGTCGAGGGCAATGTGTATGACGCAGCCACGCTGCTCGATGGCCCCTTCGACCTGGTCTATGTGACATGGGGAGCGCTTTGCTGGCTGCCGGACATGACACGCTGGGCACGCGTGGTCGCTGCGCTGCTGGCACCGGGCGGCGCGCTGTACCTGGCGGATTCACACCCTGCGATGAACGCGCTGGATGAGCAGGACGAACGGCTGGTGCTCGCGCGCCCCTGGCAAGTGCCCATCGATGCGCCGTTCAGGTACAATGACACCACCACCTATACCGGCGCGCCGGACATGCTGGCGCACAGCCAGACCTACGAATGGGCGCACTCTTTCAGCGCCATTCTCGGTGCGCTCCTCGCGGCCGGCTTCCGTCTCGATTTCCTGCACGAGCACGAGACGCTGCCGTGGCCAGCCTTTCCGATGATGGAGCCTGCCGGCGCGGGGATGTTCCGCCTTCCGGCGTCGACGCCGGCCCTGCCGCTCGCCTTTTCTTTGCGCGCGACCCTTGGCTGATGCTCGGGGCAGGCTTGTCGGCGTGCGCCGTCTTGTCATGCCGTCGCGGGGAGATGATATGGCTCCCTCCGACCCCCTGATCGTGCTGCCTGGTCAGCGCGGCGGCGACGCCAGCGCATCGGCGAGGAAATCGAACACCACCCGCACGCGTCGGCTGGTGTGCAGTTCCCGATGCGTGACGAGCCAGATGGGGAAGACGATGGGCGGCGCCTCGGGCAGCACGCGGCACACCCGTGGCTCCGCATCGCCCACCGCTTCCGTGGCGAAGCCGATGCCCGCGCCCTGCTTCACCAGTTCCCAATGCACCAGGTGGCTGTCCACCTGAACCGGCAATTGCTGCGCTGTCACAGGCAGGTTCAAGGCGCGCATGCCCTCGATGAAGTCGGAGGTTTCACCAAAGCCCACGAACTGGGCCCGCGCCAGATCATCCCAGCCCCGAGGATGCCCCAGATTGGCGAGATAGCCCGGGGTCGCATAGGGGCGGCCCCGGTCCTCTCCCACCTTGCGGGCGATGAGTTCCGGCTCACGCGGGTCGAAGTTGCGGATGGCGATGTCGGCCTCGCGCCGCAGCAGATCGGCCGTGCGATTGATGGCGCGGATTTCCACCGTGATGCCCGGATGTGCCGCGCGCAGCCTGGCAATGATGGGGGGCAGGATGTGCGCCGCACAGGCCTCGGTGGCGGTGATCCGAATTGGGCCTTCGATCCGCTGCGATTGGCCGGTGGCGGCCAGGGCCAGGCGGCCGGCGGCATCCCCCATCATGCGCACGTGCTCCAGCAACGCCCCGGCGGTGGGCGTGAGCACGAGGCCGCGACCGGCCCGCTCGAACAGGGCGACACCCAGATCGCGCTCCAGTGCCGCGATCTGGCGGCCTAGCGTCGGCTGGGTGAGGCCGAGTGCCCGCGCCGCGGCGGAGAGTGAACCCGCCTCGGCGGTGGCGAGGAAGGCGCGGATGCGATTCCAATCGAGCTGCGTGGCGTTCAGATCCATACATCCTTGTATGGGTGATGACCGGATTTCACCAGTTCCACGTGTATTGGTGCATGGGTAGGTGACCAGCTCCCCACCGCCGGAGATTCCGATGCGCGCCGTCACCCGCCGAGCCTATGGCCCCCAGACCCGCACACAACGGCTTTGCCGAACAAGCCCAATGAATCCCACGAAGCCGGTCATGCACATTCGGCCCTTCGCAGCCCTCGCTGCCACGCTTGTCCTCCTGGCCGGATGTGCGCCCACCATCAATCAGGACGGCCTGGAACAACGCACCGCTCAGGCCATCGGGCGAACCGTCGGCCAGTTCGCCATCTCCGACCGCAGCGAAGAGACCGGAGGCCGCATCAACTACACCGTCAATACGCGCGACGGGTCGGCTTTCCGCTGCTACCTGTACGGGGCCACCGGCCTCCAGCAGGCCGTAACCTTTGGGCAGACACCGCATTCCGACGCCATCTGCACCGCCATGTCGGGTGGCCAGCGTGGGAGCGGCAATGAGGGGCCCGCGGCCACCGGCCAACGTGGTCGAAGCGCTGGCGGCAATTGCAATGCGTTGTTGCAGGCAGCAGGGCGGTGCTGACCCGTCATCCCAGAAGCGCGAAGTTGCCATGATCGGCGCTTTCACCCGACCGATTCCGCTTGTTCTGGCCCTGGCCATCTTCAGCTTCATCCCGGTGATGATGGCTGCTGTCCTGGTGGTGCAGATCCCGCTTGGCGCATTGCCCGAGGACAGCCTTCGGCTGGCCTCCGTGCCTGTCGCGTTCTTCCTTCATGCGCTGGCGGGCGTGCTGTTCGGCGTGCTCGGGCCGCTGCAGTTTGCCCGCGCCCTTCGCCACCGGTTCGGGATGCTGCACCGCCTGGCCGGGCGAGTCTTTGTGGTGGCTGGAGTTGGGCTGGCGCTGTCGGGGCTGGCGCTGCTGCTGCAGGTCGAGAGCATCGCAACCGGGCTTCTGGATGCCGCACGCGGGGTGTTTAGCCTGGCGCTGCTCGCGGTGCTCGTGCTGGGGGTGGCGGCGGCGCGGGCGCACGCCATGCTGCGACACCGTGCTTGGATGATCCGCGCCTATGCCATCGGCATGGGATCGGGAACCGTCGCGCCGATCATGTTCCCCGTCTACCTGATCAGGGGAGAACCGCCGACGGGGCTGACCACTGAAATCGTGGTCGTCGGCATGTGGCTGCTCACCATCGCTGTGGGGGAATGCGTCGTCCGGAGCTTTGAAAACCCCGGACCAACGCCGCCCGTCTGGGCACCCGCCGCTTCACCACCCCCACCGACAGCGTCGCCGCGGCCAAATTGAACGTCGCGCCTGAGATGTTCCGCGCCAACACCCGCACCGTGTTGTTCGACCACACGGCTGCGTTGAGTTCGATAAAGCGCGTCGACGACACGAGCGACGCCTGCGCCCGGTCGCCCGCCCGCGCCCCGTTCACGGTGACATCGAGCAGCGCCGTCGCCCCGGGCGCCAGGCTCGGCAGATCCCAGATACCTCCGCGGCAAATTACCGCCGCCCTGAGCCGAACAGCGCCCCTGTCGGCAGCGGCGTGCCGTTCAGCACTGCGGGCGCGGCCTCTGGCAGCCCGTAGAGCCGCAGCGACTGCAGATCGATCGGCCCATCGAAGCCGATCACCCCCACCTGCGCATAGACCACGGATGGGCCGACGCGGATGGTCTGCCGCCGGTTCAGGTTCGCATCATCCATCGGCGCGCCGGCGTTCCAGCCCTTGGCCAGAGGGCACTTGGCTTCGTCAGATCCGGAGCGAAGCGTTGGTACGCCCCGACCGGGTTCAGCCCGGCGGGGCCACTGGTGGTAGGGCCCCGATCCTCGGTGCTCGACGCCGGAGACCACTACCATGACGCTGTCCAACACCCAGTCCCATATCGTCCGCGAGGCCGCCGAACACGAGGCAGGACTTGCCCCACTGCCGAAGATACCCGCAGCCGCGCGCAACGCCGTCTTCCGCAGCATGCTTAACACCGGGCTGCTGGTGGAGGTGCCGGCGCCGGCGGAGCATCTCGGGCGAGGCTGGCGCCAGGACGAGACGGGTGCCTGGATCGCGCTCCGCATGACCGACAGTGGCTTCGCCTTCATCGGCCTGGATCCGGCTGGCTCGGCGCCAGTACTGCCTCGCAGCGGCACCCACGCGGCCACCGCGCACGACAGCCCGCTCCTGAGTTCACGGGAGACGGTCTTCGCGCCGCTGGATGCACCCGTCGATGGTCTCACCCTGCGCAGTTCCGCGGCCGCAGTGATCACCGCCTGGGAAGCCGCCGAGCCACTTGATACGGCCCTTGTAACTCTTCCACCCACCGGGGCACCGCTTTGGCTTAAGGTAGTGCCCCGGTAGCTGGGAGAGGGTCGCCGCATCAGCCTGGTGGGTCGTTCCACGTAGGTCAGATTGGCGCCCTCGACCGGCGTTTGGTGCTCGAACGGTATGGTGAGGCCGGGTCCAGCCAATCCGCGTCCTCGGTGATACAAGGATGAGCTTGAACGTCGGCTTCGAGGCTCCCCGGCTTCTGTCTTGTAAGGAGGAGCCATGTTCGCCGGCATCGAAATCGCATCAGAAACTCACCCGGAAAATTCACCAGGCTGGCTGTGATATGCGCTTGGCGGGCGGCTTGCGCATCTGCGTAGACGCGGTCGCGTTCGACTGCCGCCGGCGCTGCTGGCGGTGTGTTGGTGCGTATCGCGGGGCTGGAGGGTTGCGGTTGCGGGGCTCGATCGGGGCATCCGCCCCGTTACTCAGCAGGTCAGGCGCGGCAGGCGTTCGAGCGCGAGGCGCAGGATGGCCTTGTCGGGACAGGCGCTCGGCAGATGCAGCATGACGCGGGTCTTCAGCGCGACGACACGTGTGGCCAGCTTCACCAGGCGCAGCCGCAGGGTGTCGAACTGTGCGACGCGCCAGGTCGAGCGCTTCGGCATCATGCTGCGCAGCGACCACAGCAGCCAGTAGGCGCCGGTGTGCAGCATCAGGCGGAACTGGTTGGCAGCCGCACGGCAGCACGACGTGCGGTCGGCGGCGAGATGGCGCTTCCACGCCTTGATATGGTTCTCGGCCTGGCCGCGCCGGCAGTAGAGGTTCTCGTAGATCCCGCGCGCAGTCCCATCCGTAAGGTTGGTGACGACGAAGCGGGTGTCGGTGCCCTGCGTGCTGACCTCGACGCGGGCGATGATGCGCTCGACGCGCGACCAACTCGCCGCGCCATCGTGGAATTCCTTGTAGCGCCGGAGCTTCTCCGCGCCCGGCGCGCCGGCCTGGCGGCTGGCGGTGCTGGCCTCCAGCGTCTCGACATGCCGACACAGCGTCGTGGTGGTGGCGATGCCAATCACGAAGTCGATGCGCACCGCGCGGCAGAACTCCAGCACCTCCGGTGCGCAATAATGACTGTCCGCGCGGATCAGGATCCCGACGCGCGGCCAGTGGCTGCGGATCTCGCGCACCAGGCGGCGCAGGAAGGCGCGCACCTCGGCGCCGGTCGGGCGCTTGGGCGGGCGCAGCATGGCGGCGACAGGGCGGCCGTCCGCGTCGAAGACGACGATCGGCTGGAAGCCGTATTCGTCGTAGTAGGCGTTGAACAGCCGCAACTGCTGCCCGCCATGGACCGCGTCGAAGGTGTCGTCGGTGTCGAGCGCGATGTGGCGCGGCACCTGGCGGAAGCTCGCGCAGTAAAGCGCCACCATGGCGCGGGCCATGCGGATCAGCGCGCGCAGCCCCGGCGTGTTCTCAAGGCGCGACAGCGTCGGCTGCGAGCACAGCGCGGCCGCGTCGGGCAGCCGCCCGTTGGCGAGCTTGAACAGCGGGTCGTGCCGCAGGATGTCGGCATCGTTGCCGTCCTCGTAGCCGGCGGCAATCATCAGCAGGCGGAAGCGCAGCATGTCGGCGAGGCTGTGCTGGATCCGGTCCGGCGCGCGCCGATCGTCGATGCAGGCGGCGAGACGCCGCGCCACGCCGAGGCGCTCCTCGATCTCACGCCGCGCCAGCAGACCGCCGTCGGAGGAGAGGGCGCCGCCGTCGAAGCGGGCGATGATCGGGTTGCCCGCGACGGGTGACAGGCCCGGCAAGGGCAGCGTAGCGTGTGCGTCGGCGGGCATGGTGTCCGGAAGCGGCAGGGTTCTGGGTTCGCAGCCGAATCCTATGGCCGTTCAACGGGTTGCGCCATGTCCGCCAACCCTCATGAATTTTCCGGGCTCACATGCTTGGCCGCCTTGACGACGACGGGCGGCCGATCGGGAAACCCACCCCCTTCACCGAGGATCAGGAGGGCTACGCCAAGCTTCTCGGGCTGCTTGGCTCCGGGCCGGTGCTCATCGCCATGGAGGCCACCGGCCATTACTGGAAAAATCTTTTCGTCGTTCTCGTCACCGCGGGTCACCAGGTTGCCTTGCTCAATCCCATCACCGCACGGCGCTTTCAGCAGGCCGGCCTCGAGCGGACCAAGACCGATGCGATCGATGCCTTGGCCCTTGCTAGCTTCGCCTTCGAGAAGCGCCCCGCGCTGACAGATGTGCACGATGCAGCGGTGGAGGAATTGCGCGAACTGGTCCGCCATCGCGATCGGCTCCGCGGGGATTTCGACGCACGCGTGCGGCAACTGCATCGGCTAGGCACAGGACTCATTGCCCGAGCCAGAAGGTGACGGTGGCGGCGAGGGTGATGGCGCTGAAGAAGGTGTGGGTGCAGCGGTCGTAGCGCATGGCGATGCGGCGCCAGTCCTTGAGCCGGTCGTGTCCCGGGTGGTGGTGTAGGAGGACCGAAGCCCGGGGCGCGTAGCGAAGCCCCTGGCTGAGCGAAGCGGAGCGCCCTGGGCGGCCACCGCGGTGATCTTCGGTAGGGTTGGGTTGCTGAGACCAACAACCCCTGA